>JBHLPG010000212.1:0-6732 GCA_048939725.1 Promethearchaeota archaeon | reverse complement strand
GTGCCAGTTACTTTGGCACTAGCATCCGTTCGGGAGATAGATTTCCCAATAGCTTTGTATAATGGCAATATGAATCCTCAATTCTAATTTTTAGTATTGCAATAGTGTTAAATGAGTTATCAAGACCTTTTTAAAAGACTAATGCAATTAATGTTTTTCTGTAGAACCAACTGGTAGATAAAGATGTTTGACGTTTTACTGAATGAAAAAGAGAAAGAGTTGAAATATCAAACCAGAGAATTTGTTAAAAGTATTCCCTCATCCTGGCTTCGGAAAATGGATCGAGAGGAAATTCAATATCCAACTGATTACGTCAAAAAATTGGCTAAGGAGGGATTATTAGGAGTTCGATTTCCATCTGAATATGGAGGAAAAGATCTTGGATGGGTTGCTGAAACAGCAGCCATAGAAGAAGTTGGTGTTTTGGGTCCAAGTTTAGGATGTTTATACTCTCTGATTAGCATTGTTGGGGAGGCTATTCATCATTATGGAGATGAAGAACAGAAAAAGAAATATCTAGAACCAATAATCAAAGGAAAATTATTTTGTGCTGAAGCCCTGACTGAACCTCGGGGTGGTTCTGATTTTTTTGGTGCAACCTGTATTGCTGAAAAACAGGGTGATATTTTTATTCTTAATGGTCAGAAACGTTTCGTAGTGGGATCAGAAGGAGCAGATATTTTTCTAGTATATGCGAAAACTGATTTAAAGGCAAAAGATCCTAGAAAATCAATAAGTACCTTCATAGTTCAACGAAATGAAGGTGTAGAAGTGAAACATGTATATGGACTAATGGGAAGCCGTGGAGGAGGAACAGGAAGATTGAATTTCAATAATGTTGAAGTGCCTGGAGAGAATTTAATAGGAGAAATCAATCAAGGGGGGGAAATTTTCAATCAAATGATGATTCCTGAACGAATGACGAGCGCATCAGGCGCCATTGGATCGGCAAGAGCTGGATTAGAAGTTGCAGCAAAATATAGTAATCGTAGAAAAGCATTTGGACAGGTAATTAGGAGATTCCAAGGCGTGAGTTTTAAGCTCGCAGAAAGTATCACCCTTCTTGATGCAGCGAGGTCTTTGATTTATAGTGCAGCAAGAACAATTGATGCTAATAATGGTATTACTAATGGAAGAATCCGTCGTATGGTTTCTGAGAGTAAGAAATTTGCTACGGATGCTGCTTGGGACGTGATTAATCAAGCAATGCAAATCATGGGAGGAATTGGTTATACTAATGTATATCCAGTCGAAAGATTACTTAGAGATATTCGGTTAATGAGTATTTGGACTGGAACCAACGAAATAATGAACCTTCTAATTCAACATGAATATTATCATGAATTCTTAGGACAACCCGAAGATTTGCAACCTCGTGATGTTGAGGAAGACGCTGTTGGAGCAGAATATACTGAAGAAAAGGTTTTTGAATAGATAAAACGATATAAACAATTCTTTTCAAAAGTAATGGTGTAATTGCGTGACTGTTGTAAAAACACACATTATTCATCAACGATATCGTGATTCCGTTCAATTAATGCGTGCTTCTTCAGCTGCAAACAAATTAGAAGGAATTGAAATAGCATCGGTACTTATGGGAACTCCAAAAAATAAACCATTACTAGAAGAAGTTGGTCTTCTCACTTCTGAAGCAAGAGAAGCTGGACCTAGTGATATTATTTTATCAATTAAGGCAAGAACAAAAGCTTTTGCAGATGAAGCAATTCAATTCATCATTGAATACATGAATCAAGAAAAGATGGATAAGGAGGAAAGCCTCAAGACTTTTCGCTCAATAAGAGGTGCCATTACAGGAATTCCCAATGCTAATTTAGCTGTAATCTCTGTTCCAGGTGAATATGCTGCTCGCGAGACGCGTCTAGCATTAGAACAGGATCTTAATGTTATGTTATTTTCAGATAACGTCTCACTAGAAGATGAAATCGCATTAAAAAAATATGCTCATAAAAAAGGATTAATAGTAATGGGGCCTGATTGTGGAACAGCAATGATCAAGAATATTGGGCTGGGGTTTGCGAATGTGGTCACCCCAGGGGGAATTGGAATTGTTGCAGCATCAGGAACGGGGACCCAGGAGGTAATGGTGTTAGCCCATCGCATGGGTGCAGGTATTACCCATGCGATTGGTACAGGTTCACGGGATGTAAAAGACTCCATTGGTGGCATTTCCATGATCGACGGGTTAAATGCCCTCAATAGAGATCAAAATATTGAATTAATCCTCATCATTTCAAAGCCTCCTGATGAAAAAACCCTCCAACATGTGTTAGATGAAGTTCAGAAATGCCATAAACCTGTAATTATTAATTTCCTTGGGAAAAATTCTGGTTATTGTGACCTTACTGGAAAAATTCTTACAGTTAACACTTTGGAAGAAGCTGCTTATTCTGCAAGTCACTTTATGCAATCAAACAAATTGAAACGAGTCTCAGTAACCTTTGATGATAAGGATCATGTAGAACAGATTTTACACAAAACAGAATCCATCTTGACTCCTGAGCAAAAGTATATTCGGGGATTATTTGCTGGAGGAACTTTTGCAATTGAAGCTGCGATGATTATCACCAAAATCCTACCCGCATCAGAAAATTTATGGACAAATGTAAAGCTACCAAATATCAACATTATTGATAATCCGTATAACAGTAGAGAACATACATTGATTGACATGGGAGCAGATGAGTTCACAGTAGGTAAACCTCATCCCATGATTGATCAAACAGAGCGAACTCAAAGATTTCTAAAAGAAATACATAATCATCAGACCGCAGTTATCCTGATGGATTTCGTGCTAGGCTGGGGATCTCATGAGGATCCCGTACTTGATATGTCAGAAGCTTTTGCGATATGGAAATCATTAGATCGAAAAGTTCCTATTGTTGCACATGTTTGTGGAACAGAACTCGATCCTCAAGACCTTGATAACTCAGTATCAGAATTACTCAACACTGGGGTGTATGTAATGCCGACAAATGCTCAAGCAGCTAGATTAGCTGCTTTAATTGCGACGCGTGTACAAAGAGTAAAGGGGATAATTGATGAATAAAATTGATGAATTACTCTCTAATGAACCAAGAGTCCTTAATATTGGATTAAAGTCATTTTTCGACTCATGTGAAGCCCAAGGCATCCCTACTGTACAAATTCAATGGGAACCTCCTGCACAAGGGGATCCTGAACTTATCAAAATTCTGGAAAAGCTCCTTTGAGATCCATTCTTTATATGTGAAGGAAGAGATAGTAATGGAAATCAAAAATCAGATTGAACATGCAAATGAGCTAGCTTTAAAGAAAATGGCTTCTGTTCAACCATTTCTAGTAGATATAGAGTTAGAAGCAATTAACACGATCCCTAGAATAGGAAAGAATACTATACTACATGCTGGACCTCCTATTGAATGGGAACGTATGTGTGGTCCAATGCAAGGAGCTATAGCAGGTATTCTCGTGTATGAAGGATTAGCTAGTGATATTGAAGAAGCATATAGATTAGCGGCATCTGGGGCTATAGAATTTGATTGTAATCATGATCATGACACAGTAGGCCCCATGACTGGAGTAACATCTCCCCACCAGCCAGTTTTTGTGCTTGAAGATAAAGAGAGTAAACAACGAGCTTATTGTACTCTCAATGAAGGGAGGGGGAAGGTTTTACGTTTTGGGGGATGGAGTTCCGAGGTTCTAGAAAAACTATCCTGGATGAAAGATGTGTTAGCTCCTTCGTTGAAAAAAGCTATAAGACATGCAAAAGGAATTGATATTAAAACAATAATTTCTGAATCATTGCACATGGGAGATGAAGCTCATAATAGAAATAGATCAGGAACATATCTTTTTCTCAGTGAGATTGTTCCCCATCTAATGGATACCTCAGACATTACAACAGCAAAAGAAGTCTTTTTATTCATAAAAGAAAATGCTGATATTTTCAATCTAAACCTCTCAATGCCTCATTCGAAACTAATTGCAGACGCTGCACGTGATATAGAATTTTGCCCGCTTGTTGTTGCAATGGCTCGTAATGGAACAGATATTGGAATCCAAGTGTCAGCTTTGGGCCGAAAATGGTTCAGCGCACCTGCGTCAATGGTAGATGGATTATATTTTCCAGGGTATTCTGAAAAAGACGCATGTCCAGATCTGGGTGATTCAACGATTTCTGAAGTCATCGGAATTGGTGGATTTGCAATGGCTGCTTCCCCAGCTATCGTATCATTTGTGGGTGGCTCCGCTAGTGAGGCAGTTCAAAGAACTGAACGAATGTATGAAATAACAGCGGGAAAAAGTAGTGTGTTTACAATTCCAAGTTTAAACTTCCGAGGAACACCCACAGGTATAGATATTCGAAAAGTTGTCGAACTTAATGAAACTCCCTTAATTAACACAGGAATCGCTCATAAAGAAGCTGGAATTGGTCAAATCGGCGCTGGGCTAACATCTGCCCCCCTAGAAATGTTTCATCAAGCGTTGAAAGCTTTTGGAAAAAAATACCTTTAAAAATAAACCCCAGGTTTTATTATTAAATTCTCATAAGTTAGACCATTCTCATAAGCCAGATCACCTGAGACAGGAATTAGTAGCATTACTTACCAATTATAATCTCAAAACTGATCACATTTCAGTTGCAGCAACTCCTTTATCTACTATAGCAACGTCTGCCACTATTCTGACTTTTCTTTCCATTCAATTGTTTATGAACAGTTTGAATTCAGTTTCTCGCCTGTTGGCTGGGATAAATGTGATATTTCTTCTCATTATGGTTTTTATTTCACTACTCTTACAAATGATGATTTATAGAGCGAAGTTACGTCTTGCTTGGGTAAATCATGATTTAAAATCTCAAGAAATTCTTGAGTGCGAATATTTCACTCCCTAACAGTATACATATCTTTTAAAAATGAGTCATATCGCTCAGAAAGGCTCACAAATGGTCGACCGCATTCAATGGCTTTACTTTCATGGTCTTTGGCGCTTACTTTATGCATTCTTAATAGTCTGTGTTTCCCTTCTCATTCTATTAATTTTAGCAGAGATTCCGCTTAGAGTTTAAACTAGCTTGGAAACAATCGAAATCAATTAATAGGGGAGATGAAACTGATTCGAATTATTCTGTTAGTCGATTAAGAGGGCTTAAAGATGCAATTAGGTAGTAAAGAGCATTTGCTTGAAATCAAAAAACGAGTAAATGAGAATGAAGATTATCTGGAAATGACAAAGGGGGAAGGAATAAAGTCCTTCACTTTCATTTTAGAACCAGAACCAAAAAAAAATGTAACTGAAACAATACGTATTGGATATAGAGAGAACGATGGGGTCATAGAAGACATATGGGAAGGGGAAAAAGAAACTGAATTTGTGATTACAGGGAAATATGGTAACTGGGTTAGGATACTTCGTCAGGAACTTGGGGCAACGAAAGCTTTGACAATGAGAA
This sequence comes from Promethearchaeota archaeon, assembly GCA_048939725.1. Classification (GTDB taxonomy): domain Archaea; phylum Asgardarchaeota; class Heimdallarchaeia; order Hodarchaeales; family Hodarchaeaceae; genus Hodarchaeum. The sequence goes on along the minus strand of JBHLPG010000212.1, from coordinate 1,277 downwards.
AACTTAAACTGAAAAAGGGGAGTCTGATTAAGCTTCTTCGAACATCAGATAGCACAATTAAGTGGATTGAAATTCTTGCCAGCATTCCAGTAGAATTTCATGGTGATTATGTCAACCTATCAACTACTAAGGAATGACTCTTGATGAACGCCTTGAAATTAAAGAATAAGGTTGCAATAGTAACAGGAGGAGCTTCTGGTATTGGAGCTTCTGTTGTGAAACATTTTACCGACTTCGGTATGAAAGTAGTCATTGCGGATCTTGACGAGGAGCTTGGAGAAGAATTTGAACAGAAATTAACAAAAAAAGGCAAAGACTGCTTCTTCCATCAATTAGATGTCTCAAAATCTAGTGAAGTAACCAACTTAGTTAATGCGACACTTGATAAATTTCAATCAATTGACGTTCTTATTAATTGTGCTGGGGTAGGTGGTCTTTCTAGCTACTTAGATATGATTGAAGAAGAGTGGGACTGGACTATTAACACGAATCTGAAAGGAACCCACCTTATGTGCTATTCTGTAGGTCATATTATGATCAGAATGGGCATTAAAGGTCGAATTGTCAATGTATCTAGCATAAATGATGAAATCCCAGTCGTTGGACTCGCTGCTTATGCTACAAGCAAAGCAGGTATCTCAGGATTGACCCGTGCTTTAGCTTTGGAATTTGCTCCTTTTGGTATCAATGTAAATGCAGTTCGTCCAGGAACTATTGCCACCCCGATGATGAAAGAACCTCTGGAATTACCAGATCTATCACAAGCACTGATTCGACAAATTCCTCGTGGGCGATTTGGAACTCCTGAAGATGTCGCAAAAGTAATAACATTTCTAGTATCAGACTTAGCAGAATGGGTAACTGGAGCAGTGATACCTGTCACAGGCGGTATGCATCTTGTTGGGGAAGCTTCTTTTTACTACTACTTCGAACGGGAGATGAGACATGAGGATCAACTCCCTGATATTCCTTTTACACGACCATGGAAAAAATATGATCACACTGAATTCTATAAAAAACCATGATTAGGGGAAATACTGTGTCTAAGAGAATTCTAATTACAGGAGCTTCCTCAGGATTAGGATTATCACACGCTGTCTACTTGACTTCTCGGGGTTATGATATTATTGGAACTTCCCGCAAATCAGAAGAACTTAGTATTGAAGTGCTAAGAGATAGATTCTTAACAGACCACACGAAGTTTCGTTTTATTGATAAAGCAAAAATAAAAATTGAACCTAGGAAAATTATTGTACCTAAGAAGATAATTTAGAATT
>JBHLPG010000211.1:0-6757 GCA_048939725.1 Promethearchaeota archaeon | reverse complement strand
CTAGGACAGGCCAGTGAATATTTAAATATGGTACGTACTACGAATAATGACGAAAATAATTATAATTCGAGGGTAAATCTTCTAATAATTATAATACTACTAATTTCAAATCTACTAATAGGATTTGGAGCTGGTATGACAATTAAATTCTTTCCTATTTTTTTTATGAAACAATATGATATGACTCCCATTCCTGTTCAATTAATAATGGGAACAACATCAATACTCACAGGATTAACAAGCATTTATGCTCAAAAGTTTTCTTTGAAACGAGGACGAGCAGAGATGATATTTTTCGTCCAAGGAATTGCGACCGCTTGTTTGTTTATCATTTCATTCTACCCTCCAATTTTAATCCTCGTTCCGATCTTTCTTGCTCGAGGATCTCTCATGAACGCATCACAACCTCTTAGTCGTTCTATTTTGATGGATATCGTTCCAAAAAGGAATAGAGGGAAAGTGAACTCGATTCAGACGCTGTCTTGGGGAATGTTCTGGAATTTCTCAGCAGCGATTGGAGGATTCCTCATCGGACCAAATAACAACTTTAGATTGTGTTTTATAGTCACAACAAGTCTTTATGTTATTGGTACACTTCTAATCCTCATAATAATACCATTAGTATCAAAAGAAAAACAGAGAACCACATAACAAGTTTATTTTCTCTGTTTAAGTCGCCATTTAATCACTTCAACATATTTTGGATTAACTTCACATGCAATAACTGATAATGAGTGATTTAATGCAGATACTAGAGTAGTTCCAGCTCCTGCAAACCAATCAGCAACTATATCTTTGGGTTTAGCAGAGATTTCAATGCATCGATCAATTAAACGCAAAGGTTTTTGGGATTTAATCCAATAAGATTTGTCAGTAAAAACATTACGATAAGCCAACTCATCTTTCCCTTTATTATTAGGAATATCCCATACTGAACGAAGTTGTTTATTAGCTTCTTTAAGCCTGTCAAAAGAGTAACTTGATTGTTTTATACTCTCATAATTATAATTCCAACTATCGCTCTTGGCTATCCATAGGATATTTTCATGAGAAGCAGTAAGGCATTTTTGGGATAAATTGGGAAAAGCATTCCTTTTATACCAGATGATTTCATTAATGATTTTAAAATTCGTAGATTGAGCGAAATAATTTATAATACCGATATTGTGGTAAGTACCACAAATGAACATTGATCCTGTATTTTTCAAAACTCTATAACTTTCTTGTAACATCTTTCTAATTAAAGTACAATATTTATCAAAAGTAAAAGTATCCCATTCTTCATTAATAATCTCCCAATCCCCACCGAATCCTTCTTGTTTCTTGATGTTTTTCATTGTTAAAGTGCGTGAGTCTCCTGATGATATTGCATAAGGAGGATCTGTTATAATAAGATCAATAGATTCGTTAGGTAGCTTTGGAAGGAATTCTAAACAATCATCATTAATGATGGTATTAATAGGGAGACTCCTCACAGTTATTCTAACTGTAAATATTTTATTAAATTATTAATTTTTTGTCTTAAATGTTCCAAAAGTTATCGATAAAAAGCAAAGAAAGAAACCCTTCGTGAGAAAAATCAACACTGAAATGAGAATAATCGCCATGATAAATCCTGAAGCTAAAAATTTTGATGTAAAAGCAACTGCTATATGGGAAGAAGAAAAAAGAGGTCATTTTGTTACAACTGAATGGAAAACACCTCTACCATTTAGCTGTCCCTCCAGTTTTGGAGGTGTCAACCTTCCCTCACCAGAAGATCTATTTCTTGCTGCTATTGCCACCTGTACTTTAGCTACGATTCTCCAAATATGCGATAGACTACACACCAACCCTGAATCCCTTAGTGTTGCCACATCATCCACAGTTCAATTTAATGAATCTATAAACGATTATGAATTCTCTTCAATCAGGTGTGTAATCAATATTACTGGCGATAAATTTCTCTTAGAGAGAGCCTGTGACCTCATACCAAAGTATTGTATTATTGGAAAAAACATTAAACCTAAGATCACTTATGATATTAATATCGATGAAGCCTAAGGTTATTTGGGTTTAACACCCAGAGTTTATAACATGGGGGGTACATCTTGATGTAGTATTGATAATAGGTACCAAGTTCTAAAGAATTTTAAACAAAATTTCTCCAATATTAAGTGATATCAATGTTGAATTTTTTTAAGAGAGTTCTATTCTACTGTAGCATATTAACAATTCTCCTGTTTTTTACGATCAACTGTTCTCATGTCTCAGGTGTTATCCCTGAAGTCAAACCTAATGATACTTGGGATTACACTGTAGATAAAGCTTACATGTCCTTTGTTTATTCTTCAGGACTATTAAATTTCAGATCGTCCACTCAAGGATATCGTTTGGAAAATACATTAGTTCCAATTCAAGAAGAACTCACTGTTACCGTACTCACATATGAAACAACACCTCAAACTACCATAATTTATCAAGTTTCTTGGGAAAATATCACAGTTGTTGTTAATAGTTCATCCTTACTAATTGACTATGGACTCCAAGAATCCCTAGGTCGTGGAGTACTAGGCTCTGGTTATGATTTCCTGTTTAGTGATACAGGTGTTACTATAGGAGATTGGGTGTTTATAGTACCTGTTGAGACATTACTTTCTTCCTTAGAAGTATGGAATAAATCAACATTACCAGGTGCAATTGAAGGAATGGAGACAATTCTGGATTTGGGGGACGAAGAGAATGAAAAAGACTATCACATGTGGATCAAGTATGAAGGTAATATGGAAAATGATAGCTTTGGATTAAATTTACAATTTACATTCAACGCAGATTTCCGCTGGGAGAAGAGGACAGGTGTCCTATTAGCCTATGAAATAATTACTTCCATGCAGGGGGTATACCAAAGCCATGATGCCACTTTTAATCTTGAATTAAAGCTAGAACGAACTGATTTAAATGAATTTCTTGGGCAGAATGTTTCTAGCTTTGATCTACTAATTCTAACAGTAGCATTATTGGTTTTAGTGTATTCTAGAACTTACATAAGAAAATACATTTAATTTTAATTAATATATTTGCTATTGCTAAAGATAATAGGCATAATTAACTCTAGTTTAATTCTAGCTGTTATTCCTAATCTTCCTGTTACTATAGGAGCATGCTATCGTGTTGAAATCCCAAAAGAGAATATCTGCTATTATGATTGGTGCAGGGAACCGAGGTAAAGATGTATATGGAAACTATGCTCTAAATAATCCTCAAGACTTGGAATTTGTAGCGGTTGCTGAGCCTCATCCAATCAGAAGAGACCTCTTCGCACAAGCTCACACAATTCCTCAATCAAATCAATATGAAACCTGGGAGGATTTACTCCAATCAAAAATCGCAGATGCAGCATTTATTTGTACCCAGGACCAGATGCACAGTGCTCCTGCAATTAAAGCGCTCGAGCTTGGATATCATGTGTTATTAGAAAAACCAATGGCAACGAGAATGGATGAATGTATTCAATTAACATATAAAGCGGAAGAAATGAATAAACAACTACGTATCGCTCATGTGTTACGGTACACTCCATTCTTTCAGAGGATCTATGAAATTATTCAATCTGGAAAATTAGGGGACATCATAACAATAGATCATCGTGAGAATGTTTCCTACTGGCATATGGCCCATTCATTTGTAAGAGGACATTGGGCTATAGAAAAATCCTCAAGTCCAATGATTCTTGCGAAATCTTGTCATGATTTAGATATATTATACTGGCTTGTAGGATATTCTCCCCTAAAAATAAGCTCATTTGGGAGTTTGAAGCATTTCAGGCCTGAAAATGCACCTTTAGGAGCAAAAGATCGCTGTTTAAATGGTTGTGCTGTGGCTGATTCTTGTAAGTACTATGCACCCCGAATATATATTGACATTGTACCTCTCCTTAGAATCGCACAGCTTGGGGGATCTGGAAAGGTACGTTTCATTGCGAATTTGGCTTTGAATCGTCCGAAACTCTTCTTAAAGCTTAAAAATTTACCTTTATTCCGACAAGTGGGAGAGTATAAAGGGTGGCCAGTTTCAACCATTACAGAGGACTTTACAACTAAAGGAAAATGGGAAGCTTTAGAAAGTGGTCCCTATGGTAGATGCGTTTATTTCGCTGATAATGATGTTGTTGATCACCAGGTAACAATTATAGAATTTGAAAATGGTGTAACTTCGACGTTTACAATGCACGGTTTTTCGCATTTAGAAGGGAGGACAATTCGTATTGACGGCACCCAAGGAACTTTAATTGGGGAGTTTCTTGCATCTGGAGAGAAACTCACACTGTATGATCATTTCAATGAGACGGAGAAGCTAATTATTGATCAAAAAGTGGATCTTGATGCAGAAATTGGTCACGGGGGAGGGGATATTGGCCTTATTAAATCTTTCATTAGATCATTGCAGCTAGATTCTGAGGAACCTTTGACAAGTGCGAAATCTTCTTTGGAAAGTCACATAATGGCCTTTGCTGCAGAGGAGGCTCGATTAACGAATAATACTATCCAAATGGATGAATTTAAGAATAAGCTTAGTAATTGATGAGGTATTTAAAAAAGCATATTTTTTCTCTTCCTCAACTTTAATGGTGTTTGTAATGGAATCAATATATGAAGAAATGGCAGCAAGTGTTGTAGACCTCGACATGGAGAAAGCGAAAAGTCTTGCACAAAAAGCTGTGAAAGATAAACTCCCATTACTTGAAGTAATAGAAAAAGGGTATGGTACTGGTATTAAAAGAGTAGGAGATCTTTGGGATCAGGGGGAATTCTTTTTACCAGAGCTCATGAGAGGCGCACAAATTATGCAAGAGGCAGTCGATATTATCACTCCACATCTCGGGGATTCCGAAACAAGGGAAACGAAGGGACGGGTCATAATGGCGACTATTGAAGGAGATATTCATACAATAGGCAAAACTATTGTTGCGACTATGTTGAAAGCCAATGGATTTGATGTTATCGATCTAGGTGCTGATGTATCGGCTGAAACTATTATCGCAGAGGCCGAAAAACACAAAGCTGATCTTATCGGTGTATCAGCATTGCTCACCACAACAATGATGGGGCAAAAAAAAGTTGTAGAACTACTTGAGCAACAAGGGATTCGTGAAAAATTTAAGGTTATGCTTGGAGGCGCACCTGTCACTACAAAATGGGTAAAAGAATGTAAAGCTGATGGGTACGCAGAAAACGCTGTCTCTGCAGTGACGATTGCTAAACAATTACTAGGCGTTTCTTAGTCTTAGGATTAGATAATTATGGATTTTCTCTCCCTTTTACACGAAAAGGAGATTATATTATTTGATGGGGCTTTAGGAACAGAACTAATGCTTAGAGGGCTAAAACCTAGAGAAGCTCCTGATATCTGGAATATAGAGCATCCAGAAGTAATCAGAGAAGTATTTCAGAAATATTATGACGCTGGAAGTGACATCGTTCAGACTGCAACGTTTCGAGCAAATGGTGTCGCTCTAGAAAAGTATGGAATCCAAGATCAGCTAGAAGAAATCAATAAGAGTTCAGGAGAAATACTTCAAAGTGTTTGTCCAGAAAATAAATGTGTAATAGGCGATATAGGGCCATCTGGCGAATTTCTCGAACCAGTAGGTAAGGCATCCATCAATGAACTGAAATTGGGTTTTCAAAAGCAAGCGAAGGCATTAGCTCCTTATGTTGACGCATGGCACCTTGAAACGTTCTCCGATATACGAGAGATGAAAGCTGCAGTTCTTGCTGTTCAAATTGAATCGAATAAGCCTATTATAGCTAGTATGACTTATAAAAGAACACCAAAAGGTTACTTTACGATTATGGGTAATACAGTTGTTGACTGCGTTTCTGAGCTTCTGGATTCAGGAGTAGCAGTAATTGGGTCAAACTGCACCCTCAGTAGTGATGATTTCTTTGATCTTATGAAAAATATGAGAGCTGTAGCTCCAAAGGCTCCACTTTCAATTAAGCCAAACGCAGGTAATCCACAACTGGAAAATGGAAAATCCGTCTACAAACAACTACCAGAAGACTTTGCAAAAGACATTAAAAAAATCCTTGAATATGATGGCCAGATAGTAGGAGGCTGTTGTGGGACTGGACCTAATCACATAAAGTTACTTCGAAAAATAATCGATGAACTCCGAGGAGGATAAATTTTATTGACCATATTACGTCCAAAAATTGAATTATTGACAAATGAATACAAAGAAAAGATCTATCAAGAAGCTAAAACAATTCTTAGCACCCAAGGCGTGGAACTTGAAAATCCTGAAGCACGAAGTCTATTAAAGGAGGAAGGAGTTGAAAATGAAGCTGATAGATACTTCATCCCAGCGGATTTAATTGACAAGTTACGGACTTATGCTCCTTCAGAAATTAAATTATTTGGCAGAGACGGAAAAGAAGTCATAAAACTCTCACAAGACAACGTTCACTTTGATCCTGGGTCGGCAGCAATATTTATCCAGGATTTAGACTCGGGAAATATAAGAGAAGCTTTATCAACAGACTTTATCAAATTCTCAAAGATTGTCGACCATTTACCTTATATTGATGCCCAATCAACGGCTATAGTTTATTCAGATGTCCCTAATGATGCGCAGGATTGGCATCGATTATATCTTGGTCTTCTTAACTGTTCCAAACCAATTGTTACGGGTACATTTCGCACTGAAAGTTTTGCAATAATGCGAAACCTATTGGAAATGACAAGAACATCAAGTGAAAAGTTAGCAGAAAAGCCA
>JBHLPG010000210.1:0-6765 GCA_048939725.1 Promethearchaeota archaeon | reverse complement strand
CCCACCAGAAGCTTTCACTGCCTCCTTCATCAAGTTCATCAATGTTCCCAAGAAGAGCAAAATTCCCATTCTCTAAGGTTATTTCTACCAAGTTACTGGAATAATCGAATGTGAAAAACGTCTTGAGAGGCATCACTTTTTGGAATACTGCCCCTATATCAAGCATAAAATACCCTGTAGTTCCGATTGGCATATTTTCTGTTGGAATGAGTGTTCCATTAAGAAAGGTAAACCAACCTTTTACAAGAATTTCAGCACCAAAACCTTGGTAAGTGTCGTATAGTAACCCGTCGCGAATATCATAGTATTTCCAAATCGCGCTATCGTACATATACGTATCGGAGTCAAAAAGAGGGATTTCAACTGGTTCTGGTCTTTCCTCACCAAGATCCCATGCAAAAGCCACATTATAGGCTTCTTCATCTCCAGTATTGGTCATACTGATGGTATAATTGAGTATAGGATCTGTTGTGGATCGTAAACTAGCAGTATCAACATCAACTTCAGATGTAATCTGCGGAAAAGTCTCCAATTCTTCTACAGCCATATCATAGGTAACATATATGTCGTCATAGCTTTCATCAATGTATTCACCTGCTTTTAATGTCCATTCAAAGTCACCTGTGAGCTCAGGATACAGGTTATCCGTGGTAGGGTATGAATTATAGACGTTTGCTACATATGGAAGCTTGAACACAATCTTGCTATATTGTGATCCAGAAGCAGGCATAATTGATCCTAGATAATCAAATGCTGATCCAATAGACATATTATGAACGTCATTTTCATCAATGGATATTCCATCTTCGAGTATGAAAGCTGCTACAGTGAGAGGAACCCACTCTGTCTCAGGCTTAACAAGGCCTGTTGCTACCACAGACACAGGGGCTGAGGCTATTACTTCATCAGTAATGAAATTTGTGAAACCACTTGAACCACTAGGCCTCAATACATCATAAAACTCGTCGTAAATGAAATCTGAATGGTTCTGTGGAGACATATATCCCCAATAAAACAGGTAGGTAGTATCAGTGATCGAATCATATGCTCCATATAGAATATCTAAAGTTGTACCCATCCAAGTATTTAGCTCTGGAATAATCTCTTCAGCATCATCCAGTGAATCCTCTATATCTTGAGAAAACTGAAACACAACTGTTGCACCATCTCGAAATTCCCATAGCGATCGGGGCCAATATTCATGCCAATTTTCTTGATTAGAGCTGATAATGTACATAACATCAAGATTACTGAATGCTGAATTATCGGGGTTTAGTGGAAAGGTTTTTTGGCCACCCCAATGATAGTACTGAGCTATTAGAGCTGAATCTTCTGCGGCAATTAATTCAAGGCCCTCAACAAATGGATTGGATCCAACAAAGGTGTCTTCAAGAATCCTATTTGATGCTAGCAATGTTGCATTGGTAATACCTGACTGACCCATCAGTACCATGGCAACAATCTCCTTTAAATCATGATATTCCATAATTTTTCCATTAAGCAAGTTGATCATTGCTTAATTGTTGTATTTAGTATAAGAAGCACCGCTCTTTTAAGGCATCTTTTATAGAATCTTAGAATTCCAGTTTTCTAGGTTTCTTGAAGAATCTTTGAAATAATATTTTTCTCTCAATAAATTACTAATGATTTAACAATAGGTATCAAAGCGGTTAAATCGTCTATAATTTCGATTTTGTTAATCGGAACTTCTTTAAATTCAGAATTACTCATTCTCCAAATGAAAACAAACTTCATCCCAAGCTTAGTTGCGAGAATTGCTTCCTCAACGGAATCCCCAACAAAAATGACTCTTTCTGGAATTGTATCGATGATTTGAAGCATTTTCCTGAAATAATCTCCTGATTTTGACTTTTTGGGTGCTTTTACTGTATCATATCCAATTAATTCTTGAAAAAAGCCATTCAAATTATGGCACATAACTGCACCTTGCACATGTCGAGAGGAAGCCGACGATGCTATGTGCATACGTAATTGATTTATTTTAACTAACTCTGTTAAGACTGAATTAACCTCAGGAAAGAGGATGGGAAACAAGCCATTTGCTAGTGCTTCATACTCTACTAAAGACGTCTTTAAAAGTGGTTTAATCGAGTTACGATGGACAGAGGGAACATTTTCAAGAATGTATCTCTCCCATTTAGCATCAATTTGTTTATACTCTTCCATGAAATCTTCTGATTTCCTTTTTCGTCCTTCCCAATTATCATATTCACGAAAAAGGTGATTAATTTCTGTAATCCAATTTTTGAACGCAAATTCGTGAATTTTTGAAACATTTTCACGTTTTATCCCGACTGGTACTAAAATTTTCTCTAAGTAGTTTCCATAGTTACGATTTATGGCATTAACGTCCGCTAAGACTCCATGTAAATCAAAAACTAGATTCCAGTGAGATTCTGACAAAAGTAATCATTCTAGCAGAAAAAAGGATTCTTCTTAATTTCCTTTACATCCAGTCCAAAAATGGAAATCTCCTCGGATTTTTTAACATTGAAATTAGATTTACCGTTATGTGATACTAATATAGTTCTTCTCCACATATAGGGCAATATTTCACGATATAGGTAAGTTCATGTCCACAGAATCTACAATGAGGTCTTCGTATGATTTTTTGATCGGTTTCACTTTCATCAATCATTAGATGATCCTCATACTAGGAATAATCTGTGTAGATATATCTATACTAATTTATAATATTAACTAGATAAGAAACCGTCATTATTCATTATTTATTAAAAAGTGAAGGAATATCTGCGAATTGAGTGATTTTTTTGATTCCTCAACTAGATGAACATAAACAACGCATTTTAGAAAAATTTAGAGAATCAAATCACTTTCGCTTAGTCTTCATATGTTCTGGAAATATAATTAGAAGCCCTTATGCTCATCTACTCTTTGAACACCTCTTAGAAGAGGATATTAAGTTAAAAAGCAAAATTCAAGTAGAATCAGGCGGCGTCACATACCGTAATTATTCAATATCCATGGAAACACGTAATACGTTATTAAAGGAAGGGGTTCCTCCTGATAAAATCTCTGAATTTTCACCACGATATTTTCCCGATCATCCTGATATGTTTAAAGGGGCGGATCTAGTCCTAGTAATGGAAAGAAATCATATAAGAAAAATACCTAATAAGAACACCTTTTTATTACTGGAATTTACTCTAGGAAAGCCTATTAATGTTCCAGATCCTTATTTTGAACCTCCATATGAAAGATCATTTGGAATTATTAAAGAGGCTTTAATTCAATTGAGAGAGCTGTTCAACAGCGATTAATCATTATTAATGATTTACAAAGCTGCAGGTATATTCTCTTTGATGAAAGTCATTGATTTTTCGACCTCATCGAGATCAATTTCAAAAACGATTGGTCCAGTGAAATCTACTTTAATTAATTTATCAAGAATTTCCCTTACCGGAAGATCACCCTCACCAAGAGGTTTATGATCAATTCTAGGTTTTTTACCGTCATGGATATGAAATTCTGCTATCCGATCACGGTACGTTTCAAAAAAATCTAAAACTCCACCATCCCATTCACCAGAATATCCAGCAAGAAGATGCCCAGTATCAAAGCACACGCTTAAATCTAGAGCTTCAATAAATTCATCCATTTCTCTAAAAGGAAATTCAACGTTTTCAACTGCAAGATTACGAGGCGAAATGTTCGTTCTATCAATGATTTGTTCAAGACTTTCTTGAGCGATTGACGCAAACCTTCTAGTCATAAATTCTTTCACAAAAGGGGGTAATTGAATCCTAGTGAACTCTGAGATCAATGCTCCAGTAGCGTGTACAACCCAGCATACTGGATTTAATATTTTGGTCTTTTGAATTGCATCAACAATGCACTCAATTGACGCGTTCTTTATGTACTCATTTGGGGACGCTAATTCAATACCCCAAAGTGGTAAGTGTACTGAACAGGTATATTCATTACGATTTTTAAATTCTGTTAATTGATTGATTACGTCGTTACTTAGAAGGCCAGGTAAAACATATGCTAAATCACTAGTAACTTCAAAATGCTGAAATTTATTTTGTAAACTATTTCTTACCACTTCTGTATAATTTATACTAGATATATCTTTTCCTTTTTTTATCACTTTAATGAAGTCTTGGAATTCAAAGGGTCTCACACCAAAGCATAAACCCAAGATTACATTCTCCTAAATTCTTGTAAATAAGATTTGATCCTATTCCTTCAGACTCAGATAAAGATCTAAAAAGATTATTTTGCTTAAATTTTACATACATTTTGACTCTCTATCATGTTTTTTAATTAGTCCTTGGTTGAGTTTGCATGTTTGGATGGATTATTCCACCTCCAAAGCCCTCGAGTAAAACACCAGAAATCTTTGTACAGGAAAGACAAATAAGAATTGCGTCATTAAAGCAACAAGGCATTCTTACATCCAAAATTATAGAAGAAGCAATGCTTAAAATCCCCCGAGAGCTATTTGTCCCATTCAACTATCGAGATCATACATATAAAGAACTCCCATTTCCACTTCCGGGAAAGAGAGCGACTATTTCATGTCCTCACTCATATCCGATGTTTTATGAAGCAATTAATCTATCACTTGGAGATTCTCTGCTAGAAGTCGGAACAGGTTCAGGTTATGGAGCAGTCCTAGCTGCAGAGATAGTAGGGCACCAAGGTTACGTTACTTCTATTGAAATAGACCACAAAACATACTTATATGCAAAAAAGTGTGTTTCACTATTTAATTATCCTAATTTGTCTTTAGTGGAGGGAGATGGAGGATATGGGTATGGTCACAACGCCCCGTATGACAAAATATGTTTAACCGCTGCTTGCGTTGAGATTCCCCCTCCTCTAATTGACCAACTTAAAGAAGGAGGGAATTTGATAGCCCCTCGACAAGGATTTGGAAACTCTCAAGATTTGATCTTACTTGAAAAAAAGGGTAGTGATATTAGAATGGAGACCATCGAAAAAGTATTGTATGTTCCTCTTCAAGGTCGATATAGTGGTTAAGAGTTTCCTCTATTTATTTTCCCTAAAGATTATCAAAAACTTCCTTTGGGGGATGGTCTATTTTGTCCACTATCCTGGTATCGTGAATACAGGTATCGCAATAGGGACCATTCATCTGAGTATGGGTTCTTGTGAGTACGAAATTCTCGTTTCTTTTCTTAATCAGGTCGTAATCTCCATAACATGCGACAATGTAAGCTAGTTCAGGATCATTGAATTCCTTCAACACTACATAGGGTCCACATCTGTCTCCCCTAGAAATGTACCTACCTCCACTAACTGGTACAGCTATCCAGTCTGCTGACTCATTCTCATAAGATTCTCGGATGTTCTCTTCATACATCGAATTTAAATCCTCGTATTTTGGCACCTGCACATAAGTTTCCATTGCATAATCGATAAACTCTTTCACTAGTTGAAGTGCTTCATCTCTGTCCATCAGGTCAGTCAAGATTTTAGCACGATAATAGAAATGATGGTAACTTGCTCTGGTCACGTTTTCTGTTAGCAAATCGAGTTCTTGGGGTTCCCAGGTATAATCTTGAGGTACATCAAGCATTGTAAGGATGAAATCCGCACAAGCCCTCCAGAGATTTGGAAAATTCATTAGAATTTTCATTTCTGTACTTATATTAGAAAGATCAAGAGTGTCAGTAATGTCAAAGCTGCTCGTAGCAACGGATTTGTATCTCATTTCCAAACGAGTGATGTATTCATCTAGAATATCAGACTTATGGTCAGCCAGATAGACCAATAAGCGGTCCAATAATAATAAAGATGTCTCAACAAAACTTTGAACATTTAAACTTCTTGTCTTATCGGGATTGTAACAATAAAGTCGTTGAACTTCCATTTTTTACCCTTCTGAAATTAAAAATTCTCATTTATTTATGGAGCATTTGCTGAAAAACATAAAACAATATCCGTTGTGGCAAAATTACTTATATTATCATGCCACGAATTATCCAGAAGAAGGGTCCATAAGAATTTTACAAGTTAGTTCTCTGGGCTAAATATTCCTTCAATCGAATATTAAGAAATTTTACCTCAATTAGTTTGAAGTATTGTTTAAATTGCTCATAAGATTGACGGACATGTTGAAAAAACACTAACAGGGATTTGACATCCTTATCTGTTGTTATTTGGTTTGTTATTTCATAGAAATAACTATTTTTTTTTTGCATCTCTAATGCGTAACCAATGTTTGTCCTTATTCGATTAAGCGTTCTAGTATCCCAAGATTGGATTATAACATAGTATTTCTTACGATCCCCAGGTTTTTTGACTAGCTGAACCATTTTCATGTTCAACAATAGTTTCAGAGTATCTGAAATTGTACTTCTTTGAAATTTTGTTGCTTTTTCGATCTCCTCCTGAGTCAGAGGCCGCCTTTCTAATAATAATTCAGTACCAATTACAGCCCGAGCAATTGCTGATTGGGATCGTGCAGAAGTTAGGTTTTCTCTGAATTTCTGGTAAAATGTTTGTTTGAGTTGGTTATAGACCTGAGATAATTGTTTATCCTCAATTCGGTTAATAGAGAAAGAGAATGGTTTTTTAGGGGGAGTTAATAATTCCTTGATAAACTTGTGATTTTCGTTATCCTTGAAATCCGAGCTATGCCAATCTTTTGTAACTTCTCCGGTTAAAATTAGATTGTTGAACTCCTCGGCTGTATCTGAAAGTAGAGTGATATAGAGAGTAGAATATTCATAATATTTTCTTAGGAATTCACTA
>JBHLPG010000027.1:0-26993 GCA_048939725.1 Promethearchaeota archaeon | reverse complement strand
AAAAAGAGCGAAAGGTGGAGCCTTAAAAGAAGGAACAGTAGCTAGCATTGGGGGAGAACACATCAATGAATCTGGGTATATTAATTGGGAGAATATCAAATATATTCCTGAAGAGTTGTACGATAAGTATTTAACTCAAGGTAAAGTTCGAATAGACGATATCTTAGTGGTTAAAGATGGAGCAACCACAGGTAAAGTCGCATTAGTTCAGGAATTGCCATTTGAGAAAGTAGCGGTTAATGAACATGTATTCATTGTTAGAAGTAATGATAAAAATGTCCTTGATAATCAATTTTTGTTTTATATGCTATTTTCTTCAGTTTGCCAAAACCAAATAAAGAAAAGATTTCATGGGGTGGTAGGAGGGATCAACAGATCTGATTTCAATACTATTCAAATCCCACTTCCATCAATAAAGGAACAAAGGAATATTATAGAAATATTATCTGCAGTGGAAGCTAAAATAGCATTAACACAACTGATCCTTAATGAAACAACTCAATTACGAAAAGGACTCATGCAACAGTTATTATCTGGGAAAATTCAAAAGAGTGGATGAAATTTGGAAGCCCAAAACAGCTGATTTTATCCAATGGGCTGCTTTGGGTTTTTCTTGAGTCAGAAAAAGTCCATCTCTTTTCATTAGGAGATTGGTTACTTAAATATGTAGTACCACAAGAACTCTCAATGAATCGTCTGAATTTTTAAGAAATTAATTGAACAACTATACTAGCTAGGAAGGAATTGTATGATTTCTGTTCATGTGTCTTAATTTTAATTACTCATATTTATAATCCTAAACTACAGATGTGATAAAAACAAATTAAACTATCCATGAAAATAATCTTTAATAAATATCCTAGCGCTAAAGTGTTAATCTTTCAATCTTTAATAAAAATATAATTAAGGAGATCAAATCCAATGTCTCAAATAGAAAAATCAAAAAGACGGCCAAGTATTATTAAAAAAAGACAAAATAAAGTCGGCCTTCCTCCAGGTACTCCTATTCTTGTTGGTCATAAAAAAATAGAAGAGGTAGAGATAACAGTCTTAGAATATGATGAACAGGAGTATGAAGAAAAAGAAGTAAAGACAGTAGAAGAATGTTTACCATCTAAGGCAAAACCAACTATAACATGGATAAATATTGTAGGACTTCATGATATTTCTCTTTTGGAAAAATTTGGAGAATATTTTAACTTACATCATTTGTTATTAGAGGATGTTCTCAATACTGATCAGCGGCCAAAAATTGATGATTATGTAAATCACCTCTATTTAGTTTTAAAAATGCTAAATTACAATGAGGAACGAAAAAGTGTTGTCATTGAACAAGTGAGTTTAATTCTTGGAGAAAATTACGTGTTATCATTCCAAGAAAGACCCGAAGATGTATTTGATCCCGTTCGTGAACGTATAACAGGAAAAAAAGGAAAGATTCGATCCTATGGTGCCGATTACCTTTTGTATGCATTAGTTGATGTTATTGTTGATAATTATTTTTTAATTCTAGAAAGAATAAGTGAGCGAATCGAATTTTTAGAAGAAGAGGTGGTTACAGCACCTGGAACTGAGACTTTACAAATGATACATTCTCTAAAAACTAATCTCATCTTCATACGTAAAGCTGTGTGGCCCTTGCGGGAATTAATCAGCCGATTAGAACGTGGGGGATCAGTATTGATACAGACTGAAACTCAAAAATACCTTAGGGATGTGTATGATCATACTGTCCAAGTGATCGATACCGTGGAAACGCTCCGAGACATTGTTTCAGGTATGCTTGACATTTATCTCTCCAGTATTAGTAATAAAATGAATGAAGTGATGAAAGTATTGACCATCATCGCTACAATTGTTATCCCCATGACAGTAATCTCGGGCATCTATGGAATGAATTTTCAAGTTATGCCTGAATTAGCTTGGCCTGTTGGGTACCCTATAGCTCTTTCTTTGATGTTATTGGTTGCCATAATCATGTTAAGCTATTTCTGGAAGAAGGGTTGGTTATAACTGACGTACATTGCCTTGGGGGGAGGATTTTGAACTCCAATGACTTCCCCTTTTATGAAAAGGAGTAGAAAAAGCGTTAAACAAAAGAAGAACCAAAATTGGAATTATATGAATGCAGATGAATTATTAAACATCGCATTACACTTGTTAAGAACGTATAGCTTATTGTCCTTAACAAGTTTCTGTTATTATATCAAAGAAATAGGTTTCCTGCCTAGGACGAGTTAAAAAACTAATAAAGGTTTGAAATTGCTTTAAATGAAGGACAACTTGAAATTAGCACTAAAAATCTCTTAAATTAGATCTACAAAACCTTTTTTAACTTTCTACTTGGGTTACTGACTACTCTTCTTGAACATCCTTATTGTTGTATCAAAGTGATTTTATATGGCTGATACTGAAAAGACAAGTAAAATTCCCGTTCTAATCGCAGGTATAATTGGTTGGGCCCACGATGGGTTCGCATTGGTGCTAGTGAGTCTTCTTGCAACAACTATCAGCGTTGCGTATGGTGTGGACAAAATAGCAATAGGATTTGTCTTTTCTGCTCAATATGTTATGACAGTACCAGGAGCTATGATCTTTGGTGAGCTTGCTGATCGCTTTGGTCGGAAAAACATCCTCTTACTTTCTGTATTATGGGACTCAATTTTTACTTCGCTTTCTGCAATCGCACCTACCTTTGAAATCTTCGCTTTATTGAGACTACTCTCTGGACTCGGTGTGTCATGGGGTATATCATTTTCTTTGTTATCGGAAACCTTTTCCTCTGAAAAACGAGGAGCAGCTGGAGGATTGGTTCACGCTACATTTGTAGTTGGTTATATTGGAGCTGTTATAGTCACTCTGATTTTTGGGAATATTGATCCAATTAGCTTAGGGCCATTAGTTCTTGAAGGGTGGCGAATTTGCTTTCTCTCTGCTCTATTCCCTATCCCCTTCTTAATTTATTTAGAATTTTCCTTGGATGAATCACAAGTCTGGTCCGATTACAAGAAATCAACACAAGTTGATGAAAAAGCAAAACCAGAAAAAGTTAGGGTATTTGACATATTAAAAGGGAAATGGCTTAAATTCACCTTATTATTAACACTGTTATTCTGGCTTTCTGAATTCGCCTATCATACTCTTGCAGATTGGGCACCAACTTATTTTGAATACTTATTCACTTACGAACTACAAAATGTTGGTGGTGATGTTGACTCTGCGGGAACACTTGCCATGGTCGTGATGCTAGGTGTAATGGTTATTGCTGCATTTGCTTTATTCACTACAGGATGGCTAAGTGACCGTATTGGAAGGAGAAATGCATTTATCGGTTGTTCTATAATTGGACTCATTGGTGCTTCAATTTTCTTCGTAAGCAATTTTATAATGGTTTTTACTCCATTAATTATAATTGGTTGCCTCGTCTTAACAGTTTCATTTGGAATGCATGGAGTTTTCGGAGTTTGGTCTAGTGAAGTCTTTCCCACTAGATTTCGGGCAACAGCAACTTCAATAATATTCTCAGTGGCCCGTGGTCTAGCTTGGGGAGCCTTTTTTGTTGGAATAGTTGCAGAAACTCTTGAGCCTCCAGTTCCAATTCTGGATAATCCTTTAGGACATGCACAAGCTTTAGCTGTCGCAATGCTTGCGTGTACATTTGCCTACCTTGCCATGTTAGTCGTTCCTAGACTCATCCCCGAAACAAAGGGTATTGATATCACAACAATCCAAGAATAATAAAATCTTCGTCATCCAAAAATTGACATAAGCATCCTGTTTAACTGTTCCTGAATTCTCTCATCAGCATCTCCCTTCGTTGCAATTTTTCGCCAGGCTTCTTCTGTCAGTCCGTATTCTTGTAACCTGTCAGGTAATAGTAAGTTCCATCGGAATAAACCTTGCCGATAATTTGAGGCTCTGTTCAAAATGATCTGAAATTCAATACTTAGCTGAAAATAGACCTTTTGGGACGCTGGATCTAAAGAAACATTTTCTAAGGTTGGAAAAATGGGATCTAAGGGGATATCTTGAGAAATTCGTGTTGGTGAGCTCTCTAGCTGGCTGTTGGCCTGTACAGGAGGTGCAAGTTGGCCTTCAGGTAAACTGGATTGAGGAGGTTTGGATAGATCACCATTTGTAGAAACTTTACCTTCCCCATATAGTTCTTGTGGAGTAGGTGCGATGAAGATATTGTCTTTGGCTCCAGCTCCCTTTTTGAAGTCAAATTGAAGATCCTTTGGAATAACTGGTTTGTATTCTTCATTAGTCCTATCTGTTAAAGTTTCCATGTTCCCACAATGAGGACAGGGGTTGTCTTCATCTAATTTCATCACATAGTTGTGACACTTCTTACAGACAGGAATTGTAAAGACCTCTTTTAAGAGTAAATGAGAAATTGCAGGAACTCTCTTAAACGGAGGATCATAGGCATTTTTACATATAATAGTATTTTGTATTTTCACTCAATCTTTATTAATCTATGATTCTCAATTATTTGACTCTTTTCGATGATTCTCACCCGATTCATCTTATCTCCATTGCTTAGCTTGTCAATAATTTCTAATCCTTCTGTGATCTTTCCAAAAACTGTATGTTTTCCATCAAGATGCGGTTGAGGGGCTCTTACTAGGAAGAATTGGGATCCTCCTGTATCTTTACCTGCATGGGCCATTGAGAGGGCTCCGCGATGGTGTTTGTGTTTATCTTCGGTATTCTTTTCAGTTTCACAAGGAATAGAATATCCAGGATCACCTGTACCAGTGCCATGAGGGCATCCTCCTTGAACGACAAAATCAGGGATACAACGATGAAATGTCAATCCATCATAAAATCCTGATTCTACTAATGATACAAAGTTCTTAACGGTGTTAGTAACCTCATCGAAAAATTCTATTGCGATATTTCCAAATTTAGTCTCAACAATTGCCTTAGTCATGTACAAATTCACCATATTTTTGAGTTTTGATTTCAAAATCAATAGGAAAGCTTACTATTCAATTTCAGAATCGGTGGGTGAAAATTATTAGTGAGTAATTTAACTGTTGTACTGAAGAGATTGAAGATTATCTTGGAAATTTTCTTATCCTCTAAGTGGATTGTTCATTAAATGATGTGAAAAGGAAGATGAATTGGAATATTAGATTAGCTTATGTCCAAACAGTTTGTTCTGCCTTTGGAATGGGAATTATTCAGGTTGCTTTTTCAATTTTTGTTACAAACAACCCACCTCAAGGATTGGGACAAACCAATTTAATTTTAGGCAATCTTTTTACGATACAAGGAGTGGGCTCTACTATTTTTGTCATTCCATCAGGTATTTTTGCTGATAAATATCGTCGGGATCTTCTAATCCGAATCTCTGTGATTTTTGGACTTTCCGCACAGTTGGCACTTATTTACGCCACATTCTTGACAGGGACTCCCAATGTTGCTTTAATTATACTCATTTTCAGTGAAGTGCTTGGAGGAATAGGTTGGGGGTTATCAGGTCCAGCAGCTCAAGCTCTAATTGCAGATTCTATTGAACCCGGGCTCAGAAGTAAAGTCTTTGCTAAAATGTTTTTTGCCAATCTTATAGCATCTGCTGTTGGTCCATTTATCGCAGCTGGATTTACACTGATTTTTGGAGATACTTGGGATCTTACACTACTTCAAAATCTTATTATTACCGCAGCAATTATAGCAATCGTTGCCTATCTAGCCGTTATCTTTGCTTCTGATGAAAAAGCCCTCGTGCCTAGAGTAAAAATACAAGAATCACTTTCTTCAACAACTCTACCGAAACAAGATGTTCAAATAATAAAGGGGGATCCTGTTGTGACACTTTTTGGTCATTCATTCACTTATGATGTGATAACACCCAGTATTCTTGTTATCAGTGGGATTATAATTGGATTCGGGGCTGGGGCTACTGTTGCTTTTTTCCCCATACTCTTTGCTCGGGGAGATATCGGTTATGGATTACCACCTTTTCTCACCTATGTTATCTTTGGAATTACAAGTGTGATAACAGGTTTAGCGGCTTTGGTAGCTCAAAGAATAATTAGATTATTTGGTCGAATTGGATCGATGTTTCTTACTCAAGGACTCGCGATTATATGTTTGTTAGGACTAATGATTAATCTTGTACTATACCAAAATCAGGACATTGCATATTCAATATCAGTTTTCTTTCTGATCTTTTTCTATATTAGTCGTAATGCTTTGATGAATGCAGCTGGACCTGTAAGTCGATCTATTGTTATGGATACGGTTCCTTCTAATTCACGAGCTAAATGGAATTCACTCGAAACTTTAGCATGGGGAATGTTTTGGTCTCTTTCCGCATCAATTGGGGGTTTCATTATTGATAATTTTGGTTTTGTATATGTTTTCTTGTTTACAGCTTCTCTGTACACCATTGCTACTCTAATGATTCTGATAATCAGGAATAGAGTTCCTAAGGAATCAATACTGACTCGTACTTATCAATTAGGGAAATTAAAAGCTCGTAATCGAGTAGTAATGCCTTCTTCTTCAGTTAGCGGAATAAAAGCAGGTGAGGTTGTTAATGGTCAGATTACATACAAAGCAATATCCTACTATGCTAAAGCTGCTGAAGATGGTGCTGGGCTTGTTTATCTAGAGCCAGCATACATTTCCCTTTCTGGTAAAAGCAATCCTCATCAAATCGGAATTCATGATGATTATGTTATTTCTCGATTAGAGGAAGTAATCAAGAAAGTCCACGAATATGGGTCTTTAATCGGTATTCGCTTGACCCATGCTGGAGGAGCAACTAAAAAATCAATTTGTGGTGTTCAACCTATCGCACCATCAGCAATTCCAATATCTGATCGTGATCCGCCTCGTTCCTTGACATTGGAAGAGATCTCACAACTTCGTAATGAATTTGCGGAAGCAGCAATTCGGGCTGCACGAGCAGGTTTTGATGTTATTGAAATATCAAGTGTGACCCATAAAAGACCAGACTTACTTGGCCAATTTCTCTCACCTGAATATAATCAACGTAATGATGAGTATGGCGGTTCATTTACGAACAGAATCCAATTCCCCCTAGAAGTCGCTAGAGCTATTCGTGCTAATCTTCCTCCAAAAATTATGCTTGCATATTATCTAGCAGCCCCTCTTCGCGGTCTGTCGGATGAAGAGTTATCAATTGTGGTTAAATATATCGAACAAGCAGGGATTGAGTTATTTTGCATTGATTATGTATTTAGTGAACTAGAAAATGGAGAAGAAGCGGATCTTGCTAGATTTATTCGAAAAATAAAGGATGATCTTCCTCATATCCCTATTGTTTGTAGTGGTGATTTCGATGTTGAGTCTGCAGAAGAAGCAATAAAAAGAGGTCAGGCTGATTTAGTTGCCTTCGGAACTTTTTCTCAAGAAAATCTTGCTTTACAACTTTCACTAAGGTAAAGTCTGTTGAGGATTAGCCACAGTGGAGAATTGTAATCATATTATATTAGAAGATTTAGAAAACATTAGTGAACCCCATTGTTCGGAACTTTCAGTCATCATGAATCAGACATATGCCTTTCGAACATCAGGGGCTCACGAAATCCATCTGTTTCCTTTCATTTTAAACCATATGATTCGTTATAGACTAGACTCTCAAGGGGTTTACGTTTAGAAGTGGGGGTTTCATTAGCGTAACCAACTGCTACTAATGCAAGAACTTTTAAATGGTCTGGAATCTTGAGGAGTTCTTTGACCTTCGGTTCTATATCTGAATTGATTACTCCAGCCCAGCAAGTGCCTAGATTTAAAGAATGAGCTTCAATCATAAAATGTAATGTCGCTAATGCAGTGTCCGCATGATGATATTTGGGATGAATCTCGGGATTGGTCAGAGGAATGAATACTACTGGACTTTCTGAAGCAAATTTTCCATAAGGATGGATTTCAGCTAATTTCTTCCTCTTTTCTGCATCTGTTACGATCAAAAACTCCCATGGTTGCTTATTTGACGCAGAAGGCGCCCATCGTGCTGCTTCCAAGCACTGTTCAATTTTCTCAGGTTCCACAGGTTGTGATTTATATTTACGAATACTTCTACGGGATTTTAATAGTTCTAACGCATTCAATTTGCATTCTTCCATCTATTAATTTAGTATAAACTTCCAAGAATGTCGTTTTTCTAGCTTGTTAACTAAATTACTTTCCACTCTCTCAATTGTCTAAGTGAAACGTTTGCACCACAAAGGATTATACATATTTTCTCTATATCTGATAAATCAAACTTATGATGCAAAAGTGCAGCAATAGAACAAGAAGTAGCTGGTTCTACTAGAATTTTCTCTTTCTCTAGGAGTAACTGTAACGCATCTAATGTTTCCTCATCAGTAACAGTCTGCATATCGTTTACAACTGCTTTGATTCTGGCGAGAGTGGCTTCAGTAGTTCTTTTTGCTCCAAGTGTATCTGCAATGCTAGTGATTGCTGGCAAAGTAACGGGATAACCTGCTCTAAAGCTTTGTGTTACAGCATCACATCCCACTGTCTCCACACCAAATATTTTAATTTCTGGTTTCATCTGACTAGCAACCACTCCTATTCCACTAATTAATCCTCCACCTCCAACAGATGCAATAATGGCGTCTAGATATGGATTTTGATCTAACAGTTCTAAGGATATAGTTCCTTGACCTTTTACAACTGTAAGATCATCAAAGGGGTGAACGTAAGTTAGGTTTTCCTTCTGAGCATACTCTTGAGCTTTCGCGTTTGCTTCATCCCAAACTTCTCCATATATGTTGGTTTTTCCTCCCCATTCTTTGATTTTCTGTATCTTTTCATTAGAAGCGTTTTGGGGAAGAAAAACGACCACTGGTGCATCAAGTTCTCTCCCTGCATAACACACACCAAGGCCATGATTACCACCAGATGCTGTTACCAAACCTTTGGATAAAACTTCTTTTTCTAATGATAAAGCTTTCGCACACGCCCCTCGGACTTTGAAAGATCGTTTTGGCTTAAGAAACTCTAGTTTCAGGTAAATTTCTTTTCCTATTAATTTCTCGAGTTGGTACGATCTTATAAGTGGCGTTGTTATTACAAAGGGTCGAATTGATGAAAGAGTCTCTTTCACATCTGATACAGTCAGATTTTTGAATATACTAGCCATTATGGACTCCTCTGTTTATCCTAGATGTTCAACAGCTATTAAGGCCGCTCCTAATGCCCCTATCATCTGTGGGTGATCTGGGACTTCAATTATCACACTTAGCTGTTTCTCTAGCATTTTTTTCACCCCAGGATTTAAAGCCACCCCACCTGTCAAAGCAACCACTTCATTAATTCCAACTCGAGCAGTTAGAGCTGCAATTTTAGTCGCGATGGTCTTATGGATACCTGCAATGATATCTAATCGATCAGCTCCTTGGTTTAACCTAGAAATAACTTCTGATTCAGCGAAAACGGTACAGGTACTTGAAATAGATGCAGGGTTTGTTGAAACGAGAGCTTGAGTACCAAAATCGGCTATGTCAACCTCAAGCGCATCAGCCATGACTTCTAAAAACCGCCCTGTTCCCGCACTACATTTATCATTCATTTCAAAATCTTGAACTTGACCTTGGTCATTAATTTGTATAACTTTCGAATCTTGTCCCCCAATATCAACTATAGTGCGAATCTTGGAATTAACATAGAAAGCTCCCTTAGCATGACAGGTGATCTCTGTAATATTTTCATTTGCTTGTGCTAATTTTCTACCATATCCAGTAGATACAATATAATCAATATTTTCAACGTCAATAGCTTCAATTGCCTTAATTACTAGTTCTTTTGCTACACCTGCAGGATTGTATCCTACACGTCTTATAAATGAAAATTTCTGTTGGATATTGGTACCATCCCCATTAGAGATCGCTAAGATGATAATTTTCGCGGTCAATGAACCTATATCTATACCTGCTACTAATTTCATGCCACTAGGCCTCTATTTTACCCCTAACAATATTGGCATTTATTTGTTGTAGACATATGTTCATTACAATACCATTTATTACAGGAGTTGCATTGAGCAAAAAGAGAGTAAAAATCCTTTTCATCAAGGCTTTTTCCTACTTTAACTCTTCTAAGGGTATTAATGGCATCATCTTTCTGGGTATTAGTTATTAAAAGCTCATCTAAATTTTCAATAAACGAATAAGCTTCAAAATTCGAGTCTATTGTCATCTTAGTTTCATCTATCAAAGCAGAAAGTCTGCTAAAACGATTTTCAAGAGATGATCCCAACTCAATAGTGTTTGTAGGGGATTGGTCCGTAAAATAATCCTCTTGAATTCTCAAATGATTCGCAAAAACAAATAATTTTACCCATGTAGAAATATTATCCCTTATCCGAACGAGAACCTCACAATCAAGACCAGGGCAAGTAAAAGTGATATTAGCTATATTTTTCCTTCTAGATCTTCTAAAGCTGTTTGGAGGAGGAAGTAATCTGAAAATAAGTCTATAAGAATTGAGAAGATCCTCGTGAAATCTTTTTGCTTTACTAATGATCGTTAATCTTTGTTCAGTTATTCTCTCCTCAAAGTTTGCTGCTCGACGTTCAAGTTCAGTTCTAAGAACATCCTCTTGCTCTTCTGAAAGTTGTTTATTTACTAGAGATAATGATTTAACTGATCCATCTAGTTGCGTTCCAGCAATCCGTAAATCATTAGTTAATAGAAATAAAGGATCTGTGTCTGAGAGGGTTAGTAAAATTTGGAATTCACCAAGGGTTTCTGTTGATAATTCTTCTTGAATAGGTGACTCTTGTAGTTGGATTTCTGGGAATTGGGTAAGATAATTCTCTAAAGGAGCAAAAATTTCGTTTATCTGTACCTTGACTACATCCAGTGTATTTTGTTCATCCTCACTTATATCTGAAACTATATCTATAACTAAAATTTCACTCCCCGTCTTTTTTTCTGTACCAATTCGTCCTTCAATTTTTCCCTCACCAATAAGATATTGCAAAGCCATAGATAGAACTTCTGCTGGTAATTTCATCCTTTTTCGTAAATAACCTATAGAAATTTCTTTAGCTCCGTATTTCTTGGCAACTCTTTTGATTTCATTCTCAAGAGAGTCAAGCATTTCAATATCAAATGCACTAAGGGTTTCTATTTCCTCTTCTGTTGTTTCACCTTCAAAGGCTTGGCGTATTTCTTCTAACATTCGTTCTCGTTCTTCATCCGTTATTTCTGGAACAATAGCACTGAATAACACTGGATCGGTGGTCTTCTGATAGAGAGAGTTTAATTCTGCATCTAAATATACCTCTGTAAGCTCTGTACCTTTTTGTGTAACTGCAAGAACCAGGTCTTGTGAGGGATTAAAAACGACATTTAATAGTAAATTTTCAGTTCCTTGAAGAACACACGCCTCTACCCCACCTGCAGATACTTCCATATCAATCCTTTCTACAAGGGAGAGGAGAGATGTTATAGATATCGCGAAAAGGAAGTCGTCCATTTCTTGAATCGAAGTTACCCAAACTGGGAAACCATCTGTTGAAACAAGACCAACAGTCTCATATTTGTCTTGATACCCAATCTGGAAAATAAATTTTAGAATTACTTTGATGATATCTAATGTATCAATCGCAGCATCGGAAATAACAACAAGAACCACTTTGTGACCAAGCGAGTACATTGTTATTGCTTTATTTCGGCTTTTAATTATAAGAGAATTCCACGAATTTAATTGTAACTCTTCATTTACAATGTTGATAAGATAATGCCATGTTTGTCCAAATAAAGTAGAATTTTTTACATTTACGTCTTGTTCTGTAGTTGAAAAAGTTTGAATTTCAGTATCTAGTTGAACCAACACTATAGAATCAAGCTGAGAAGTATCAAGCTCAGACTCAGCTAGAGTCAGAGCTTCTTTCACAATATCAAACCATGCAATTGAATCCATTAATAATTCATGTCCAGTAATTATAACTTCACTTTGAGCTCCGTGTTAAGTTTTTCAGCAATGAGGTTTGGACTTCCAGAGGGGTTTGTTACAACTAAAGATATTAAGTGAGGTGATATTGCGATTGCAATGTCTCGGGCATTTCCTTGAACGTGTATTAGACGAACTTTCTCTGGTGAGAATGTAGAGAGTGTCCGATCCCCTAAAGATGCGCTTGCTCCTGCAAGAGCTGCATATCTGTTTAAAATACCTGCATCTGTAAGCTCAGAGACTCCATTCTCTGAATGGCGATTGAATGTTAGAATTGGGAGCCCCTCAGGAGTAATTAAAGAAATTAATTGGACTTGTGAATTCTGTTGGAACAAATTTGTTAAAATTGTTCTCAGTTCATTCCGTGTATCTTCGTCCAATCTTTAGCACACCTCATTCGAGTAGTCAAATACAGCTTACGTAAGAAGAATATTCCTTATTTTTATAGTGCTAGGATACCTACATAATAGAAATCTTATTTTATAGATTTTCTTCTTTTATTCATTAGCACTTTTGATTAATTCTTGTTGAAAAATTAGATAACTTTTTCAATGCGTTTATTTGGCTTTTATTAGCTATTCGTGAATTATCTATTGCTGATCTTAGTGTGTTAATGGTTGAATCATATACATTACGATCCACAGGAAATGGAATTCCATCTTTTCCTCCATGAGCAAAAGAGTACTTTACAGGATCTTTCCAGCTTACATTAGTACCAAAAATTAATTCAGAGACAAGCGAGAGTGCCCGTACCTTTTTGGGTCCCATACCTTGAATTTCTATTAATTCATCGAACTGACTTGGTTGTCGTTCATACGCAGACAATAATACTTGAAATTCTGAATCTCCTAAATCTATTGGGAGTATGTGATGTCGTGCAGGCATTGGTAAGCGAGAAGATCGTTTTCTATTGGTAATATCCGTTTTTGAATCCAGAAATAAATCCAAGGATAGAATTCCACGCTTTTTCTTCAGGATATATTTCCTCAAATGAACAGGATTATCATTAATTAAATCTAAAATGCAATGGCGTGTTTGTTCACTTTGTTCTGCTGTGAGGTCAAGAGTTTTGTCAATGACTTGATCACAAGCAATTAAATCTCGTGGTTGTTCGCTAAAAGAGCCCCTTTTCTTCCTCACTCTGCTTTGTTCAGAAGTCCAATGATAGCGCCTAGCCCACTTCTCATTCATTCCTTGTTGAATTATTGTATAATTCCCAAGAGAATCTATTAGAAAACAGTGATGATAGAGGTGAAATGTGTCTTGAATTACAGCATTATCAACCTTTGCTGATAATCTACTGGCGCGAATGAAGTTAAAAATCTCCTGTTCAGAAAAATCCGACTCTAAATGGGTATTTATTGATAATAATTCAGAAGGAGTTTTTTTTGATATAATTCCTTTCCCTCCTGCAACAAAAATCTGACTTGAAGTATCAGTCATTGAGTTTAGTGCTGTTTTTAGAGCTCCACACGTTGTAGTGGTCGTTCCTGAAGAATGCCAATCAAAACCTATAACACATGCCAATGCTTGAAAGAAAAACGGGTTACTGAGACGCTTGAGTAACTCATGTGATCCATATTCGTCAACAATAATTCGACATATCTCTTTCGTCAGCTTTCTCATTCGATGAAATAACCAGCGCGGAGTTTTGCCAGTATGCAAAGGTAATTCTGCGAAACCTGCTCGTTGCAAAAATCAATCCTCAAACTATCATGGGAATCCCCAGAGATTATAATTGGTCCCTGAAGATTGATGGACAGCTGACTCTTTCGTAATCTTTTCTTGGTTTTTTAATGATTCTAAGGCCTGTAGTAAAGAATTATTATCAATGTCGAATCCTTTATCAGCTAGCTGCGCTAAGATTCTAGTTTTAGATAATTTTTGGTGTTTAAATTCATCAAGAAGTAAGTCTTCAAGTTCTATACCAGAGCAGGTACCTTTCTCTGATGAATCTGTATTAGCTAAACTATTTGTTTGATTCTGTTGATTCTTAAACTGATTATTTAATTGTCTACCCTCAATGATGAAATTTGAAATCAAATCCGCAATTAGAGCCGCTGATCCCTCACAAGGGAGTCGGATGGGCTTTTTATAAGAAGCTTGTTTGTCTTCTGTAATCCTCGCTTCCTGTAACTCTATAGATGAACGGGTCATTCCCCATTGAGTATGATGAGAGGGGCCCCAGAGTTTAACATAAATAAACCTCTTAGGTGAGATCATTATTTTTTCCATTCTCAGCGGTGTGTTTGAATTTGGAAAAGTCAATTGTTTTCCTCCAATACTAGGTGATTAGTACGAATAGATAAGCCTTTTTTAGGGTGAGATCAAAATAATTTCAAAAAGAATAAGTAAGAAGAACATTTTCCACCTATTTTTACCATAAAAGGTTGTTGATAAAGCGCTGTGGTTGAAAAAGTTAATCTCTTAATTTAAAAACCATCAAGTTTATGGAGATTTATTCGTCTTAGATGCATCAATAGTACAATTTTAAAACATAAGGATTAATTTCAGCGAAAGACTCCACTAGGGTGTGAGTTTTATACCATGCTAGGGCCTCTCATAAACGCTGTTCGGAATAGACAAGTTAAAAAAACGTTTTTGGCCCTAAAAAATAAAATATCGGAACTGATCCACACTCGAAGGGTAAGAATCATCATATCAGCTCAAAAGTCACATGCTCAAAACTTTATTCATATTAAAAGCCATAAAGTAAGGCAAACGTCCTTGAAAAGAAGCCTTATGAGAATGATTCGCACTAGTAAGACACAAACAAGATTGATGTTCGGGTTGGCTTTAAGGAACGCCACACGATCCAAATATCGTACTCTTCTTCTTATTTTTGGTATTTTAATCACTGTTGCACTTGAAACAGGGATAGTAATTAGTGTTGACACTCTCTATGACGATTTTATCTTTGATCATCGAAATCAGAATTTTACAGATATCACTGTAGTTCCTAGAGATGTGCCTGCGCTAAAGGAGCTTCAAACTTTAGCTGAAACAGTTCAAAACGTACCTGGCGTCTCGAAAGCGAGTCCAGTTTATTATATCGAAGCGAATAGGTTTCTTGATGTAGATACCAGTGATAAAGTACTAGTATATGGGATTGATCAAGGGTCTCATCCCGATTTCAATCATCTAGAGGTTATTGAAGGAGATCTCGAAGTTTCTGGGTATACTGTAATGATTTCAGAGGGTATTCAGAATGCTGTAAATGCTGAGATTGGAAATCCGATTCCGATCTCGTCTAGCTATCCTAATTTAAATGTTACTGAAGTAACTGTAGGAGGGGTAATAACTGATGAACCATATATTGGAAATAAGTTGTTGCATTATTTTATTTTGGTGGATATCGAAATTCTATATAATATTATACCAGAAAACCAAAGACAGTTAATTCTGACTAGTGAAATTGATGTTGCTGTTGATAATTTGGTAAGAATCAAGAAAACAAGTGAAAACATCAAAGATGAGGTAGGCCTAGAGAATATTGTGATTGTTGAGAAAACAATTTCCGAAATTGAAGCTACTGGAATACTGGCTTATCAAACGGCAATGAATCTAGTAATATTGGCTTCCTTCTTAGTAGAATTCTTATTCATAACAAATGTTCTTGCTATTGCTATTAAAGATCGATCTAAAGAGTTTGGAATAATTCGTGCTGTAGGGGTTAATTCTGGTCAACTTATTGTGCTAATTACACTAGAAATCCTTCTTTATGCCGTCTTAGGGAGTATTCTTGGGATTTTTGCTGGCATTGGATTATCAACAATTTTAGTTGGATTAATCGACTCCTTTTACACAGGTATAGAAATCGAGGCATTATCAATTCATCCTCTATCACTAACAGCAGCTTTCTTATCTGGAATCATGGTATCTCTAATTTCTGGGCTTTATCCCATCTTCTTAGCATTAAATACTCCTGTAGTCCAGAATATTCATTCGCGGATGCGAACTGCAAAATCTTCTGATATTCTTACCAATTGGAAGTACAGCGTTGGATCTGGGATTCTTCTATCGATTACAGGATTTTTATTACAATTCTTTGTTGGTCCAACTCGTTTTCTTGATTTTTCTGTTCTTTCTGTCCATTTTTTCGTCATCGTATTAATATTCGTAGGGACAGTGTTACTCGAATTAGGGCTTCTTGTGTTTTTACCTAAAATTGGAATGAAGGTGTTATTCTACTTTGGGAAAATTACACGAATAATCTCGATGCGGAATATCGCCCGAGAGTTTCAAAAATCGCTTTTCACGATTTTAACTACAGCATTAGCCCTGGCTTTCATTATTGTGACAGGATTAACGTCTGCAGCTGTTATCGCTAGCGTTCCTGGCTATTTTGAAAGTCAATGGGGCAATATTGACCTAATCGCTGAAGTCAGAGATAATAATCCATTATCAACTAATTTCACAGATCAATTGGATTCTCGATTTGATATTTCACAATCCTCATTTATCCAGGAAGCTCGTACAGAGATTGAAGGAACAGATGGGTATATTTTTGGAGTTGATCCACTTAAATACAGATTTTTTGCCGAACATGTCGTAGTTTCTCAATATGAAGAACCTACATATGCCTTACTGAATAAAACCACGCAAACAACGATTAACATATCATCTGGAGAACCTATAACTAGGAATATAACGCATGGGTTGATTTCACATCGCTTGTATCAACGTCTTTATCCCCAAATTCCTCTAGGATCTAATGTGACTCTCAAAACATCTAAGAACGAGACAGTTAATGTTTTATTGAGTGTTATTATTAAAGGAAATGTTTTTTTAAACAATGGTGAGTATTTTTACATCTCATCTGAACGTTTTCAAGAATTTTTTGATAGTGAGCTTGTAAAATGGTTTGTGTGTGATGTTCGCGGAAATGCTGAAAGTACTCAAGTGGCCTTAGAATTAGCATTCCCAGAATTAAAAGAAGTAATAGCAATTACATTCTATAAGGAATTAATAGAAGAAAGTCTTATCTTCCAGACTGCAATTTTTCAGGTACTCTTTATCGAATCATTAATTCTTGCAGCGATGGCACAATTTGTTTGTATCTTAATTTCTACCTTGCGGATGGAGCACGAAATGGGAATAATGCGTAGTTTAGGATTACATAAAAGGTCAATTTTCGCTATCTTTATGTCTGAATCCACCGCATTAGGCCTTTCTGCGATCATAATTGGATTGATCGACGGATTTATAGGTTCTATTCTTCTTGCTTGGTATATTTCGCAAAGTATTCCAGTTCTAATAGAGTTTCCTCTCGATCGAGTGTTAATGTGGGTAATCTTTTCATTTACGGTTACTATTGCTAGTACAATCCTTCCCTCTTATAGATCGAGTCAGAAGAATATCATTGCTACGATTTCTGGAAGACCAATGACAAAAATGTACATTCAAAAGCCGATAAAACCTTTTATACATCCTGATTTTCGGGAACAGGAATATTCATCTCTTAATACTGCTTTAATAAAGGATCAACCATCCTTAGTAGATTTTATAAGAGAAAAAAAGCTCCAAATTCAAACAACATTCTTAATCTTGTTAAGTATCATAACTATAAATTATATATTAGATGCAAATATGTTAATTCGAGGTCTGATACCTTCTGACATAATTTGGCGTCAATTGCTTAATGGATTGGGCCCTTATTATTCTCCTGATTATTTCCTTCTAATAAATCCAGTATTATTTCTTGCAGGTCTTGCAGCTTTAGGTCCAATTTCATATTATTTATACCACGAAAAATTGCCCGCTGATCTGATAAAAAATATAATTGCAAGTTTAATCTTAGGATTGATTTGTACTATTGTTTGTTATTTTCTAATCATAATACTATTTAGTTTAACTACGATACTACTTATTTTCTTTCCCCTATATGGAGTAGGCATAGAATCTGAATTTGCTCTAGTAGCAACTCTTATTTCAAACTTCATACTTATTGTATCAATACTTATACTCGCAACATTGATTTTTCAGAGGATTTGGGCATTTCTAATTCTCCGAGGATCAAATCCCAATATCAGTTTCAGAGATCAAATTTCATGGACACGAAAAACAGCACCAAAAGGACAATTGGGTTTTGTTCTTCTTATTTTCTTACACATTTTTTTGCAAGCTCTGCTTTACTTAGCTACTTTACCCTCAGTAGAAGAATTTCCCCGTCCTCCAAGGAGTGTCTCTTCTGACCCAATTCTATTTCTTGTTTTAAGTGGATTTGAAGTTGGATTTTTCCTTCTTCTTATTATTTATCAGCTTACTCAGTTCAGAAAGCAACAAAATGTTTTCTTAGCCGAAATCCTTTAATATTCAAAGACTTGGTTTAACAATAATTTCTATAATGTTTAGTCTTTAATTTCCTTAGAGGAAATATGACCTTCAATAATTCTTCAGATCAGTCAATAAAACCAGCTATAGTCGTTCATGGAGGGGCGTGGAATATACCTGACAGCTTGAGAGATGGACACTTAAGTGGGGTTACTAGAGCTGTTGAGACTGCCTATAAAATCCTTATTAATAACGGAAGTGCCCTTGAGGCAGTTGAGAAAGCTGTAGTTTGTATGGAAGATGATACTATCTTTGATGCGGGCATAGGCTCATTTTTAAACGAGGAGGGGTATGTTGAGCTAGATGCTTTAATAATGGATGGAAGAACACTGAATGCAGGCGCTATCGGGGCTGTCACAAACTGTCGTAATCCAATTATACTTGCTCGAAGGTTATTAGAAGAAGAAAATTCACCAATGATGCTAGTTGGTAAGGGAGCTGATAAATTTGCCCAAAGATTAAACTTGGATTGTGATCCGAAAGATTTGATCATACCCCGAGAACGAGAGCGCTGGAAGAAGGGAAAGGCTGGTGAGGATATTTTTTCACCAAATGCAAAGGGTACAGTTGGGGCGGTTGCATTAGACGCACGAGGACACTTAGCTTCAGCTACTTCGACAGGAGGATCTCCTTATAAAATGGTAGGTCGACTGGGAGATAGTCCGATTATTGGAAGTGGTGGCTACGCTTGTGAAATTGCAGCAGTTTCATCTACAGGCCATGGTGAATCGTTTATGAAGTTAAATGCAGCAAAACTTGCTACTGATCTTGTTGAGAAAGGTCGTACCCCAAAAGAAGCTGCGAAGGTTGTTATTGAGAAAATTTCTGGTATTAAAGGTTATGGTGGAATTATTATAATCGATAAGCAGGGAAGAATTGGATATTACTTCTCCACGACCCGAATGGCTTATGCTTACATATCGCAAGAAGGGGAATTCACTACTGGAATTGATTTGAAATAATTCACATTTTTTCTGGGGTAAATACAATTTTATTTTCCATTAAAGCCTTGAGATCCGCTGAATAGCCAATCTCTTCGAGAATTTCTTTTGTATGTTGGCCTAATAAAGGGGGAGGTAGGATTTGAATTTCTTCATCACGTTCATGAAAAGGTGAAGCAATTAAATCCACTTCCCCAGCCTTAATATGCTTGATTCTTTGTAATCGTGATTTAACACTTAGAGCTTCTCCTACTGATAAAACAGGTGCCCCTGGGACGTCGTTGTCGGAAAACCATTTAGTCCAATCAGATTGGGTCTTTTGAGCAAATATTTTTGGTAGTTCCTCTTCACAAAGATCAAAATCGAATTGTTTTCCAATGAGATCTTCCCTTTCTATTGCCTTACAAAAATTATTCCAGAATTTTGTTTCTAATGGTGCGAAAGACACGTAGCGTTCATCTTGATCCTTTGTTCTATATAATCGATAAAAAGGATTGTACCCAGAGAGAGTATGATCTTCTCTTTGAGGTTCTCCAAGGCCTGCTAAATATGAAGAAGCCACAACCGTTAACCATGGTATTATCTGTTCTGTCATTTTTACACAAAGATATTGGGGTTCTGCTTTACGATTTACCAGTGCTGCTAAAATAGATATGACTGTTGGCAAGCTTCCTCCACCAATATCAGCAACGGGAACTCCAATTGGAGTTGGTGTTTCTTTTGGTCCATTTATGCTAAGAATTCCTGATTCTCCTACGTAGTTCAAATCATGTCCAGATCTAGAGTCGTCTAAGTCATATCCAATCAGTGAACAATATATTATATCGTTTTTCAATGCTTTTAATGTCTCAAAATCGATTTTCAATCGTTTTGTAGTTCCAGGACGAAAACCTTCTAGGATCACATCGCTTCTTTTTACTATTTCATAAAAAAGTTTCAATCCTTCCTCTGTTTTTAAGTTTACAGCAAAAGAGCGTTTATTCCTGTTGAGTAACAGAAAAATGACAGATTCTGTTTCAATAAATGGTGGATAGTGCCGTACATTGTCACCTTGGGGGGACTCAATTTTAATAACATCCGCACCAAGATCACCCAAGATCTGAGATGCTAAAGGCCCAGGAAGGTTTCTAGTTAAGTCTAGAATTCGGACACCTGAAAGTGCTTTATGAAGGGGCATTGAAAATCTGATAAAGAGTTGTAGTTGATTAATTATTAATTATTTTCACGCTTAAAAGGGATGTGTCAAATATTGAATTACATACTGAGAAGCTTAAAAGACAGACTTAAAAAGATCATACGGAGAGTTACAACAGGATGGATCGTCTTCCTTAGCTTTAAAACTGAAAAAGGACGCAATAACTTTTCTTATCATCAAGATATCCACCAAACTCTTCTAAAATTTTTATACAATAGTACTGGGTATCGCACTAGAGATACTTCAATTCAATTCACTTATGATAGATGCGCAGGTCGATGATCAATGTCTAAAAAAGAATTGTTGAATAATAATGACGTATCAACTGTTTCAGAAGTTGAAACCTTCAATATAGATAAGGAGGAAAACTTTTCTGAGTGGTATACTGAAATTGTAAAGCGAGCTGAGCTCGCAGACATAAGATATAACGTAAAAGGTTTCATTGTGTGCAGGCCTTCTGCGACAATAGCTATGAAAAAAATGTTCGACTTTTATGAGAAGGAATTGGACAAGTTTGGCCATGAGCCAGTAATATTTCCAATGGTGATTCCAGAGTCGAATTTCCAAGTTGAAAAGGATCATGTAGAAGGTTTTAATCCTGAAGTATTCTGGATTGATAGGGCGGGGAATGAAACTCTAGAGGAAAAACTGATACTAAGACCCACCTCTGAAACTGCGATGTATCCATTATATTCCCTATGGATAAGGAGTTGGAGAGATTTACCCCTAAAGATATATCAGAGTGGTAGTGTATTTAGATACGAAGGTAAATCTACACGACCCTTCCTAAGGTCGCGTGAATTTTGGTGGATCGAATCTCATAACGTATTTCAGACTATGGAAGAAGCTATTGCTCAAACTAGAGAAGATATGCAGATAGCTTACAACGTAATGACTGCTATCTTTGGAATCCCAATTATTTACTTCCAAAGACCAGAATGGGATAAATTTGCAGGAGCAGTTCATACCTACGCAGCTGACACCCTAATGCCTGATGGTAAATTTCTACAATTGCCATCTACTCATCTATTGGGTTCCAATTTTGCTCAAGCATTTAATATTACTTATACAGATCAGAATGGTGAGGAAAAAATAGCCTATCAAACATGCTATGGACCTGCGATATCGAGAATATTTGGTGGGATGATAGCTGTGCATGGAGATAATAATGGACTGATTTTCCCATTTGAAATTGCCCCGAAACAGATTGTTATTATTCCCATTCCTAAAAAAGAAGATATAAAACACCTTGAAGAATATTGTTTACAGATACAGGATGTTTTAAGAAAAGAGGGGTATCGAGTTACAATAGATTTGAGTGACAGTAGGCCTGGAGACAAATATTATTTCTGGGAAATGAAAGGTGTGCCTTTACGGTTTGAAATCGGTAATAAGGAGTTTAAGAAAAAAGAAATTACGATTTTCCGTAGGGATAATAGAGAAAGAGTCATTGTCCCTTTTGATGACCTAATTAATACTATGGCGGAGGTTGGAAAGTCATTTACAGAAGATCTTCGCAGTAAAGCTCAAAAGAAATTCGATGAGAGCATTGTAGAGGCTAAAACTATGGATGAGCTAGTGGAAAGAATCAATGACAAGAAGATGTGCAAAATTCCATGGTGTTCAATAGATCTCGATGGTGAAGACTGTGCAATGGAGATAAAGGATCAACTAGCAGCAACAGTGAGAGGAAGAGATATGCGGGAGATTGATGACGGTGTCATTCCTGAAAAAGGTGAAAAATGCCTCATTTGTGGAAAACCAGCCTCATGTTATGTTTATGTAGGGAAACAATATTGAAATAATGCAAAATTAGATTTTGCATCTATTCTTTTTACTTACAATAGTTAAAGTGATTTAAAATAGACGAACTTAAAATATTAAGTAATTTTTTTCCAGTGAAAAACAATGGTAAAGGAAGAAAAATTGAGAACGGTGGCAATGATCTCTGCACGTTCCTTTTCTGTCAATCTCGATGAAGTTGAACTCCCTTCGGGAAGAGTGAAAGAACGAATTCGGGTAGAACACCCTGATGCAGCTGCATTAGTCCCTATCTTGGATGATGGGCGGATAATGTTTGTAAAACAATATCGATATTCAATTCAAGAAGAAACCCTTGAAATCCCAGCTGGAAAAATGGACCCAGGAGAAAACCCAATAGACTGTATTCAACGTGAATTCATGGAGGAAACTGGATATCTGGTCAATAACCTCGATTTCCTTCTAAAATATGTTCCTGCTATTGGATATTCGTCGGAGGTGTTATTCATTTACAAAGGGACTGGGATTGTTCCCCAATCAGGAAATCCCATCTCTTCAGATGAGATTTCAAAGGTTGAAATCCTTTCTTTTGAAGAAATTCGTGAATATATCAATAAGGGTGTCATCAAAGATGGAAAAACCCTAATTGCATTATATGCAATATTTTGTACCTGCTTCTAGTTGGATAGGTGAAAATTATCACTTTTCGTTTGAATCGTATTAATGGAAAAAAAGTAGTAATCGATTTACAGAAGAAAAGTTATAATCTACGCAGGATATTATATTTCATAGGGATATTAATAACTTGTAGCTTTGTATTAATTCTTTTTATTAATTCCTTAGGTTCAAAGATACTCTATGGGTCGATTCTCGAAATAATTCTCTTCTTTCTTGCTTTAATAGGAATGATTTACGGAGGATATGGTTTAATTAATACGTTATATGAGCAAAATGTCATGATATGCACACTTAACAATATACTTATTGGGAATAAGCTTCTATTTCGTTCTCCCTTTGTTAAAGAAAGTGGAATAGTACCTAAAGAAGATTTACAACTAATCATCGTTAAAGATTCAAAATTCAATCTATTTAGATTATATTTGGAGGGACGCAAGCTATTGCAATTAGGAAAATATACAACATTGGAAGAGGCAAAAAATGAAAGGTTGAAATTCAGAAATTCCCTGACAGAATTTTATCCGCAGCTTTATATTTCAATGCCAATATATCGGGATATCTAATTTTCTAACGATTAAAATAAAACTTCACTTTTTGAGATATTATGATGTCAAAAAGACCTAAAGAAAATAACAGTTTAAACGATTTTATTCCTATCTTTAGAAATTCAATTCCTTCAGAACTTCATGAAGTGTTTGAAGTCTTATGGGAACATGATAAAGACGTGTATATTGTGGGAGGAGCCGTTCGTGATTGTTTACTTGGATTTCCTGTCACGGATTTCGATATAATAACTAATGCTTATCCTGAAGAAGGATTAAAATTTCTTAGTGCCAAAGGAATAAAGGTTAAGCCTATTGGAGGTGAATTTGGGACAATTTTGGCGATTTTGGGGAAAAACACAACTTTTGATATTAGTACCTTTCGACAGGAGATTTTTTCTTTTTTTGGTCCTCCCGAAATAGTTTTTGTTAATACCTTAGAAGAAGATTTACCTCGACGGGACTTTACCATAAATGCTATTGTATATGATCCAAGAACTCAGAAGTTCGTTGATAAGTTCAACGGATTTCATGATCTTCAAGAGGGGAAGATTAAAACAATAGGTGATGCTTTAACACGCTTTACAGAAGATGGAACACGAATAATTCGCCTAGCACGATTTATCTCTCAATTCGATCTAGAAGTTCATTCCGAAGTACTAGCTGCTTTACAATCCATTGGAAAAAATGCTAGATTTTTTAGTTACTCGACTCTTCAAAAAGAATTCTTTAAATTACTCTCATTACAAGACCCAAGAAGGGGTTTAAGCTTATTATGGACAACAGAAATCTTGACCTCTCTGGTTCCAAATTTTCCGATTTCAAAAGTTGAAGATGTAGAAGCAGAGAAAATTCTATTTTATTATAGAAAAATCCCTTCACGAGACGTTTGGATTAGATTTTTTGGTTTATTACTTTTTTTATCAGAGGAAAAATCACAAACAGAAGAGAACTGGCTTTCTATAAGCTTGGATTTACAAATATCAAGTAAAGAGCAGAAAAAATTAATGCATATATTTCATTCTTGGTTGAAATTTCCCTCTTTTCCAGAAACAAAGAAACTGAAGCGATGGATTCGTGCAACAGGGATAAATACTAGCGAAGATTTATCGCAATTGATTTTTTTAAAAGCTGAGTTGGAAGAGCGTTCCGATATTCTAATCAAAAAAGAAAAATATCTAAAAGGAGTCCAGATAATATTAGATTCTTTTCGTCGAAGATCTAGTGACAACAATAGTTTAAGCTAACTTAATTCATTGCCATACGTCGTTTGCACTTGCAGATGGATTTATAAATAGTTTGCATGTATTAGTTCAAGTGATTATTCTTTGGGAAAAGGCTATTAAAATGTCACATATAGTCACTGGTGACAGCACAGCTATAAAGGGCAAGATTAGGATTTCTCCTAGTGCTAAGGCTATATTTCAATTACTTAATGAAAAAAAATCTCCTCTTTCTGTTAAGGATATTGTGAAAGAGCTTCCATATTCTGAAAGAACAATTCAATATGGATTGCGACAACTTCGTAAATACCACCTAGTGGAAAAAAGGCCCAATCTCCAGGACCTTCGGGAAAGTCTTTATCTTATTTCTTCTCGATCCATTTTCCTACGTTTTATAAAATTGTAATCTGTTTTAGGGGATTCTGGATCTATTTTCCTCAATCTCGCGGTGTATTAGGTTGGGAATCATATACCAAGCCGTTGAGAGTCACTCCAAAGTTTTTAACAGGTATTCCCACCCTGATCCGTGGTTCTGGGTATCTGGGAGTATCAATCCTTACCGAGGTTGTGAACATAATTGTGTATATTGTGATGGAAAGGCGGAATGGTATCGTATCGAGAGTTTTAGTTCGTATATAAGGATTAAAATAGATGCTGCACAAAAATTTGAGAAAGAGCTCATCAAGCTTGGGCTGAATCCAGAGTATAGGCAACGGAAGGATAATCTTGAGAAGTTTCTTCCTGGAATCTCTAATCACTTGCGAAAGAGAGAAAAAAAACCAATTTTGCCTATTGCGATAGGAGGCGGTGTGTGTGATGTGTACCAACCAGCTGAGAAGAAATTCAAGGTTACCAGACAGTTATTAGAGACGAGTCGTGATTTTGGAATACCAGTAATGGTTCTTACTAAAAGCCGACTAGTATTACGAGATTTAGATTTGCTAAAGGCAATTAATCTTTTGAGTTATGCTAATATTTCTTTTACAATCACTCTAATTGATGAGAATACTCAGAAAATTTTCGAACCTGGATCTGCTTCCTCATTTCAACGGTTCAAAGCGTTAAAAACTGTTAAAAAGAATTATCTGCATGGTGGGGTTGTATTTATGCCTATTTTGCCTGGAATAGGTGATACAGAGGAGAATATAAAACATATAATTCAAAAATCAAAGGAAGTTCGAGCAGATTTCGTCATACCAGGAGGATTGACACTCAAACCAGGAAGAAATA
The DNA here is from genome assembly GCA_048939725.1 of Promethearchaeota archaeon. Classification (GTDB taxonomy): domain Archaea; phylum Asgardarchaeota; class Heimdallarchaeia; order Hodarchaeales; family Hodarchaeaceae; genus Hodarchaeum. The sequence continues at coordinate 1,144 of JBHLPG010000027.1, read as the reverse complement.
AACAGGAATATTTAGATGCTATTCAGCAATTCTATCCAGAATTAATACCTTTGTATCGGCATCTTTATAGTAATAACAACAAGTATGGGAATCCCAATCCTCATTATAAAGATGTCACAAATGTGTGCAAGATAGGCCATGAATATTGCCGAAAGATAGGCATTCCAGACAGAATCCCACGATACATTCCACCGGGAGTTCCTCATAAGAATTTCTTAGTGAGTACGATACTTTATAACCTTGCCTATTATTTGCAATGGGTGGACGAAAGGCACTGGAGATCAGTAGCACCGTACACGACAGCTGCTAAGGCAATTGAGGGTTTATCACGAGATATTTCTGAGATGAAAAGAGAGGAGTTGAAAATTTCTCTAAAACCATCAAAAAACGTGTTCTCGATAATTTCAGAGGTTTTAGAAACAGGTAAATCGAGTGATCTTATGGTATATCAAGATCCCGATACAATTTTTGCTAGTAAAGAAAGGGGAACAGTTTTTTAGTCCGTTCCATATATTGTACGTACTCATCACCAAATTCTGAGAGCAATAATCTTTCTTCAAGTTGTATTCGACTTTTAAAGATCAGAAAAAAGACAGAACAAATCACAATTGTCATGAAAATGCTTCCCAAAGCCAGAGAATAACCAAAAAATATGAATAAAAAACCTAAATACATAGGATGACGAATAAATCTATATACACCATCTGTTATCAACTTGTGATTCGTTTCAAGGACAATCTTGGGGCCCCCATATCTTCCTAGTTGTATTCTGCTAATTAAAAGAATTAATCCTCCAATAAATAAGAAAACCATACCAGTCACAACCCCCCAAAAATACAATAATGGAGTCAACAAATTCTGTGTAAAGACTTTATACTCAACATATGGTAGAATGAGTATAGTTGGTAATAATACAAATGAGATAATGAGAATTAATCTCCTGAATTCGTCTTTTTTTGATGATAATGGTCGAATTAAAATATCAATACTAATTATTAAGTCGATGAGAAGAATTGGAATCAATGTGGAAAAATTATTGTATACTTCTCCTGCAAAAAGAATGAAGCCAGAATTCATGAAAATAACTAGTATTGGAATACCTAATGCTTTCTTTGTTAACAAATTCATCCTAATCTCTTCTTTT
>JBHLPG010000209.1:0-6797 GCA_048939725.1 Promethearchaeota archaeon | reverse complement strand
AGGAACACAATACAAGAAATAGACTCAAAGGCAAGAAGACCTGTCTAAGATTGAGAGGAGCCCGCCGAATTTTCAGCTGCAAAGATTTTTCCACCCTATGAGCATTTAAGAACTATTGACTTAAAAACGATTATCTTCATTAAGTAGATAATCAGTCATGTTTAGAAGTCTTCAATAATTAAAAGGTGATCAAATAGGTGATTGATGAACAACAACTTTTTTCATCAGTGATATTCTGCTATTTCATGGATCATGGACCAGAATTAGTGGATTATTATTCTACCATGGAATTAAGTGATGAAAGTTCTAGTCTACTTGCTACAAGACTAATGACTAAATCAACAATGCTTGTAAAAGGAGAAATCGGTCAAAACTTAGAAGAGACTATCACAGACCATTTAAATGGACCAGATATATTTCCAGCTGACAGTAAATTCAGAATGATTTGGTATAATTGGATGATTGAGAATCATTTCTCTGATGATCCACGGGTGCGAAAATTTGGGTCTATAGCTGGGTTATACTGTGTTTTCTCTAAAAAAAATGAATCACTGGCTCGTAAATCATTAAAAGTCGTTGAAGAAATCCTGAATACATTTAGTTCCAAACTAAAGACCATTAGTGATGTTATAGCATTAATGTTGGAAGAAAAATCCCCTGATGGCATTAAAAAAGATCATTACGCCAATTTTCACCAGTTTTCAAATAAGGGCAATATTACAAAGCCCTTACTAGAACTCCTGAATGAAAAAGCTCTTTCTTATTCCAAGTTAGTTTCTGATCAAGAAAAATGGTTTGATGACTTCAAAAGCACTCAAGAGAGTATAACTGATGTAATTAAAGGCTTTGATCGTGGAAAAGTACTGCAAGCACGCGAAGTTTCTTACATTAAGATTGAAGAATTGAAATGTACACAAAGAAACTGTACAGCCAATATTACGGTTTTTATAACACAGGATATGCTGGAAAAGATTCAACAATCACAAAATGGATTAAAACGGTTTGTTACCCGCTGTAGAGGTAATAAAAAAGTTAAACCACATCTTGTGATATGTTATATCGATAAGAACGGTGATATTACTTTAGATGACACTGTTTTACCAGCACCGGATATTAATCAGACAGAAATATTTAAAAAAATCTTTCAATTCATGATATTGAAGAAAGGCACGCAAGAAGAGATTGTTAACCCCAAAGAGAAACGGATTTACTGGGGTGAGATTATTAGCCAGTTAGATAAATTGATAACAAAGAATTTTCCAAATCTAATAATAAGACAAATTAATGAAAGACAAATTAGAGATATTTATCATCTTTTAGTAGCTGAGAGACTGTGGATGAAGTTACCTGTAAATGAAATCATGCCTTCGATACAGCCAAGAGATGTTGCAGATTTCTTTCTCTACTACTGGCTGGCGTACCATCAACTTCTCGCAAAAAAAACTTTTATATCCATTTATAAGAAAATAATAGTATGAAGAATATCGCTAATGCTATTATTTCACTTATATAGTGAGGTTAATTATTTGTCACAGATACATTGGATTTCTTCCATGCTTACCTGTATAATTATCGTACTCCAATGCCTTTATGGCTATATGATCCCTGTAACAGCAGTTCATATCAGAGACGATAAAGAGAAAATTAAAATTGATTCCATCAGCGATTCAGTGTTACCAACTACTAATAATGTCACGTCTTCAACTTTCTATACAAGAATAGAACCAGATTATAGCTTTTTGAGGGTATCAAACGGATTAATTCCTTCAATTACAACAATTAACAACAATATTAGTGTAGAATTTGGGGTTCCAGAATTGAATATTTCTTGGGTAATTTCAGATCAAAATCCGTACAATTACAGTATTTCAAAGAATGATGAAATTATCGTCAACAGCCGCTCTTGGACTGATAATATGACCGTAAATGTCACCATTACCGATTTACAAATTGGGACTTATGAATTTACGATTATAGCAGAAAATACACTAGGGAATAAGGCTAATAACACCATTGTATTAAATGTCCATGACACTATTGCTCCGATAGTAACAATTCTTAATCCTGAAAATGGTCACGAATACAATACTACTAATTTAACTATGACAATATCCTATACGTATTATATTGAAGAATTGAGTAATTACACTGTTAAAGTTGCGTTAAATTACTTCAATGTACCTGATGATGGTCTATTGGAGTATTTACCTGCAGGATCATACATATTCAATGTTACTGTAACTGATAGCTCTGGTAATGTAGGGAGTGATATTGTTGTGTTTTTCGTCACAATTTTAGATCAACCAACAACAGATACTACAGCGCAAACAAGTAAGCAAACCACTACTTCTGGCATTAATAATGGTCCAGCTTTCAGTTTGCCAGATCTTGTCCTTTTCCTTTCGATTGGAATTGTATTTCTTGTGAGTGCTTTTGTTTTTATCTGGAGGAGAAATTTTAGAAAAAAAATCAGTAGTGAATCCGAACTAGTTGAGCGATATAAGCTTCCACCCATTGATCCTTTTGACTTAGAATCAAATGATGACTAAAGAGGGATCTTGATCGTTGTTTTATTACCTTATTTTCACACACGTTCCCTTTTTTCGGTTTTAGTGGGTTAAACGAGTCTCAACAATCCAAGAAAGCTTATATTATATCTTTAAATTTTATTTTATAGAATTTAGATAAATTTAAGATATAAAGTCGTTTGTTATATATTTTAAGTAAAATTTATAAGTTGAAACCGATTTATCATAAATATGTAGATTCAAGCACTATAGTAAGAAAATTCCAAGGTAGGTCTAAAAAAATGATTATTACAGAAAGATATCTAGAACGAGAACCAATGAAACCCATTAAGGTACACAAAGAAACATTAAAATTCTTCATTGAGTTCCTTGCTCTGTTTATGATACTTGAATCTAGAAATCGAAAGAGTTTTTATGGGAAAATAATTACACATCAATAATGGAGTTAGTGAAAATGAAAATGACACGTAATAATATAATTGGGTTTACCCTGTTAATACTTCTAGCAGCTAATATTTTTGCATTTAAACCCGTGACACTAGCGAAAGCGTATATTCCTGGTGAAATCGGTGTCTGGGATACCCGGCCTACTTCCAGTACTTTACCTGGATTAGTTATAACAATTAGTTGTTCATTCGGCACATATGAAGTATCCTCTTATGCAATATACCTGTATTGGAGAGTAAATGGGGGAAGTTTGGAATACAAAGTAATGACTGAAAGCGGTAATACTGCATCAACAACCATTGGACCTTTTAATGAGGGTGATCTCATAGAATATCGATCTGCAGCGTATGGTGACGACACTCATGGAAACTTAGTAGAAAGTTATGATCCTTCAGCAACAGGTTTCAAATCTTTCATGGTTGAATATTCATATTCTGTAAGCTGGACAGGTCCTGATGCTGGGACGATTACTTTTGGTGAGGGTGCTGGCTCTGTTTCATTTACTCCAGAATTTACACAATCCACAACGGTTGATTACGTGAAACTCTTCTTTAATATTATAGATATGGGAATAGTCACGAGTGGCAATCCAATATCATTTACTTATGGTGCCAGCTTCGATGGAACTATAACTGCGGTTCTAAAGGGATATGATAGCGGTGATAGCGAAGTAGCATCTGACCAGCGGATATTTACTTTCAGAAAGATTGTCAATCAGGAAACTGAAATCTTACTTCAAGGTTACAAGACGTTAGGTGAAAAATTGTATCTCATTTTACACGATCCATCAGGTGATGAAAGTATCTCAAGTTACGAAACTACATCAACAGTTTCCCTTGGTGTTGGCGCTGAAGTCACTGCTGGTATAACAACAGGATTAGAGTTCGGTGTTGAAGAATCGGGATCATTTTTCGGGTTATTTCAAACGGGGTTTGAAGCGTCAACAAAGCTCGAACTTTCGTATGAAGTTAGTGCTGGATTTGATGCTAGATATGAAGTGGTGGACAGTACTTTTCTCAGCTCGAGTAATACTAATGATGATCCTGATTATATAGGCCCTGGTTTTGGTGATACTTACTGGGGCGAAGCTTGGGAGCTACACTGGTTAATTACAACAGATACAACCACTTATTATGATGGAACCACAGAAAATGCGAATGGAAAAATGTGGTATGGCATATTACGTGAGCTAGAAGCAATTTATGGTGATAATAATGCTCCAAATTCATGGAAAAATTTGAACGTGGTGCATAATGAGTATCCAGATGGACAAATAGATTGGTTAAGCACGTTATCGGCAGATGGAGGACGTCAATATACTAGCACTCATGAAGTTAGTTCGACTATTTCAACAAGCCAATCTATCACGATTTCATTTAGCAGTGAAAACAGGGCTAAATTAGAAGCAGCAGGAATTTATGTCGAAACAACTGTAGAAGTATCACTAAGTACAAAGATTTATGCAGAACAACAATTCAGTCACAAAATTCAGACAAGTTACACCATAGAAGACGATGATCCAACAGATCATATTGTCCAGCGTGTTGGTATAGATAAAAGATTCGGGACATATGTTTTCGAGACTCAAAAAGATACGAGTTACACGTCCAATCCTTTAGAACCCAACACGAAAGACTATATTACCCCATCTGTTGGAACACTATCCATTCTTTTGGATGCTGATGGAGACGGGGTTTATCCAACAGGTAAAGACACCCCAATAATAACGGTACCAATCACAGATGAAGGTGGTATCCAAGATGCTATGATTAATTATACAGTAGATGGGGGAAAAAGCTGGGATATTGCAACTCTAGAGGAACAAGTCGGCAATCCTGGGACTTACGAAGGTACATTGCCAGCAAAGCCTCATGGAACCACTGTAGAATGGTATATACACGTATGGGACGTTACAGGTAACGATGTTGTGAAGAAAAATGCTCAAAACGAATATTTCAGCTATACTGTTGTTAACCGCGCGCCTCTTATCACGGTCATAGAACCAAATGGTGGAGAAACAGCATCAAACCTTATTACAATCTCTTGGAGCGCTAGTGATCCTGATGATGATGAGTTAACCTTTCAGGTGGGGTATAATATCGAGAATCAAGGATGGCAGTTGATTGCTAGTGGATTGAAAGAGCTATCATATGTGTGGAATGTCAGCAGGTTTGCAGACTCACCTTCCGTTATGATCAAAGTCATTGCCAATGATGGCTATGGTGGGATTATCGAGGATACAAATGATTTTGCATTCTCAATAGATAATGAAGATGCCCCAGGTGCCACATTGCTTACACCTCTTTCTGGTTTCACTTACGCTGGGGCATTAACAATCGAGTGGGAGCTAACTGATATAGACAGTCTTGTTACTGGTTTTGATCTCTATTACTCAACCATGTCAGAGTCTGATTGGTATGAAATTGTCAGTGGGCTAGACAAGGATAACGAAAGTTTTGACTGGAATACTTCCTCAATAGTTTACTTAGAAGGAGTGAAAATAAAGGTTATTACTCATTACAAATTGGATGAAGTATCACAAGAGGAAGAAGATATATCTGGCTTGTTGACTATTGATAATAGGCCTGATCTCGTTTTACAGTTAATTCATCCTAATGGTGGCGAGATTTGGGAGGATGAGGTTACGATTAGCTACTCTATAACAACAAACGAGCAGATCACGTATTCTTCTAAAATCGAATACTCTACAAACGGTGTAAACTGGCATGGTATAGTTAGTAACCTAACAGCCACGAGCTATGAATGGAACACGCGGGATCTTGATTATGGAACTAATTACAAGGTACGGATTATAGTTAATGGAAGTTATCTGGGATATCAACTGGAAATAGTTACTGATACATCAGAAGGATCTTTTACAATTGATCCTGATATCGAAGAACCAGTTGTAACTAGTTTTAATGCCGCAGATTATGAATTAGGTAGTGTAAATAACCAAATAACTTTCACATTGTCAGATAGAAATCCAAGCAATTATACTATTTTGAAAAACGGTGATATAGTTATAGAAGAGGAAGAATGGTCGAATAGCGTTATAACAATAGACATTGACGGATTATCAGTCGATGTGTATAATTATACCATCATTGTCACTGATATCTGGGGCCAAACAACAACAAAAACGTGTATAGTCACGGTTGTTGATACAACTTCACCAATTTTAGTAATCAGTAGCCCTAGCGATGGAACAATTTTCGAAATCCAAAAGGAAGAAACTAATGTTTCATATAGTTATTCAGTTCAAGATCTCAGTGAATTTACAGTTGTTATAACAATGAATGACGTGGAAATCATCAATGATAGCGGGGTATTAGAAAACTTAAAACCTGGATTTTACGTTTTTAATCTTACAGCTATAGATCTCTACGGTAATAGAGTAAATGATACTGTAGAATTCTTTATTGTCAATATCAATACTGAAGAACCAGTCTTTGAAGTGACTTTGATTAGCCCAAACGGTGGAGATATTGTTGTCAACGACATACTACCCATATCCTGGGCCATAGCTAATCCATTCGAATTAGAAACTACTTATGACATATATTTCAGTTCTGACAATGGAATATCATGGGATCTAATCATTGACAATCTAGAAACAACAAGCTATCAATGGAACACCTCGCTATTAGAAAATAGCGAAAAATACCTTGTAAAAATTACTGCAAAGACGATCTATGAAGGTAAGCAGCTCATAAGTGAGGACGAATCAGATTCCACTTTCATCATCATACACTCTATAGACTCTGAAGAATTGGAAAAATTCAATACCCCAGGGTTTTCCTTAATAATAGTACTGCTGAG
>JBHLPG010000208.1:0-6821 GCA_048939725.1 Promethearchaeota archaeon | reverse complement strand
TTTCCATTGAATTAACCATTACCTCAATTATTCAGAGAATTTTGTTCAAAAAATCTGTTTGAGTCGTAGATAATCTCATAACCCTCTAATTAGAAAAACGGAAAACCACCTTTTTTCCTCCTGTTATGGGCTTAATTTTCCGCCTTCCATCATAATTCAAATGTTTCACTCTTATAAGATCTCTTAAAGGAATTATTATTTAATATCAAAAAAATAAAGGTTAAGGAATACCAAAAATCTTAAATAGTTGAATTTTACTAAATTAAATCAGAAATAAGTATGTTTAACTGTGTTAAGAAAATTTCCTACGAAGAATCAATGCATGAATAATATGATGAAATCAGAAAAAGGCCTCAATAATAATCCACATTACCTTTAAACAAAGAGAAATTGTATATTGAGAGTACGAACTGAAAATCTTCGTTTTTTACATGTATTGAGAATGCTATTCGAGATCTTCGGGCTTATCATTGGTTATTGGTCTACTTAAATCATCTTGAATATGAAATAAAAGAAACTAGAAAGTATTCTTCATCGAAGGAGACGATTTATGTATACTGCGGACGAAATCAATCAAAATTTCCTACATTTAGATTATTGGGAATACCAGGTTGAATTTCTAGTGAATAATCGGATTCACCATTTCAAAATAAATAGCATAGAGGAAGTCTTTATTGGAGAACCTATCTCGTTAAAAAGGGCAATAGACCAAAAAAAGACATTGAATTGTTTTATAGATATCGGTGAAGAAATTCAAGGCGATTTTATCGGAATTGGGAGCTTTTCGTTGACATGGAAAGCTAAAAGAAATGAATGCTATATTGGTACTCTTTGGGTTGAACCTGAATTTCGTGGAAATAGACTGTCCACTTATATTTTCGAAGAATTAACTGAAATTGCAGATGAACTCGGAATTGCTTTAACTCTCCATGCAATGCCCTTCATTAGTCCAGAGAAAAAACCAACTGACGAAGAGATCATGAAATTAAAAGAATATTACCAACGATTCGGATTTAAAGAAAATCCAGAGACAAAGGGAGTAGGTTTTGATTGTTTGATGGAACGTGTACCAAACGGACATCATTATCAAAATAATTGATAAAAAAGGGGTTAATTTTTTTCTAGTATATTCTTTAAGGTTTGAAAATTCGCATTTACTCTTCTTTTGATGAATCTCGCTAAGATAGGAGAAATAAACATTTTTGAAACCTGAAAGTTTGACTATCTAATGAATGAATATTAAAAAGCCACAATTGGGTAATAATATAATTAAAAGGGATTGATTACAATTACTTCTTGATTAGGTGCTCCAATAGAAATAATCATATAATTTGTCAACCAAATTTAGTTGACATCTAGAATGTCAACCACATACAATTGACTCTACCTAATAATGATGGGGTAGTTTACTTCATTTTAAAAAGATAAAAAGAATAATTAATGTCTAGACAAAAAAGAAAGTGTTAAAAATTAAAAATGAGTGGCCTTAAGCGACTGGAGAGCTGGATGCGGAGATATTTCGATCCTAAACGGTTTCTGGTAATTTCAGATTAATATAATGTCTCTTTGCAAAATCAAATATTTTCTTAATCAATTTTTTCTGAGTTTTTGTTCCCGATCAGATAGAACAATTACTTATCATAAAAATGTATCAATGTCTTGAAAAAAGTATATAAAGAAAAAAAATTAGAACAAAAGATTTATTAAGAAGAACAAGGCGATAACCATTAGTAGTGACAACATATATGTCATTAATTTTGAGAAGAGGTGAATTTGAATGGAAGAATACACTGAAACTATTCCTGAACCGCGTATAGCACGAAGAAAAGCAGTTCGAAGAAAATTTGGTTTTGCTGGAGCGCGAGTTGAGAGAATCATCCGTGATGCTGGTGCATTTCGTGTGTCAAGTGATGCCATTAAACGATTAAACGAGATTATAACAGACCGTGGAATGGATATCGCAAGATATGCCGTTGAAATCGCTCGTCATTCAGGTCGAAAAACAGTTCAAGAATCCGATATCAAGTTAGCAACGCTTAAAAAGTAGATTAACACAATAAATGTTTTTCTACCTTTTTTTGCTTTCTCCAGAGAAGGAGCTCAATGTGATTGAAGAAAAAATCACTCCAGAATTTCAGTATAATCTCAGATTATATACAGCATCACATAACTAGTTTCTGACCTTTTGTGATCTTGATCCGACAGGGGGGAGGAAATTTAGATTTACCACGACGCAATGCCTCCTTAGCTACTGTAACATTCTCTGGATAAGTTCGGACAAAGAGAATTCGATCCCCTTCGAACACACGCGCAGCAACACTAATTACCTTACCAAAAGCTTTCCGCATTCCATCTTGCAGACGATCGGCTCCAGCACCTGTCATCATTTTATTCTCTCGGATCCGATGATGAGGGTAGACACAGACACGGTAGTGATAATTGTCTCGGCCAATGTTTCGTGTTAAGAATCGATTTACATGGATTCGAGCAGCTTCTAGGGCATTATGGGAGATTTGACTTCTTTCATCAGTGATCAATGAAACCTCTAGGGGGAACTCTTTATCTGGCGATCCAAAATCAAAAGCTCGGATTTTAGGTTCAGGTCCTCCCTTAATGTATTTCTTCCGAGTATAAGGAGGTCTATCAACTCGAGTATAACAGTATGCTGGTCTTTTCCCCAAACATTTTCAACTCAATTTCGATTTTCAATAAAAAATAAGTCTTTTATTAATGTAATGTCCCTAAAAAACATAAATAATAGTTTAATATCAAAATTAATCTATATTCATATATGAATATGGGTATTTTATAGTAATTTGTTAATCCTATAGTTGTATTGTTTATATATATTGCGTTTAATACATCCCAAAAGTTAATAAAGAAACTCAGGAATAATTATTTGTGTGAAAAAAGAAGTATTTCTCTTATACGCTATTCTCGTAGAATAAATTTAGTAGAAAAGAGATAAAGTTCTGATTTCCTGAACTATCATTTTGGTTTGAAATTCTCTTTTTAATAGGATAATCAGCAAGTAAAGGTTAGAAAATCCATTAAATTAGCTTTCAATAAACCAAAATAATTTAAAATGAACAGGATGATGTACATGAAAAAGATTCAAGACGACTCTATATCCATTCTCGGGTTAGGAAATGGAGGACATGCGTTTGCTGCTTATGCGAAATCAAAAGGGTATAAAGTTAAGATATGGAATCGATCAAGTTCAGTTCTAGACGCTATAAAAGAAAATAAAGGCATTACATCCATAGGGCTATTGGAGGGACATTTTGACATTGATTTAGTATCACATTCAATTTATGAAGTGATGAAAGAAAGTAAATTAATAATGGTGGTAACAACCGCTAATGCACATAAAGAGATAGCAGCAAGAATAGCTCCCTACTTAGATGACAATCAAATCGTTGTCTTAAATCCTGGGAGAACTGGAGGCGCAATTGAAGTTAGTAATACTATCCGAAAGAATGATGGTACATTTAAACCACAAGTAGCAGAAGCTCAATCTCTTCTATTTGTGTCACGATGTTCAAAACCAGGCCATGTAACAATTTCGGGGATAAAAAAAAGAGTTCCAGTTTCAGCATTTCCATCCTGTAACAATGATGAAATCGTACCATTCTTGAATGATCTTCATAACGCTTTTTGGGAAACTGAATCTGTGTTGAATACATCTTTTGATAATATTGGTGCAATATTCCACCCCACTCCCTTATTATTGAATGTTGCTAGATGTGAGGATCCAAAAGTTAATTATAGGCATTATATTGATGGGATATCTTCATCTGTTGCTTCTTTCTTAGAGAAGATGGATAGGGAACGAGTTGCTGTGGCAGAAGCTTATGGAGTACAGGCCATAACTTTACAAAAATGGTTAAATTCAGTTTATGGAAGCATTGGAAGTACTCTATATGAAACTATTCACAATACAAAGGAATATCAAAACGTTATGGCACCATCAACATTAAATGTCCGTTATATTTTTGAGGATATTCCTACTGGTTTAATTCCGCTATCTAGCTTTGGAGAGGTAGCTGAGGTTCCAACTCCCTTCATTGATGCCATCATTAGTTTAGCCAATTGTATGTTCAATAAAGATTATAGATCTATTGGTAGAACTATGGAATCATTGGGACTCGATAAAATTCCATCTTACTTTCTTAAAGAATATGTAACTCTTGGTGAAGAATTCTATATCGAAATAATGAAACAGGAGACTGTATTAGAGGAATGACTAATAAAAATCTCATATTATGTGCTACATTAGGTTCCTGTGTTCATGTTGCTGGAGTATTTAATTTCATGCAGATTGCACAGCAACACGGGTATAAATTAACGTTTTTACGTCCTCCAAACACAATTGAAGATATTATTACAGAAATTGAGAAATTGGATCCCGAGATAATTGCTTTAAGTTATCGTTTAACCCCAAAAGCCTGTATTGAGCTTGTGAAGGAACTTAATAACAGAATTACCCCGGAAATAAGAAAGAAAAAGTGGATCTTCGGGGGTACTAGTCCAGTATGCAATGTTATTAAACAGTTAGGAGTATTTGATCAACTTTTTGGTGGAAACACAACAGAGAAGGATGTTATCGAATATCTGAGGAAATACTCTTCCTCTTCAGAGGAAAAAAAATCGTTTCCTACCAGCTTAATCGATCGGATAAAATTTTATTATCCTTATCCGTTATTACGTGCCCATTATGGGGTTCCTTCCGTTGAAGAAACCCAGAAAGGTATCAAAACAATAGCAACAGCTAAAATTATAGATATAATCTCAATAGGGCCAGACCAAAATTTCCAAGAACACTTTTTTGACCCTAAAAAGATGAAAAAGCCGGAACAGGGTGCAGGTGGAGTTCCAATTCGTTCAGAAGAAGATCTGATTGGCTGTTATAAGGCTTCTAAGCGTGGGAATTATCCTTTATTACGTTGTTACTCAGGTACAAGAAATTTAATTAATATGGCAAGAATGCTCAAAAATACGATTAACAATGCCTGGGGGGCCACACCTCTATTTTGGTATTCTGAATTAGACGGTCGAAGTGGTAGGTTATTACCAGAAGCAATAAAAGAGAATATATCTAATATGGTTTGGCATGGTAAACATAACATACCTTTCGAAACAAATGAGGCACATCATTGGAGTCTTCGTTCAGCTCCAGATGTTGTTGCAGTCGCTGCTGCATTCTTAGGTGCATACAATGCAAAAAAGGCTGGAGTACAGAATTATATTTCTCAAATGATGTTTAATACTCCTATTGGTTTAGCTCCCAGATATGACTTAGCAAAAATGTTAGCTAAGACGGAATTAATTGAGGGTTTACATTCTGATACCTTTACTACTTATCGTCAGATTCGTACCGGACTTATGAGCTTTCCCGAGGATCCTCATCTTGCCAAAGGGCAATTGGCATCTTCTATTCAGATGGCTATGTTTATCAAACCGCATATTGTCCATGTGGTCAGCTATTGTGAGGCTGAACATGCAGCAACGTCTGAAGATGTGATAGAAAGTGCAAAAATAGCTCGGAAAGTGATTTCAAATTCTTTAAGAGGATTACCTTCAATTAACCACGATCCAAAGCTTGATACATACAAATCGAAGCTGAAATCGGAGTGCTATTTGATTCTCCAGGCATTAAGAAATATTGCGGGAAGATCAGTGAAAGATCCTTTCATTCATCCACCAACATTAGCTAGAGCAGTTGAACTAGGAATTTTTGATGCACCACATTTGAAGGGATCTAAAGTGGCGTGTGGAAAGATTCACACTTCTATTATTGATGGAAAATGTTTAGCTATTGATCCGAATTCATTTACTTCTTTACCCGAATTAGATCGTTTAAATAGAATTTTAGAAGAGAATGGCCACCCACTTTTGAAGAAAGAATTGGAATATTATGGAACAAAACAAGCCACGTCATTTGTGTTGTAGTTCTGATATGCCTTATATTTCCACAGAATTCATGAAGGGAATTATGGACACTATTTTCAAGATGAGATTATTCAATTGTTAACGTGCGGATATTAGCATCAGAGAAATCGACAAAACCTAGAATAAATAAAATTAGCTTCTAATACTTCTGAAATTTTAATATATAGGATACCTTCCTAGATACATCTGTGAGATCCCTTAATAAGAGAATCAGCTGATAAAAAATGGAAACTGATATTATTTTAGGTAAACTGGAACCTACTGAAGAAGATTCTTTAAAGTTGAAAAAAACAATAAGAACCTATAGAGAAGTTTGCAACTATATTAGCGAAATCGCATACAATGAAAGCTGTTTTAATTCCATTGCTCTTCATCATCTAACCTATAAAGAGGTTAGATTAAAATATAACGTACCAGCGAACCTTGCTGTAAGAGCCAGAGATAAAGTTGTCTTAACTTACAAGAAAAATAAGAAAAAATTACACATTTTTAAAAGCTTGAGTATTGATCTTGATAGTAGATTATTAAGTATATCATTGAGTAATGAAGATGTGGTTGTATCAATTGCTACAATCAATAAACGGATTAAATCCAAATTACTGATAGATCCCTCACGAAAAGAACTCTTAAAACAACCGATAGTTAAAGCAAAATTAACATTAGAAACAAATATGTTTTTTATGAAGATTGTTGTCCGTCCAATGAGAGTCAATAGCATCAAATAAATTCTTTTTCTTAATCTTAAACAAGTTCACAAATGATTAAGATTGTATTCAAATAAATCTAGACTTTAAATTCAACGAAAAAAACCAAATACTCTCTTAACACAACTTTGGCAAGAGTATTATAAGAAAAATGATACAATCTCC
>JBHLPG010000026.1:0-27260 GCA_048939725.1 Promethearchaeota archaeon | reverse complement strand
AATTATAAAGAAACAGATGAATTTAACAAAACAATTGGTGATTTTGAACCTCCAGAAATCATAACTGATCCATTGACGACTGATAATCCTAGTTTCGTCCATCAGCTCGGAAATGGAACTATTTTGATAAAGATTGATACACTTGACTGGGGAAATGCAACAGATAATGTCCAACTTAATTATACTCTTACCTATAGAAATGGAACAAGTCATCAAAATATTGTTCCAATGTCCGAAAGTGGAACTGAATATCAGGTTAGATTTTTTGTCAGTTATAAAACACTTCTTGAGTTTAGAATTATATTGACTGACACTGTGGGTAACTCACGAGAATATCCTGATCCTCATAGCTGGTTTGCTCTTGAATCTGATGATGACAAAACTACACCCATGGTCGATTTTATAGTTAATGGAAGTGACTCTGAAGAGGGCCGTGCATTCGTTTATGTTGATGCCGAAGATACTTTTGGCGAGATTGACAATCAATCAGTAGTATTAGTTATTCGGCATAAAAATGGAACCCTCTATCGGGGCCCTCTATATCTCGTGAAAAGTGACTCAGGGTTGTATGAATTAGGGACACGCCTCGGAGATTTAAAATATGCTCAAGAATACAATATGACTGTCTCCCTTCGTGATAAAGCAGGTTTGAGTAATAGCTCAAGTCAAATTTATGTTGTTCGGGACACAATCGCACCAAAAGTAGCTGGTGAATCAGTAGAGTTTGAATACCCATATCCAGGTTTATTACGGGTTTCGGTACAGGTAAGTGATCTAGGCAGTGGGATTAATTCAGTTACACTTGAAAGAGAAACTGAAGACGGGTGGTCTGACCCTATTACTATGACTAAAAAAGGCAACAGATTCTATATTGAGCTTCAAACTGATTTAATAGGAAATGAGCAATATGATATAAGAATAAATGCGACTGATAATGAAGGATGGGTCGGATATACTACTAAAACATATATTACTAAATTCTTTTTTACTACTGTTCCAGGATTAGTGATAACCGAGATTTCTATTGTTCTTGTTGTAATTAGCATTTTTACCGCTATAAAAGTCATACAATTACGGCGCTTAAGGGTTCGCCGACGAATACGCTTTGATATTGCTTTAGGTCGAAGTGAACGTCTAGCGTATCTTGGCGAGGAAGCTATATTTGGATTTGTGGCAGCTTATGGCCAAAGAGAGGGAGTATCCAGCATAATGATGTGGGAACCTCGCTTAATAGGCCATTTTTACCAGTATTTGAAAGAGCTCACGGATAAAGCGAACAATACAATTGCTTTCATAATGCAAACAAAACCCCAGGACCATGTGACATTCGTAGACTTTACTATTGAAAAAATAGGTTGTACAGCACATACATTTGCCTATCCTGTGACCACTCTCCCCCAACAGTGGTTATCCACGTTAACCTTGGATCAGGTGCCCCTTACAGGAGGACAGGGCACTTTACTGATCATGCTCCTGATGCGGGAGAAATGGGGTGAAATTGCAAATAATTTCCGGGAGGAGATTACTGATGGTGTGGTTGAGCTAAGAGATCTAATCACAACTGGCGAGGATAAACAAACAATCCTAGATAAGGCTCGTGAATTTCGGCTATTCATTTCTGGCACATTAGAAGTTTTGGATGAAATTGAGGCCGAAACAGACGAGGTATCAGACGAAATAATGGGTGACTTCGAGACTGAATTTCTAGATGAACCTGACGAAGACGACCTAGAAGATAAAGAGGAAGAAGATCTTTAATGACTTGGAGACCAGATATTTAATATCCCATTAGTTAAACTAAAAACTGACGGTGTAAAATTTGCCTGATCTAATTCGAATTCGAACTGAACCTTGTTCCATCTGTAATAAGACTTTAGCTCTTAGTATAAAGGCCGAGGAACTTCAACCCGATATTACCGGTTTAGACCTTTTTCTTGATTTACATGGGATTGATGACGACCAATCACATGCTCGGTTACTTTATATTGATGAAAACGGGTTTGTGCGAACAATTTCCCTTATTACGAAATTTACAAATCTTCTTCATGAAGATCCCCAACAGGAAGTGGGATAATCAATCCTTAATAGAAGATCTTGGCTTAAAGAATATCCATGTGAATCCGCTGAACAGTGCCGCGAGTTCCTTTTCGTGAACAGGTTACACTAAATAAGGGAACATTATACTCAATAGACAGAAGAGTGCCGTCATCAAGACTCTCTCCGACTAAAATATCGAGAATTGCACCGTCTTCATGTCGAAAGATGCGGACATAGGCGTCTTCTTTCTTAATAGTTCCGCTTTTATCCCACCCCTTCTCAACAAGAATAATTGTTGGCCATAAAGCACCTTTTTTAAACCAGGTTTTTCGATCAAAGACTGCGTTATCGATCTTTTTATCAGAAAGTTCAATGAACTCAAACTTTTTATCATCCTTAATTCCATCTTTTTCAATACGAATATTGGGATTTTGTCGTGCTATCCAACCAAATGTTCTAAATTGCAATTTGATCCGTACCAAGAGTTTTACATGAAAACTACCATAATATCAGATGGAATTCCAGTGTCAACAATCATTGCCTTTAATCCTTCTTATTACAACTTCCTTCTAAAAAAGTCTTTGGGTATGTTATTAAAAATAATAATTATGTGAAGCATTAAGATTCTTCATCAATTTTTAATTTCAAGCTCAGTTCCTCTGCTTTCGCTTCGGATTCTGATTCTATCTCTTGATTTTCGGTATCTTCAGTCATTGTAATCATTTCCAATGACTTTCTGCTGATATTTCGACCTATAACTACAAAAAATGCGATTTCTAAGATAAATAACATACCTTGAAAAATCAAATTCTCCGAAAGTAACTCTAATACATAGGTTAACAGCATTAACAAAGTTAAATAAAAAAGATCAGATGAGAAGAGTTGAACTGGAGTTAGGGGTTGATTTTGATTAACAATTGTTCTTATTTCTATCAGAGTTACTATTCCTCCAATAGCTCCGCCAACAATTCCTCCTAAATATAACACTGGAGGCCAGAGGATTGGAATACCTGGCCATTGTTCTTGAGCTATAAACTGAATCCCATTTGTGATTAAGATAACTAGGCATAAACTTGTCAATGGCGCTAAGATGACCGCTAGAACAAGATTTCCTTGAGAAATCTCCTCTGAGTTTTCGGAGGATTCATTCGGATTATCATCGTCTGTTATCATGAATGTAACTCCCATTATAACTCCTTTACAGTTCGTAGTCGAGCAATTACCCATTCTTTATCAAGTGCAGCGACAAAAGGTGCAAATCGTGGACCTTGAGATCGGTTTAAAAAAAGATTGTATAGTGATTTAAATAATTGGGACATCTCTTTTCGTGACAAAGCGGCTTTTTCTCTTAAAGAAATCATCGCTTGTTTGATATTTTCTTCGGTCCATCTTAACGAGTCTAATTCTGTAGCCAGATCAAGAATAAGGTCGCGAGATTTTTCGTTAATTTGAGAAATGATTGCTTTTGAGACACTTTCAGGGATATTTATCTTTAGATGAGAAGGTGCATAATCAGAAACCCAATTCCGAGCTTGGGTTAAACGATTATGGATATGAAGTTCTATTTCTTTTGTAAGATCTGAGCTGAGAATATCTGTTGCCTGAAGTTTTTTAATCGCTTGTTGTGTACCGTCTTTAGAGGCAGCTACTAGTTGAGATAGAATTACAGCATGTGAATAATCTAACTGAAATCCACGATATTTTGGGACATCATTGTAAAATATAATTTCATAGCTTCTTCGAATGGTTTGCAGTTCAACCTCATCAGGAAAGGGTTCTAATCCAAAGTAAATTCGCTGAGCTCTATCATATTCTGATACATAACTCTGGATTTTATCTAAACCTAATACAATACGTCTTTTTGGTGGAGTTTTTAGATAAAGATATTTCAAAACCTCAATTTCCGCGTATTTGAGCCAAGTAGTTGGAGTAAATCCAATGAATCCTGAACTTGTCATGTCACCAAAATCAGTTCGTCCCTCAGAATAACCAACCCATTCATTCCAGAATCCGTATGGACCCTGATGTTGAAGAACTGTCTCTAATACTTCAATACAACTGTCACGAGACCCTCCAGGGGTTGCATGATCCTTTCCATAGGGTTCAAAATGAATATTGAGAGTGTACCAGATTGCCAACCACTCTAGTCGCCAAGTAAGCTTTCCTAATCTCATATCAGACCAATCTTGGTCCTGACATGCTTTGCAATGATAAAAGACACGATACTTATCTAGGTCAATTTTTAAGGCTTTATTTGAACCAATACGTTTGCACTGGTTGCACAGTGGATTGAAAGGAATCCAATCTTCAGGGAATGGATTTTCTTTCCGATATTTATTCAGTATCTTTCGTACTTCTTCTTTTTTCTCAATTAGTTGGATGATGGTGTTCTTCATCGCTTCTGTCTGATAAAATTCATGAGTTCGAATAATTTGAATGTCTCGTCCAAATTTTGAAAGAGGATCCCCAAAGGGTTTCCAGAAATACTCAACCCAGGAAGGAAATTGATTGGTCGGATCTGGTACATCGACTAATCGCCAATCTATGTATTTTTTTGCTTCAACAGGATCAGAGAAACTATTTAATTGGGCTTCTTTTCCCTTCCAAGGATCAGCAGTATATAGGATGAGGGAGTGAGTGGCATTATAACCACGATCTTTAATTTCATTGACGACTGCATTAGTGAGGACTATCTCTCCACGAATTCGGCCTACATGTTGTTGGCCTGAAACTGAAATACCACAATTACAGTTGAATTCTTGTACTTTAGGCCAATTAGAAATCACATCAGTTGTTAATTTATCTATCCAATGTGAATGAACTTTCTTATCGTTATTTGGCATCTAACAGATTCACGTCGTTCAGAGCTAGTCAAAGAGGATTTTGAAAAAGAATTTAAAAAGTCCTTTTTAGGAGTTAATTTCAGTTGTCCAATACTTTTTTCTTAGAAGATCAAATGATGATAATCCATATATTATTACAAACAAAAATGCTTTCATCTTCATTCAATTATTTATAATTATCATCATTCAAACGATTCAGGATTAGAGATTTAGCAGAATCCAAGTTAAAGTTCTCAAAACCTTTGTAGTGATATATTTTGTTGCCTGAAGAGGTGTAAGAGTAAAAATGAAATGTCTGGTTTTAGCTGGTGGATCTGGGAAGGAAATGCTCCCATTATCTAAATTTTACCCGAAGACGATGTTAACTCTTCATGGAAAGCATATATTAGAATCTGTACTTGATGGACTAATTGAAACTGGGTTTGAAGAATTCGTTGTTGTTGTAGGATATCTAGGAGAGAAAATCCAGCCACTAATTGATAACTATCGTCAACAAGATACCCACATCAAAATCATAGATCAAGAGGATGTGAAAGGCATTGAAGGGGCAATTATCTCTGCAGCAGATGAATTTTCTGATAAAGAACCATTTCTTCTAGCTTATGGAGATATTTTTACCCCACCAAAGTTTTATCAACATTTAATGAATTCTTACATTAATACAGCCGCAGATGGCACAATTGCTGTAACACTAGTAGGAAAATCTTCAGAATTTGGGATTGCTGCGATTGATGATCGCGGTTTCATAACAAAAATCTTACCAGAAACTCCTGCTAAAGAAAATGATACTAATTATATTTTTGCAGGAGCAGCGATCTTACCAGGGGAGTTTTTCACGCTTCTTGAGGAAGAGGATAAACTTACAGCTGCTTTAGCTAGATTACTTCAGGAACAACGCCGAATTTGTGCATCAGTATGGCAAGACGAATGGGTAGATATTGGTTACCCCTGGGATTTATTAGCAGCAAATAAAGATGCTTTTAAAGCCTTAGAATACTCACGAATTCATAAAACAGCCCAAATATCACCATCGGCACATGTTTCTGGACTTGTATTAATTGAGGAAAATGTGGTAATAGATCATAATGCTGAAATTGTAGGACCTTGCTTTATTGGAAAGAATTGTTATATTGGTACAAATAGCCTCATTCGAGACTATTCCTGTATTGAGCGGGATTGTGAAATTGGGTACTCTGTTGAGGTTAAAAATTCAGTAATTCAACATGGGACGAGGATTGGACGGCTTTCATTCGTTGGAGATAGTGTTGTTGGAGAAAATGCACGCCTTGGTGCAAGTGTCACAACAATGAATGTATTGCGAGATGAAAAATTGCAAAGAACGAAAAAAGTGATTAAAGGAAGGATATTCCATAAACTAGGAGCGATTGTTGGTCCAAATTCCATTATTGGATCAAATACTGTAATGTTGCCAGGTGTCGAGATTAATTCAAATGAAATAATTCCCCCTGGAACAGTTATTCGGAAAAATGCCAAATAAATAACCAAAAAAGGAGGGTGGAAAGAAGTAATTAAAGGTCTAGTCTCTTATCAGGGACATAGGATAGAATTTTCCTAATTTCTTCTTCCTTTTTATTCACTCTAAATACGTTAGCAACCCGAAAGATGTGGGGATCCGTTTCAGGTTTGATAAACAAATCTCCACTTAGAAAAAGCATTTTCTCAAAAATATCTGGAGTAGTTTTTTCAATGTGTGCGTGTTGAGCATTGCCAAAACGTCGTTCGTCTCCTAGGATACCCCGGTGGTGGTAAATTTCGGTCGGAGAAATTAACCAGTAATCAATACGACTGTAAATGTAAATAAGGATCAGGTGGACGAAAATAAGCAGTGCAAAGAAGAAATAAAATTCCATCGAAGCAGTAATTTCAGGCCAGTCAAATCCAAAACTCAATTCTGGAATCTGTGTTCGTAAAAGCAAGTAGATTAGGATGATTATTATGACACCAAAAGCAATTAATGCTGTTTTTCCAAGTCCGAAGTCGAAAGCCACAATTAAAAAATTAAATGTAAACACTGCAAAGAAGAATGTTCCAAGAGCACTTCGTAGTAATGCTGCTTGAGCAGGATCCGCTGTTTCAATACCAGGGAGTACTAAAAGTTCTAATAAAAAGATTATAAAAGCAACTATCATACTAGGGTAAAAGAATAACGTTTCAGGATAGGATCTGACTATAATATATTCCTTTTCCTTTTTAGGTTTCTCCTCTTTTGGTTTTGTTGTCTCCATCATTGGTAGAATCTCCATTATTAGATTTTAAATAATAAATCATATCCCCCCTTTTTAGCTTTTGTATTTTCCGTTCTGCTAGACAGTTTCCATTACTTCATAAAAATAGAAAGTCAAAAGATCATCGAAACAGAAGTAGATAACCTAAAAACTTTAACGAACATCAATTATCCCTTCTTCTGTTATTGCAAATACGGTTTCACTTTCAGGAAGCAGAGGACTATCTACAATTCTAGCAATACGTCGTTCTCCCTTCGATTTACGAAGATAAATCCGAGTATGAGAAACATGAGCTAAAATATGACCACCAACAGGCATCGTTGGGTCACCAAAAAACATATCTGGTTGAGAATGAACTTGGTTTGTCACAATTACTGCGACATTGGACACTTCTGCAAGTTTGAGAAGCGAATGGAGATGTTGATTTAACTTTTGTTGTCTAGCAGCGAGTGTCCCTCTCCCAACGAATTCAGCCCGAAAATGGGCGATGAGCGAATCCACAACGACAAGTTTGATGTTCTTAGATTGAGCATCTTTAATTATGTTCTCTACAAGAACCATCTGATGGTCACTATTATATGCACGACCATGAAGGATGTGTTTTAACACCATTTGAACATCAAGGTCACTTTTAAACCTATTTGCCATTGATACAAGTCTTTCTGGCCGAAAAGTGCCTTCAGTATCAATATACACACATGAGACAGCCTTTTTGTCATTAGTGTTAAATCCTCCTAATGCTGGAGGTAATTGACTGGTTACACAAAGCTGGTGAGCAAGTTGTGTTTTTCCGGTTCGAAATTCTCCATATAACTCCGTTATGGAACCAGTTTCGATTCCCCCATTTAATAAATCATCTAATGCATCGGCGCCTGTTGTCGCTCGTAACATGTTTCTTCGTGCTTCAAGTATTATATCTGCTGTTACAAATCCATAACCTAGCTTATCTCTCGCAGCTTGGATAATCTTTCCAGCAGTTTTTTCTCCTAAACCTCCAAGTGCCATCAACTCCCCGATACTTACTGTGGCTATCGATTCGAGATTATTAAAACCTGTTTCTTGAAGTTTTCTAGCTAATGCAGGTCCCACACTAGGCAGAGCTAGTATATCAGGTTTGGGAGATTTTGATTCATCTGATGCAATTTTTTTTGTCGAGTTAGCTTTTAAGTGCAAATTTATCACGGAGTTGAGAATTTCCTTTATGTTCTCCTAAGATCTAATTACTAAATCCAAGTTAAAAATGAATGGCTAACCCACCTTTTGTTCAAAAGAAAAGCGCCATAATTAGAGTATTACATTGTTATTTTACTTTTAAAAACTCTTTAAGAAAAAGAGCTTTCAAGACATCTGATGAGAAAGAGAAAAGACTTAATTTTCTATTTATAAACATACTATATATTCAATCAAGATTTTTTCTTAGTTTAGTCGGGAGAAATTTGGAAAAAAAAAGGGCGAAATTCCTAAATCAAAATAAACTTTTAAATGAGGAGAGATATGATGATAAAGGTTAATTTGAAACCTCTGAGCCATTTTCACTTAACTGTCTGTGATCTTGTCAGATGGATTCTCTTCAATCATTTATATGATATTCATAGCAAATCGCTTGATTTCAGAATCATAATGGCATCATTCATGATTATTCTATATTTAATATGATACAAGTGTAATAAGATTAACCTAACATACACACATGGTTATTTTTCAAGATCTGAAGAGATTTAAACAAGAATTCAGAAAAAGATTTACACAAAGCTGAACTAAATTTTGAATTTAGAGTTGGTTAAGATATTAAACGCAGAGCATTCTGCTTTAAACTAAGTAAGGAAAAAAATCCAAAATTCAACCCAAGTACAAATTCATTGTAAAAAACCTTGATCAAGTACCCATTATATTACAAATATTTCTCTTGTATAGCGGTGATAAATTAGATTGAATCACTCAAAATTTGATATAGCAAAATTTTTCGCAAATAAACCAAATATCATCAAAAATGATACAGTTTTTGAACCAACATTTATTCCAGATAATCTTGTACACAGAGACGATGAGATATCTCTTGTAGCTAATCATTTTAAATCGATTGTATCTAAAGCTAAGATTTCTGGGAAACATTTAGTTATACAGGGACCCGTAGGGGTTGGAAAAACGGTTGTAGCAAAACATTTTGGAAAAACTCTTGAAAAATATTGTTTATCTAGTTCAGATGAAAATATCACTAAGATTATATACTTTCACATGAATTGTCGTCGCCAAAGATCATGGTACTTAATATTAACGTCTATTCTAAGGCAATTAGTTCCTGCTTTTCCTGTACGTGGATTTGGTGTTGATGAATTACTTACTTACTTGAATCACATCATTACAGAGAGAAATCAGGGACTATTAATATGCTTGGATGAAATTGACTACCTCCTATCTGAGTCAAAAGGAGTAGACGTGCTTTATTCTTTAATACGCCATCATGAGGGAATAAATCATGAAAAACAAGCTCAAATCTCTCTGATTTGTGTCACTCGAAATCCTCGTTTCCAGAACCTCTTAGATTCAGCATTGTTATCGTCATTGGCTCAAGGTATTATTAAATTCGAACCTTATTCTACTAGACAACTCTTTGATATCCTTCTTCAACGCGCAGAGCAGGGGTTGTATGAAACTGTTTACTCTAGAGAAGTCATCAAAGCAATAGCATCTCTTGCATTTAATCATGGTGACGCACGTTATGCTATTGAACTTTTATGGCGTTCTGCTAAAGTTGCAGAACAAGAAGATTCTTTAAAAATCAATTTCGAACATATACGGAAAGCCCAGGTTAGTGTTTTTCCTATTAACCAGTCTGTTATAACTGATTTGCCTTCCCAGCTAAAGCAAGTGCTTTTTGCCTTGGCATCTTTACTCAATTCCAAAAAACACACTGCCTATGTCACTTCCAAAGAATTACGGGAAAAATACAATGAAATCTGCAAAAAAACTCATCTGAGACCACGTAAACAAACACAATTTTGGAATTATCTTCAACAGCTTACTAAACAAGGTCTTATTGAATTAGAAGTACAAAACAGGCATAAAAATGGAAGGTCGGCTGGAAGAACAACCTTAATAGGGATTTCTGACCTGCCAGTTAGTGAACTTCTATTTCTTCTAGAACAAGATTGACTAAACTCTATTAATATACGTCCTCATCCAAGCTTTTTTATAATGAAGACAAAAACTCTTTTTTCTGCTTCTCATTGTCGAATGTTTAACCAGGAAAAGGAAAATAGCTGTTGATGAATAATGGATAAAACCCAGAAGGATCTTTATGAAGAGAGTTGGGCAACACACTCACTCAGGACTCCTGAAATGTGGCCCATAAATAGTGTCATAAAGTCGCTTCTGAAAGAGAATGGAAGAATACTGGAAATTGGTCCAGGCAATTGGCCAAAATCACCAGTTTCAAACACTATCTTCCTCGAGTTGACTGTAACTGGAGCGTATAATCTAAGAACGATCGGAGCAAATGCTTCTACTGGGAGTATTGAGAATATTCCTTTTAGAGATGGAACATTTGATATTGTTGTTGCATTAGAAGTAATTGAACACGTTCCCAATGTTTTGAAATGTTTTTTAGAGGTCAAGAGAGTTTTAAAGAAAAAAGGGCTTTTTCTTTTGTCAACTCCCATTCATCAAGAACTATGGACACACTTCGACAGTCTAGCAGGCCATTTACGCCGTTTTGATCCGATAGAATTGTTAAAAATGATTCATAGAAATCATTTTCAATTGATAAAATTTGTAGGAAGAAAAGATATTCCAGTTTCCTTTAGTAACATAAATGCTCTTCTAGAAGAGCGCAATAAAAAAATTATGATGTCATTATCCGAAAAAAGCATCTCTCTTCTTTCTAGAATCAATCAAACAAAATTGTATCGGATTTTGAATCGCCAAGCTTATAATCTTGATTTATGGTTTAATCCAAATCTGTATGTAAATATGTCAAAAGACTTAGGGAATTTGACCGTACTATGTCAAAAAAAGTGAATGTTCCTTAATGATTTGATTCAGGACTAGATTTGGTGGATCTGCTCTCGACTGCTTCGAATCTCTTTCTTTGGGAACTTGTGATCAGAGTATAATCGAAGAGAATAACCGCAAAAATAGAAATAGCAAGAAATGGTAAAGCGAAACTGTTTATCACGAGTAAAGATAATAATGACATTACTACAATTCGCAAATTAGCATCTTTTCTGATTGTAAGCCCTAGAATAAATATTAAAAATAGACCAATAAGTGTTAAAATTCCGATAATTTCAATTAGATCAAATATCTTGGCAAACTCCGCAACGATGGTTCCACCTAGCGACCCATCTTCTATATGTCGTCTTTCTGAATTGTAGAATACAACTGTGGATTCAAAGACCCAAGATATGTTGAATGGGAATGAAACAATAAGAAAACCTAAGAAAGGGATTCCTGGTGCGGCAATCACCTTTTTCCAATCTTTATCATACAGATAAGTGATCCAAATTGCAACTAAAAAGACCCCAGCGAAGTATTTACTTAAAGCACTTAATGTGAAAAATAAAATTACGAAATAATCCTTATTTTTAATGGAAGATTGATAAAAATAAAACCCTATGATAGCATAAAACATCATTAAAGGCGCACTACTCCATATAAACGGAACCATTAGTAAAAAGGCTAAAATAGGTCCTTGAAACCAATCTTCAGGGAATAAAAAGTAAGTAAGCATAGCACTTACTACTATTAAGATTAAATTTGCCACGGTGAGTCCTAAATCATTAAAACCAGGCAACCAAAAGGGTACCTCTCCGCTAACTAAGAATGAACTTATTAAGTTAAGGAATCCTAATAGAAATCCATAAGAAATCAAATCTACAGGAAGATAAGGATAGGTTCCCTCATGAAAAACACCTGCTCCAGATGGACTACCATGCTTTATATAAAGTTCAACTGGATCATACGGGTTTTTTCCTTCCCATAAGCATTGTGCACCAGTGTAAACAACTTGGTTTACGTCACCTCCATACATTGCAGGGAGATAGGCAATAAAAAAGACTACTATAAAAAAGAGGCCCAGATAAAGTAGTTTTGGTGATAATTTAAGCTTAGCATTGCCAAGAATGAATATTACTAGCAAAATAATGAATAAATTGTAAAAAAGAGCGGAAACAAACAACCCAGTGACAGCAGAATGCTCTAATTCATCGAATCCGTACAATAAACCTTGAATAAAAAAGATTGAGAAGGGAATAGCAATTATTATGATAAAAAATAAATTTGCCCAATTTTTACTGAGGAAAGGATTGTTTTTTAACCGAGAAAGAAATTTATCAATGCTACTAAATTCTTTCAATTCAAATCCAACCTCATTTTTAATGAAAAGAAAAAAGACTCAAAAAGTTTGTGTGTTCTTCGGATGAGAAGTTTAATTCAAATACAACACTTCTCTTAACCCAGGAAAGAAGAAATTACTGAGTCACTTAGTGTAATAAGATATGAAGAATTTTCAAGTGTTTTTTTCTTGGAAAGGCGCCTTCTTAACTTTTAAGTCAAGAAAACCAAAAAATTATGTTCGCTCTAGTTTCATCTGTGTTTTAGTATTTTCTGGTTCTGATTGAATTAATAGACATTACTCACAGTAATCTACTAATATTTTACTTGAAACAGATGGATTCGCCTTGACTATTCGTATTAATCGTGAAAAGAGAGAACTTCAACTCAGTGTACGAGATCTTTCATTCCTAGGGATTCATACGTCTTCAAAAACACGATTGACATTTAAAAATGCAGAAGCTGGTCAAGAAATTCATCAGGAGATTCAAAACAGAAAACAAAAACAAAACAGCAACTATCAAACTGAATATTTCGTCAAATACCAGTTGACAGTTCAAGATTGGCGAGTTACCATCAGAGGTCGGATAGATTTAGTAGCTCGAACATCGTCTTCAGTTCAAATTGAAGAAATAAAGTCAGTTTTCTTAAAAAAATTTAGTGGTTCTCATGAAGATCCACGAATCAAATCATTCAAGCAACAACTCCAGTGTTATGCTTGGATATTAAATCAAATTGAAGCTGACCTACCTCCATTGTCATTACATTTAATTCTAGCTAATCGATTTAATGAAAAAGAGTATGTGGTTCCTATTCCGTATCAGGATATGTCGGATTATGTGGTTGATAAAATCGAACAATTGATTCTTGTCGAAGAAGCAGAACACATTCGTTTCAAACAAAAGATTAGCACACTTAAGTATTTACAGTTTCCTTTCCCTTACCGGAAGTATCAAAAAGAGATTGTACACAAAATTCGAGAAATTTCTGAAAAAGAATTGTGCTTAATAATGGAAGCTCCAAGTGGATTGGGAAAAACCGTCGTTTCACTTTATCCTTTAATTTCTAAAGCGATTCTAGAGAACACTAAAATCTTCTTTTTAACCGCAAAAGCGACCCAACGACATATAGTGGAGAAAACCCTCGACCTATTTCATAACCAAGGAGTAGATCTCCTAGCTTTGACCTTAAAAGCAAAAGAAAAAATTTGTTCAAATAGTATCTATTTTTGTCATGAGGATTACTGCCCCTTTTTGAGAAACTATATACAACATTATCCAGAGGAAATACTTGAGAAATTTATCCAAAAACGAGGTGTAATTGATGCAGAATCAATTGAGCGAGAAGCCTTGGAAACACAAGCTTTTTGTCCATTCGAATTATCTTTAGACATATCTTTAGAGGCAGATGTCATCGTAGGGGATTATAATTATGTATTCCATCCCCGAGTGTCATTACAACGGTTTTTTGGGGATCCTAAGCAGAAAAAACCATCATATTATTTAGTTATCGACGAAGCTCATAACTTAGTACATAGAAGCTTATCCTACTACTCTCATAGTTTAGCTCAAAGTGAAGTGGTTGCCTTTAAACGAGCTTTGCGGCAGCTGAAGAAGAAAGTGAAAGGGATTCCATTACCAGAATTTCTTCCACCCAAACTGGAGAGGATATTTCGGAATCTTCGAACGCAGCATAACTCCTCTGTTTCTACTCATCTTCTAAAAACATTTGATCTTACGTCTCTACAACAAATTATGGGTCAATTTGAAGAAGTAGTGACTCAATATGTACGCTATTTAGTGAATAAAGAACTTCATTGGCCTGATGATCCTGTTTTACGCTTCTATTATCATCTCCGTGATTTTATAGGGACTGCAGCACTAGCCCAGAGCGCTGAAGAATTTTCAATTTTATATCATTCTAATGAAGGGAAAGTTAAGATATTATGCAAGGACGCTTCTCGATTTCTTCAGCAACGGCTTCAATTTTTTAAGTCCTCAATTGCAATATCGGCAACTTTAACTCCATTTCCATTTTATCGAGATTTATTAGGTTTTCCTATTGATAAAACTATTTATGAACGTTTCCCATCACCATTCTCACCTGAGAATAGAAAGATTTTAGTGATTCCATCAGTTGATACTCGATATACCCAGAGAGAGTTCTTCTATGAGGATATTGCTAATATAATCAAAACAGTTCTTAAGATAAAAGAAGGCAAATATTTTGCTTTCTTCCCATCATTCAAGTTTATAGATGAAGTAGCTAAATATGTAACACCCAAGAAAGACTTGTTAATATTAAAACAAGCTCCTTCAATGCACGAATCTGAACGTCTAGATTTTATAAATCTAATAGAAACTAGTCCTTATATATTAGCTTTTGCTGTTACTGCTGGGATTTTTGCGGAAGGAATCGATTTCCCAGGCACTTTAGATGGAGTCTTTGTTATTGGTCCTAGTTTACCTTCAGTTAATTTTGAACAGGAATTACTTAAACAATATTACGAAGAGAGGTTCAGTAATGGATTCGCTTATGCTTACCAATTCCCTGGTTTGAGACGAACATTTCAAGCAGCTGGCAGATTAATTCGTACATCATCTGATCGTGGAGTTATTCTCTTTATAGGACGTCGTTTTGCAGCTCCACGATATACAAATTATTTTCCTTCATATTATTACCATAAAAATCCAAGAGAATTATTAAGTAACAACCTAGAACGCGAAATCAAATCATTTTGGGAAGAGATAGAATTAAAACAACCTTCACTAAAATCAGAATAATGCTTTTCAATGGAAAATTATGATTCTGCGCTTGGAGGAATTCTCCAAGTTTTATGATCATTAAACATCGAGGAAGATAGTTTAATATGGAAAAATCGCTATCAGATGTTGAAAAACTTCGATTTGCTAGACAAATTGTGTTAAGTGATTTTGGAGAGGAAGGGCAGTTAAAAATAAAACAAGCCCGGATATTAGTGGCCGGTATTGGAGGTCTTGGAACTTTCTCAACGCTATTATTAGCAGAGATGGGGATAGGATATCTTAGGATTGTAGATCGTGATATTGTGGAACATACAAATCTCCATAGGACGCCATTATATACAGATGCTGATCTAGATCGTGCCAAAGTAGAAGTTGCTGCAGACAGGTTAAAAGAGTTGAATCCAGCAATGGAAGTCGACACTCACGCGTGTCACATTGGATCAGCAAACATAGAGGATATTCTAGAGGGGATTGATTTAGTGATTGATGCCCTCGATAATTTTGAAACCCGACGTATCATCAACAAGGCTTGCGTGAAAAAAGGGATTCCATTAATTTTTTGTGGAGTAAGCGCCCGTTCTGGTAATTTAACTGTTTTTAATTTAAACAAACAATCACCCTGTCTATCATGTTTATATCATGAGATAAAAGATGAAGACTTAGAAACCTGTGATATTACAGGTGTTCATCCCGCAATGCTTGCAATTCTAACAGGTATTCAGGTTCACGAAGCAGTTAATATTTTACTTCAGGGACAATCAACTTTAGATGGAGTTCTCTTGTTTTCTGATCTAAAAAACCTGAATTTTGATAAAATCCCTATTCTGAAGAATCCAACGTGTATAATTTGTTCAGAATCGGCTGAGAATACCATTGATTCCCCTACCAATGAGTGGGTTCCACTAGATATTTGTGGTGGAGATAATTTCATGTTGGTTCCTCAAATGAAAATAAAATTTGATATTTCTAATATTAAATCTCAATTTGAAGAAAAATTTGATATTATCAGATCAGGAACCCATTCTCTGACTCTTAAATTAGATAATAATGTTTTAATGACGATATTTAAAGGTGGAAATGTATTAATTCGTGGTGTTGCGACACATCAACTCGCGTTAAAAGTTTGGGAAGATATCCAAATTTCCTTCACATGAATATTCGCTTAGGGGCATCTTGTATTTAAGATAAGATTATAAGAAAATACTCTAATACTGTGTTAGGTAGGTTCTTTCGTCATTAATATTTTTGAAAGGTATTTTACTGATTAAGAGTGGTACGAACTTAGATGTCTCAGCCCCAAAAAGAGATTGAAAAAAAGATATCTGTGCTTGAAGCGGAGAAAAGAATTCTCGGGGGCATCAAAGCTTATTATGGTCAGAATTTATCATATGCAGAACTGGAAGAGATTACAGGTATCACAATGCCTGAATTAAAACGTTACCAGAACGATCATGACTACCCCTATCGTCTAGGTCTTCAGAACATTAAATCTGTAATCGAAAAAGCTGATCAACGTATTCAAGAAATCGATGAACAAATATTAGAGATAAAAGATAAGATATTCGGAGCTCTAGATCAGATTCTCTTCATACCTTCATGGCGAAAACTCATTAATTCAAATTTTAATGGTTTCTATTTAAACCAACCAGTTCAACAAATCTTCCAAGATAATATTGTACTACTTCCTGACGTTGCTTTGTCAGGATTTGAGGAAACTACAGGTGAACCTTTTTTTCTCATCACAGGACTTGGAGTATATTGGGTAAAATTCCAATTAGGTCCTGGGTCAATAGTAACTGACCATAGAGAAATCACAGGTATTGTATTGCCGTTGGATATATATGAAAGAGCTCAAGACGTATCGGGTTCAATCTTGGATAGCGAAAAACTACGAATGACTGAATACATGACTTCGATTCCTTTCTCTATAATTTTTGCTCCACGGACTACTCAGATGTACTTACGAGGGGTCTTGGCTAGAAATGTTTTTCTCCCCAATAAAGAGTGTTTTGATCAACTCTTAACTTCCTGTAATGACCCCAACAGTTTTAGTCAAGACGAAGGATTAAAAATACTTTCTGGCGGTTTATCCACCAAAATTCAACTTTATACTAACGAATTATTGACGGAAAAGCAGTTAGATAAGTATTCCAATCTCATTGCAGGTATAAAAAATACCCAACCAAAATTAAACAAAATTCTAGCAAATCTTCAACTCGAATCAATGAGAGATGGAGTGTTTACAAATATTCATCAGATGAAACGTGAATTCAGGGAGATTGGGAGAAATTTATTGTTAGATTGGATGCCTGGATACGTGAGTTAACCACATTTACTTAGAACTTAGGTAAAAATCTTTTGTAAGGCGTCTTGAATTATGCTAATCTCATCTGAAGTGACTCCTGGATGGATAGGGACTTCGAAATGAGATCGTGCAATTCTTTCAGTTACAGGAAGACTGATCTGAGAATAATCAGGATAAGTAATGAATTTACTCCACCGCCAGTTCTTGATTCCCTCTAGATAGGTCGGTTGTTGATGACATGGAACTGAATAAATCTTCCTAGAAGCAATATTCATACGGTTTAACTTTTTGATCGTCTTATCGACAGAATATTTTGGATCTTCAATGACAGGTGCGCAAACATAATGTCCGTGGGTGGTTCCAGATGGGATTTTTTGAACTTTGAGTGCTTCTATTTCCATTACAGTGTTTCTAATTGCTTCAGCATTTTTTTGTCTTGTTTCTAACATTTTAGGAAGTTTACGGAGTTGTATTAATCCAATGGCTGCCAAAGGATCTGCAAGTCGAAAATTGTAAGCTATTTGATGATGATGATAACCCCCACTTGGTCCTCGACCATGATTTTTGAGGCTTCTTATTTGTGTGGCCAGTTCCTCATTGTCAGTAACAATCATTCCCCCCTCACCAGTAATCATATTCTTAGTTGCATAAAAAGAAAAACAGCCCACATCTCCAAATGTTCCAGCATGTTTTCCATTAATACGTCCTCCATGTGCTTGACAAGCGTCTTCAATTATCATAAGATCATTATCTTCTGCAATATCAGAAATGGCTTTCATATCAGAAGGGAGTCCAAAAATATGAATCGGAACAATACATTTCGTTTTAGGGGTGATTAGAGCTTCAATATTATCAGGATTGATGTTAAAAGTATCAGGATCAATATCTGCAAAAATAGGAATCCCCCCTCCAAAACAGATTGCATTTGCAGAAGCGATGAATGTAAAAGCTGATGTAATCACCTCGGCAGAAGGTGGTATATTTAATGCCTCCATGGCTAGGTGAAGAGCTGCAGTTCCATTAACGGTACAAATAGCATGTTTAGCGCCAACAAATTCGGAAAACTCTTTTTCAAGACTTTTGGCGTTTTTACCTTCTACAAACCCTTTTGAACGTATAGTTTGTGTGACTAAAGCGATTTCTTCATCAGAAATTTGAGGTTGAGCAATATACTTCATGGACTGTTCTTCCCCAATTGAAAATACCTTGAAAGAAGTACATTGAAAGACTCTTTATCTACTTTTAAGATCGATGAAATGATTGAGAATTTCATGTAAGCATATAAATAATTATCTTGGCTTCAAATAGCAGGGTTTAATCGTGATAGAAGAAGATCGAATAATTGAAAATTATAATGTCATACTCTCAAAGCTAAGAGAATATTCATATGGCGGAATAACCCCCCAATTAGTCATGGTTACAAAAGATCAATCGGTAGAATTAGTTGAAAAAATTTTAAACAGATTAGAAAGACCTATTATTGGTGAGAATAGGGTTCAAGAGGCGCTATCGAAGATTGAAGCTTGTGGTGCTACTAAAGCTGAATGGCACTTCATTGGACATCTTCAAAGAAATAAGGTGAGAAAAATTCTGGGAAAATTTTCATTAGTCCATTCACTTGACAGTATATCTCTAGCAAAGGAGATAGAAAAACGTGCAAGAAATGAAAATCTTGTTGTCAAATGTCTCCTTCAGATAGACATAAGCCAAGATGGATCTAAATTTGGTTTTTTTCCAACTGAAGATGCAATCAAAGAGGTTTTACAGGAAATTGAAGTCTTATCTCATGTGAAAATTAAAGGTCTCATGACTATCGCCCCTTACGTCTTACCAGAAGATACTCGGAAATATTTTCGGAAAATGCATATGCTATATGAGAAGTTTAAGAAATCTGATGATCTCCCACCAAATGTTGAAATGAATGTATTATCAATGGGTATGAGTAATGATTATGTTATCGCTCTCGAAGAGGGATCCACAATGATTCGATTAGGAAGACGTATCTTTAACGAATATGATTGATTTTTAACTAAAAAATGTTTAATAGAATAGAAAAGGAATAAAATAAGGAGTTGTTTCAATGTCAAATCCAGAAATTAAATATCCATTATCAAAAACTGAAAGTAAGCTTTTCTCGTCATTAACAAAGCTTGGTGGTCAAACAAAACGGGAATTATTGCTTACTACTGGAATAAATGTTGAAAAGGTAGACCAGGCTCTCTTAACATTGATTGATAAAGGATTTATTCAAATAGATGAGGAAACAGGAATCTATCTACAATCTCTTCCACTGACAAACCTAATGACTCTATTAAAAGAGAGTTCTGTGGAGATTGAAACGAATAAAAAGGAGTTAGATGAAACTTTCCATGACCATCGCAGAATCATTGATGAAAGCATAGGAAAGCTTCGTGAAAGCCTTGAAACACAGTTTGAGGAAATTAAAGATTCAAATAATACACTTCAAATATCATTAAAAGAAAAATTCGAGGAAATAGAACAACAGAGAATTAAACATACAGAGGAACATCAGGAATCATTGTTATCGTCATTTTCTACAAATTTAACTGACATCCAAACTGAATTTCAAAGCTCTTTGTCATCTGATTCATCGAATTTTGAGAAGGAATGGTTAAAAATTCTTGATGGTTTTCAAAGCATCCCTGAAACAGGTACACGAACTCTTAAAGCATCTATTTCACAATATGAGAAGGAATTATCTGAAATTATTAAATTGAGTGTTAAAAAAATTACCTCTATTCAATCTCAATTATCAGATATAGTTACAGCAATAGAAACGGAATCTACGAATCAGGTTCAAGAGTTCTTTGCCAATATCAAAACTTCTACCGAAGATTTCAAAACAAGCCTCAATACGAGTTTACAGGAATCTTCAAAGCAGGAAAAGGACTTTTTAAACGAAATTCGGCGAAGATTACAGATAACCTTGGGAGAAGAGATAAATAAAACTTTAGAAGGCATTGTAACAAATTTAGGCGATGAAATAGATAAAGAGATCAATGAGGCAGTTGAAGATATTAAGAAACAAACTGATTCCGCTATTGCTAGTGGATCAAACCAGATAAAAGCTGAATTCAAAGAGTTCTTTGAAAATGCTTCTGAGCTAATACAGGAACAAAAGACTTCTTTGGATGTCTTAAATACAGAGCTCACAAAGATGTCTTTAGCTAAGAAGTTAACAGCAGTTTCAGATTCATTTAAACGACAATTACAGGCATACTTATCCGCAGATATGAACAATTTAGAAATCAACTATCGTCGGGCACAAAAAGCAACCATTGACATTATGGAAGAAATTCGACGGTCAGCAAAGGATAGATTAATCCAGCAGAGTAGGGAATTCGAAGAACTAATCCACTCATATAACACGATAATTGAAAAATCAATTGCTAGAAAAGATTTAGATATTAGTCACTTGCAACAAATTTCACAGTCAATTGTTCAACTACTCGGAAATTTGCTAGTATCGGTTCCAATGCGGTCTAATGACTTTAAAACCACATTGAAAAACTCTATAAACAATTCTGTCTTAGAACTCAGAGAGGGAATGAGTGAATCATCATTAATTCCTGTAAATGACATCTATGATTCCTTATCAGGCGTCCAGAAGAGAATTGAAACATCCTTTAAGGAAACTTTAGAAGAAAGCCAGAATGAGATTCGAAAAGCAATTAATACAACAGTGCAGTTGAATAGTACAGTTAACAATCTTCAGGAGGCGTTTTTGGAGAAAGTAGAGCATAGATTTGAGCAAAGAGCTAAAGTTATGACCACAGAGCTAGAAGCTGCTGCTCGGAACTTTCAACAGATTATTAATGCTATGGAGGGAGGTTTTGGAGATATTAATGCAAGGTTATCAGCTGAAAATATCACCACTAATATGGAAACTTCACTCCAAAATTCTGTTACCCAGCTCAAAAATGATATAGATCATGTTTTTACTCAAAATCAAAAGGATTCTTCTGAATATATCACTGGGTTGGACACAACATTACAAACTCACCTTGATAGAACCCTTGAAGTCATAAAAGAAGGATTCAGCCAAATAAAAACTGAATTCACAGCTGAGTTAGAAGGTCAGCTGAATCAAATTAATAGGAATAGTGAAAATCAACAAATTAACCTGAATACGATAATTGATTCCTTTACTGGCCAGAGTGTAGAGCAATTTACAAAATTTAAAACTGAACTCGACAGAACAATAGAAGAAAGTCAGAAAATTGTTACAGATTTCATCACAGAGAGTAAAAAGTCAACAACTGAAGTCATAGAGCTACAGCAATCTAATATTGAAAAATATCAAGACAGAGGAAGAAACGATATTTTATCTTTCATTAACCAAATAGAATCAGAAGTTATAAATCAGAATCAGAAAGTTAAAGATGCCATGGAGGAACTTGGGGCCTATTATAGTGGTTATTCCGACTCTACCTTTGGAGAGGTCAATTCTCTTTTACGAATGGTTCAGGAAAGCGGGGATAAACTTACAACTTTCGTAACCGATTCTCTACAATCAGCTACAGGTTGCCTTGATAAGATCGTTGAGGATGTTGATTTGTATTATAACGACTCCCTTTCGGATTTAGAAAACCAAATTAGTGTTACCACAGGTTTTGTTACATCCGAAATAGAAAAATCTACCAAAATAGTACAAGAAGAGGTGGGAACTTTAAAGAGTGAGCTGTTTGAGACTGTAGAAGGATTAAGTGCAAGTATAAAAGATCAGATATTACGTCAAGATCAAGAATTCCAAACCAAAACACCAGAACAGTCACAAGAGTTTTCTCAGGTGTTCGATGATTTAATTCAAGAGCGAACTCGCTTTAATAATGAGCTTGAGGAAAAAACAGAGGAAAATTTAACAAAACTGATGCAAGACTGGAACACAGAGTTAGAAAAGAACAAGATGAGGTTAAAGGATGTCTTAGAGGCCATTGATAAGTCTATTGAAGCAAATCTTGAGAATGTAAAAGTAATTGTGGAAACAAACGCTGAAGAGATCATATTAGCTTTCAGTTCTATTCTAGATCTAGAAACTTCGAAAGAGGATGTCCTTGGATTAAATGAGATCCAAGAGAAAGTGAAAACTACAAATAAACGTTTAAAATCTACTATATCTGAGAGTTTACAGGCACATATAGAACAATTTGACCAAGAGATGGTTCCGGAATTAGTTACATCATATGAAGCAGCACACAACCAAATGGAAGAAGATCTATCAACTATTATTGAGGACTTGGGTGATTCAATTTCTAGTGCACAAACTGCATATTTAAATCAATTACACAGGTATCTGAAGGAGGAAAGCCAGAGTCTCGATTTTTCTGAAATAAAAGATGACTTGAATGGAATGTTTCATGCTTTTTCCCAAGCAACGACAGAGGATATTGAAACTTTATCAGTTGATCTAGCTGATAGTATTCAAATAACCATTAAAGAGGTTGAAAAGTCACGAGAACAAATCCATAATCTTTTTACTAAGTTATCAGCGATAATTGTAGAGCAGAATGCAAATTTAATTGAAAGGCTTACAAAATTTAAGGAAGACCTACAAGAAACACTTGATAAAACTAGTGATGATTTCAGAAAGGATTTAGATGCAAACCTAACCTCTTACAATACTGATCTTAATAAACATTCACTAGAGCTAACAGGAAAAACCAACCAAATCACTCAAACTGTAATAGAAGAGGTTGAGAGGCAAGTCTCAGAGATTCTTACCAAAACTCATGGACATTTCGACAAGATAACTCACACAAATAGTCAACAGATAGAAACGTTACAAACAATTGCCAACGAATATTCTCGAATCAAGCCTATTGATTCTATTCGTTTTATCAATTTACCTTCTGATGAGGCAAAAAACGAATTCATTATAGATATGATAAAATCAGCTTCTAAACAAGTTTTTGTTGTCACTTCAAACCCAACTTTCCTATCAGTGGGAGATTTGAAAGCAATTCCTTCAGAGAAGCGTATCTTCATAATAACAGACTATGATTTCACAAAGAAAGGTAAGAAATGGATTGGCGAGGTCGGAAGTCAGATTAATATTAATTTCTATAACTTAAAAGCCACAAATATATCTGGAGTTGTAGTAATTAGAGATGAATCTTCAATCTTAATTTTGCCTAATTCTCTTGGTTTCACTAGTACAGATGAAAAACTTATTACAAATCTATCTAGAATCACAAATCTGCTTAAAGGTACATCTCTCAAGGTAAGAACTCCAAAGAAAAGCAGCTAGGTAAAGAAACACTTAGATAGTTATTAATCCAAGCAATCCCGTCTTTTTCAGGGTTTGCTTATTTACTAAACCTTTCTGAGTTAATCCTTTTCGTGAGTAGTACTCAGTAAGCAGCTGTTCATGCCATTTGAAGAAATCAGGTCGCTTTTTTAAAAATTTTTCAAATCGGTCATCCTCCCGACCCATCCCCGCTCGTGTGTTAAAGATTCGTTCCAAAAGTGTTATCCGATTACCTATTTCTAATAATTTCTTAAATGTCAGATTTTGGTCAGATATAATTCTTAATAAGGGTTGTAAAGCATTTAGTTCTAATCCAAAATTCCCAATTAAAATATCAGGAATCACATTGATAAGGTTATTAAAGAGATTTGGTGATATCCATCTAAATCTTCGACGAATTTGAAGGAGAAATGGGAGATATCTTGAGCATATGATGAGAGAATCGATAACTGCAATTAGATTTTCAAAGGTAATGACAGTTTTGACCTTTCCTCTTTTTGAAACAGGATTAAGCTTAAATGGAAAACCTAGAAGTTCAGGAAATATCATATAATCAGAACGGAAATTATCAGCTTCGTACGGAGAAATACCAGTAGCTAAACTTAAACCTATAATGTTTGGATAGTAAAACATGCCACCCATTTGACCTTTAATCATGGGAAAAGGTTCACTGGTCTGTTGATAGAGATACACCTCCCCTCGAGACAGTTGGTCTCCCAATTCTTCTCGATTTATAATTTTTTCAATCAAAGAGTAGATAATCGAATTACTCCAACTAAATCCAAGATCTATATCCAATAACTTCCTTCTATCTTCTTGAATGTTGAACAATGAAGCTAATGCAGCTCCAGTGGAAAGGGAATCTAAAGCGTCCTGGTCACAAGTTTTGATTGCTTTTTGAATGTGTTCGGTATCGACTATCTTTAAATTTGGGCCCAAGGCCACAAAATCTTGATATGAACTGCGTTGACAGTTTACAGGGCATTGCCAACAGTTAAGCGGTTTCCCATACCCTCTAAAGGAGGAGACTTTTTCTTCGGCGAGTTGAAGTAATCGAGAACAATTTTTGGTTGGAAGAGCAGTGTTTTCAATCACAGAAAACATAATTGAAAATGGTCCACGGTTATGAAGCATTTTATACCAAGCAGAAATTTCAATAAATTTATTAAATTGATTTATGGCCTCTTGCGATAGCCCCTCAAGCTTTTGAACTTCTGGAGTCTCTGTTATCACAATTGCCTTGATATTTTTAGATGCTAGAACCGCTCCTAATCCTCCACGTCGAAAAAAATGGACTCGGTCAACCATGACACCAGCATAGGTTACTTGATTTACAGCTGATGTCCCTAGTACTGCGATGCTAGAATCCTTAC
Source organism: Promethearchaeota archaeon (assembly GCA_048939725.1). Classification (GTDB taxonomy): domain Archaea; phylum Asgardarchaeota; class Heimdallarchaeia; order Hodarchaeales; family Hodarchaeaceae; genus Hodarchaeum. The sequence continues at coordinate 2,092 of JBHLPG010000026.1, read as the reverse complement.
CGTGCTTATTCCGTAACCACTTATCTGCTTCTATAGCTTTACTTTTCCAAATTGGATCTGCATTCTCAAGTGTAATGTCAGAGAATTCATCTATCAATATATATTTAGGATTTTTAGCAGTACCTAATATTTGAAAGAAATCTAAGCCAATATGTTTTAAACTCGCACCAAATTGACCAGTAGCAACTGAAGTAAACAATGTATTTGTTTGAGGAGATTTAAAGGTGGCAACAGCCATACCAGATGACGGAAAATTCGTTGCAGTAAGAATTCCTGTTCCAAAAATCACCGAATTATCTGGTCCCCGTGGACTAGCATCCGTAGGGATTGCATGGTAACCGAGGTACACAGTAATCCCCCGACCGCCGAGAAAATTTTTAATTACTCTTGTGTCAATTGTTTTTTTAGGTAGAAGTTTATCTTCAGTCAAGTCATATTTTACTAATTTTGGACTCCACATCTTACTCAAACTCTTATACTGCCTAATTTATATTAAATTGAATAGATCCAAGGTAAATTGTCTCTTAGAACATGATATATCGGCGATATTTGTGCCAACAACTTCATCATTATAAAGAAAGAGCTTTAACAGTCTTGTTAAGACGATTGAATCAGCGATATTACGTGAAAGGCTTCTAAAATCCCACAATGTTAAGTACCATTTTTCCCTCTGAAATTTTTCCTTATTTATAATACAATCTTTTTTTTCCTGTGTTGTTTTGCTCTTATAATCGAATTTTCCTTTTTGAAAAAGTAAAACCTCATAGTAGCAATGCTGAAACACAACTTTCGATTTGTATCTAGTGTTAACTTCCCATTGTGTTTCAGGTTGATGTTGAATCGTTATTTTATCACGGAATCGTAACCCATGTTTCAAAACATAATCAGTTAGTCTGTAAAGAGATAGTAGAGTTCCTGAATTATTTAAAGATTCATACAAGATTGCTAAGATACGCCCAGGAAATAAACAGTCTATAACTTCTGACAACTTCTCATTAAGGGTAGTATAGGGTACATTTCTACAATCCAGGATTAGCATATGATATTTGAAATTATTAACAAATTTAGTTTTATTTAAAGCTAGGGGAAGTAATGAGTGATCTGAGAGAAATTTTTGGTTTGTACTAATGGCCTTAACTTTCCTAATCTCAAAATTTTTTTCGTTTGATGTAGATGAATTAAAATAATTAGTAAGGCTTTTTGATGAAAAACCTACTTTCTCACGAATAATAGGTATGAGTTCCTCTAGGATTTCTATTCCGATGGAATTTCGATTAAGTTGTCGTGCGATCTTCATTGTAGTTCCAGAACCTAAAAATGGATCACAAATCCAGTCTCCCTCTCGGGTGAAGATCTTAATGAGTTGACCAGGCAAATCCTCTGGAAAAGCAGCAATATTAGTTTCAAGTCGGCCCTTTAAAGGTAGGACATTAGTGATCTCCCAAATATCCTGATGATAACTTGTCTCATCATTTATCAGTTTCAATGGTGACGATTTTTGAAAAACGAGGATTACTTCTAGTAGATTATCAGGATAATAGTACATGGGATACGGATTTTGCAATAAAACCCCACTTCGCCTACTAATACGAATGTATCCTTCAGGTTTTCTCCAAATAATCTTCCCCATTAATGAATAACCGATATTAGTGAATATTTTTATTGTGTCAGAGATGATTGGATATTTAACCCCTTTAATAAGCATATCATCGATATTAAGAGCAAAGATACCTCCTGATATTAACATTTTGAAATATAACTTGGCAAACTTGTTCATCATCTCTAAAAATGTCTCATAATTCTCAAAAAGTTCATCATAATCAAACGGGGCGTTAAAATAAGGAGGAGATGTCACTAAAAGATCAATTGTGGGTAATTCATAAATCTCATGAGCTTTAGTACAATCTCCGATTAAAAGATAATGTTTTGTATTGAATGACATTCTTCATTCACTAAATTATTGAAGAGAATTATGAAACATCAATTTATTTATGGATTGATAAATAGATTTGTCGCCAAATAAGGGATTGACGACTATAAGTAAGGTGAATTATTTGCAGGAAAATTCGAATATCGGACAGATAGGTTTTTT
>JBHLPG010000207.1:0-6860 GCA_048939725.1 Promethearchaeota archaeon | reverse complement strand
AAGAAAAATCAACAGCATTAAAGGGTAATTCTTCGTAGAAATCCTCTTACTGAATTTAGCAACGAGTAATCCAAGCGGAACACCATTAAGCATTATAATTGTTCTGAGGAGATTTGCTCCCATATCATCTCCAGAATATCCGTAATAAAGTGGAAAAAGTATCAAAGACCCCCAAATCCACCAAGTAGTAGTAAGAATACCAATACCTAGTATAAGAAAGAATGCCGCTTTGCTTGACAACATAAATCTTACCCCTCCTTTAAGGTATGCAAAGTACGAATTTTTTCCTTCTTGTTCCCCATTTGAAGGAATTTGACTATCCGATTCACTAATCACGATCGTTATATCTTTAATTTTTAATAAAACAAATGAAACCATAATTAAAGAGAACCAAACTTGAAGAAAGAAAACTAATTGACGAGAAAAGGTTACTGAAAGAAATCCACCAAGCATGAAGGATGCAGCTAAAGCTAGATTATTGAATGTACCTACTTGCGACCGAGCATAACCATAGATTTTACGATCCTTATCAATAGAATCAACCTTCTTATAGTTAGAATCCAACCAAGTGTCTATAGCCCCTGAAAATTGAGCGTTTGCAAAACCATTAGCCAAAGCGACCACCAGAAAATGAGTGAAGGTCTCTGCCATACTTAACACCAAAAACCCAAATCCAAAGCAGAGATAAGCAATAGTAAGTATCCAACGCTGCCCAACATAATCCCCTAGTGATCCCGAAGGATAATCAAAAATAAATTGAATTAACAGGATAACAGACATCATTACCCCTGTTAAGGCGAAACCAATCTTATCTATAGCATTTAAAGCAAAAAAAGTCCCTGAAATGCTCAGTAATAAAGAGTTAATTAAAGTGAAAGAAAAAAAGGTTCTCAGTAATGATTTGGCTTCTAGGGATAGATCTTGGATTCCCAAGAATTTATTAATTATCATTTTGAAATTCACAACCAATCAATCTAAATCGTAAAATTTATTCTAATACCTTAATCCCGTCATCAACGCCGAGTTTGAGAGTTTCTTCGTCCCATTTACCGAAGTTTTCAGCAGCTAGCTCAAGATACCCAATTTTATGTGGATCTTTTCCTAAAAGAGTGCTTAGAAAGGCGTCTAACGCAAGAGGATTTTCCGATGCTGAAATAAACCCAAGATTTTCACGAGTCTCCCACTCGAAGGTGTCAGGGTCTCTCAGAGAAGCTGTAAACACCGCTTCGATGATTCCCGAAATATGAAATAAAGAATCATAGACTTTGTAGATATCCACGATACTTTGGTTCAGCTTACTGTGCTTCTTCCCGTGAAATGGACCACGATCAGGACCAGGGATCATTCCAAAGAAATTTTTAACTGAAAAAGAAACTATCATAGGTGCCTCTAAGAGTCTCAATTTTGCTAAGCTGAGTAAATCCCCCCCACGCATCTTATACAGTCGTTCAGGAATAATACTGTAAAATTCCTCTCGTTCAAGCGGAGCATGTTTCTTTTTAACAAGCTCTTCAATGTGCTCAGGTTTTGCTGTTCTGTTAGCCCAATTTTCTTCGGTAATGTTCAAGAACTCTACATCATGCTTCTCTAGGATCTTATCAATCCCAGAATATTCCAAGAACCACTGATCACTCTTACGAAGATCCTCTCGGTCAAAAGAACCCCAACCTCCCGTTTTAAGTGCTTCTTCACTTCGTGCCCAGCCATAACTCTCTACAACGATGGCTTCACCATCAATAGCAGAGAGAACCCAATCCAGAATAATTGCCTCCGTGAAGCAGACGGAGAAGCCCCAATTTGGTTTGATAATAACTGGTGACTTCAGCTCTAGGTGTCTGATGACTTCGTGAAATGATTCTTTGTCCACAACTCCTTCTTCTAAGACAATATTCCCTATCTTTCTCATGGCTAAACCTTCTATTCGTAATTGCGATGATTTTCCAATAGATTGTATGTCTCTCCATGATAGAGGCCTTTGTTACCAATGAGGAACCCTTTAGGGAAACCAAATTTGAAATCAACTAATTCTGCTAGCCGCTGACAATGTTCATCAGTCACTTTAAATTCCAAACATCGTAAATTATCCTCTAGTTGCTCCAATGAGGTCACACCAAAAATAGGGATAATTAGAGGATCCTGTTTTTTGACCCAATTGAGTGCAACATTAGCTGAAGAGCATCCAATTTCATCCGCGATTTTATCCACTTCTCTAGCGATTTTGAGTCTATCTTCTGAGGGAGCACCCCACTTTCCTTCTCTTAGTCTCCCAGGAGTGGGGTTTTCTCTTGAATATTTCCCTGTATATAACCCAGCTCCCAGGGGAGCCCATACTGTCATAGCTAAATCCATTTTTTTACACATAGGAATTATTTCCCTCTCTGGGTCGCGAAATGAGAGATTGTAAGGAAATTGGAATGCGACAAATGGGTTCCATCCCCGTATCTCAGCCATAGTATTCGCTCTAGCAACAATCCAAGCAGGAGTATCAGAAATTCCAATATAGTTGACTTTTCTAGAACTAATTAAATCATCCAAACTTCGCATGATTTCTTGAACTGGGGTTGTATAATCCCACATATGTAAATAAAGTAAATCAATATAATCAGTCCGTAATCGTTCTAGGCTTTGCTTGACCGTTCTGAACAGGTTCTTTCGCTGGTTTCCCCCAGCGTTGGGATCATTTTTCCAACGATGGTCATGAAGAGTATATTTTGTTGCAATGACATACCGATCACGATCACCTTCAATAAATTCGCCCAGAAATTTTTCACTGGTTCCATCAGTATAATTGCATGCGGTATCGATGAAATTTCCACCTGCATCTGTGAATTTTCGGAAAACCTGTTCTGCAACCTCTTTTGGGCTGCCCCAACCCCAATCATCTCCAAAAGTCATTGTCCCTAAGGAAAGTTCAGAGATTCGTAATCCACTCTTACCTAGCAGTTTATACTTCACTTTTATCACATCAATCGCCAAATTCCTTGTTTAATCGGTTTTAGCATACGTTTTGAAAAGCATTTAAATCGAAAATGCGATTTGGGGAAGGTTCGAAACGTACGTATATAAACTTATTCACATGGGCAATAACACTTTTTCGCCCAATCATCTGTTCAGATATTAATTAGCTCTAGTTGAGAAGAATAGTCCCTCTTATTACATTAATGTCCCCAATATCTTTTGGGTGAAGATGTGAATATTCAAAAATTTTCCATCACCCTTCGTTGTCTATTCTTGACCAGATAATTTCTTTAAATTATGTCGTCTACCTTTCGAGGAGAACTCGAACCGTAATTTCGCATTATATAGATTTCGTTTCGGACAAAATAATCAAAAATGAATATAATTACTGATTACTCAAGCCACACCAGTAATTAATAACAGAAAAGATGACAACTCATGGCTAAAGATCGTCAAAAACTCTTTGATTACTGGGAAAACATTCCCCAGTTTGTTTTTGTCAATGTCCCAAAGGATAAATATTTCTCCCAATCCGTCAGAAGAGAAATTGTTAAACTTTTGAGAATAGGAATAGAAGACGAGTCTCCTGATGGAAATTCAAAGGTCAGACACGCATTAAATGTAACTGAAATTGATACCGCTCTCCGGAAGGTAATTGACAAAGAAATTAGCAAAACAACACTCTATTTTCATTTAGATGTCTTAGTTGAACTTGGGTTAATTGAAAATGTTGTAACATTACTTGAAGGCCCTCATGGACGAAATAAAACCAAATATTATGGTCGGGTTGCGAGGAATTTATTTGTCTCTAGCAGACAGTACATTTATGAGCATTATAAAACTCAATTTGATGAGTTTCAGAAGTTTACTAAATTAATCGGTTTGGATCTTCCTAGCAATTATTTTAGCATTCCCAAACAGTTTTCTGACACAAACGAACATTTTTTCCGTCTTTTTGGAGAATGGTTACTTAAATATGAGGAGCTAATTGATAAGAATCAGATTGATATGAATCTCTTGTACGAATTTCTGCAGACTGTCAATTGCAGTCACTCTAAATATATCAATCTCCTAAATGATTTGTCTCAGGTTCTTAAAAAGAATATTCCAGACCTTTAATGCTTAAAATCTACAGAGTTCTTCATGGTTTAGCGAAGCTATAGTATAAAACCTTAATAATACCAAGTGTACTGATATAATCTAAAATTTGTTGAGAGAGGACTCAAAACAGTTAATAGCGGATTCAAATACTGAAGTACCTTTCTTTAGGGAGTAAAGGAAATTGAAGGAAGTACCTATGTCATTGGAGGAACCTCAGCAGTGGTCTGGTGTCTGTCTAATATGGGGTTATGATGCGAGATTTAAACTCCTCCGACAGGAAGGGAATTTTTTGGAAAGGCTCTCTTCCGTATTCATCAAAAGCTTATATACTCTTGAGTCTCAAAGCTAGGAGTTGAAGATTTAAAAGGTAATAATAACTCCTTGGAGTGACCTCATGATGTTGAAAGAACTAAAAGACCTCTATGAATCTGGAAAATACCAGGAGGTCTTAGATCAGTTCACACAGACCGAGGACCGAGGTGAATAGGCTGCCTTATCCGAGGAGGAGCAAATAGCATGCATTTATTACAAAAGTCGCTCTTTGGAAGGATTTGGGAGGTCCGAAGAAGCCCTTCAAACCGCTACTATGGCACGCGCAACCTATCCGTCTCCCAAGAATCCTGGTTTTCTCCTGGCATTGTTGGCAGCTCAATTCTATGCTTTATATGCATTAAGCCGATCACTGCAAGAACAGGCTCAATCGGTCTTGGCGGAAGGAGAAGCCATTATGGAAACCCTAACGGATACAGAACGTCAGATTGGGGCGATTTGGATAGCTGTATTTGAACACGTAAAAGGTCTTAGTTATTACACTAAGATGGAGTTAGACATGTCCTTAAAGCATTATCACAAAGCATTAAAATCATTTGATTTCCTAAACAATCGCCATGGTATCGCTTCATGCCTTTTTTGGATAGCTAATTCACATTTGTTTAAAAGCGAACCAGACACTGCGTTGGAGTACTATCAACAGAGTTTATCCCTTTACGAGGCGTTAGGTAACAAGCGAGGAATTGGGGAATGCTTACATGACATTGGTAATGTGAATGACGCTGGAGGTGAGCTGGATAGAGCGTTGGAGTACTATCAACGGAGTTTAAGCCTCAGTGAAGCGACTGGCAACTCTGAATACATTGTACACGCGTTAAAGCATATTGGTAATATATATGCTCGCAGAGGTAGCCCAGACAAAGCGTTAGATTATTTTCGACAAGGCTTAGCTGTAGCTGAACCGTTAGGTAGAGATGGTATAATTGCTGAAACTTTCCGTATTATAGGTGAAGCGTATCATCAAAAGGGTGCATTGGACATAGCATTACCGTTTTTTCAAAGTAGTTTGGCCAAATTTGAGGCATTAAATCATGATTATTTCGTAGCAAAGAATTTATTTCATCTCATTCTTCTGAGTTTAGACCAACAGGAGCTTGAACATGCCCAAAAGTATCTGAATAAACTACAAAAAGTTACTGCTCATATCCCTGATGAGGCACAAATGGCTCATCTTCGAAAGCGCTTAGTTGAAGCGCTGGTCTTAAAGCAGAGTCCACGGATGGCTGAAAAAATGCATGCTCAAGCATTGTTAAGGCAAATTGTGAGTGAAGTAGAGAATCCAGCTTTTACTATGATTGCAATAGTCGCTCTCTGTGACCTCTTACTTCTTGAACTGAAGGCCACTGGTGAACAAGAGGTGTGGGAAGAAGCGAAAACACTTATTCACCAATTCCATACCAAAGCACAAGATTCTCAAGACTTCAATATGGTTGTCAACGCTTTACTCCTAAGAGCGAAGTTTGCCACGGTGGAAGGAGAGCTAGATCAAGCCCAAGAATACTTCACTCAAGCTAGGATGATTATTAAAGAAAAAAATCTTAATCAATTGATGCAGAAGGTGGAAATCGAGCAGAACGAACTCGAAAATGATTTCCACAAATGGCAGGACTTGATCCAGCAACATACTTCTCTCCAAGAACGCTTAATCCACGCTCAGCTTACAGAATATCTCCAAGAAGCTCAGAGAATTGTGCAGCGAAGCCCCCCTGAAGGATGATTAATCATTTTTAATTAAAAACTACTATCCCAGATAGTGATTCCTGAATTATAAAAAAGGAAGAAGAGAGGGAGATTAGGGTTAATTGCTCCCAACAGAGAATTCCTTAACTGCAGGATGAACTTCAAGGTTTCCATAAATACTCTCAGCTTCAAGATCTACAACATAATAGCCATTAGCTAAAATTCCAAGGTCTGTAGTGAATACCCCACTTTTTCCTTTGAGCTCAAAGGAGTCAATCAATGTTTTCTCATCAGAAACAAGGGAAGACAGGTTAATACTCATTCTCTTAATGATATAGTTATCTGAAGCCTCAACTCGTATGGCATAATTCCAACCTTGTTCTTCCTTTTCAAACGAAATATCAACTGTAAGAGTATATGAATACCCCATAGCATTCGCAATAGCATAGGAGAATTCTTCGTAGTTTGGAGAAGTCGCAGTAATAATATTCCCATCAGTAACAACAGATACTCCATCGATATAGATCCCACCTGCTGTTGTAAGATTAGCAACAATAGAGCTATGGCTGGTGAATTTTTTCCCGTTGATCAAATCCGCCTGGACAAGTGTTCCATTACCTATTCCTGCAATTACCAAGCCGAGATCGTTTGCATCAGTTAGAAAGCGTCCTATATTCTGATTTGAATAAAGAGTTGAAGCAAACTCTCCCCCAGGGATAATTATTGCATCAATGAGAGCTATCTCATGAATATCAGAAATAAGGATATCAGTCGTGATCGTGCCTTCCGTG
>JBHLPG010000206.1:0-6878 GCA_048939725.1 Promethearchaeota archaeon | reverse complement strand
CCACAGCCATAATCTCAGTATTTTAAGAGCCATCCGAGGCTTACTTATTTTCATTTCTATACCCCAAGGAATTCAAAATTGGCTTAAGAGAGTAGTTTTCATATAAGAATTTGTTGTTTAAAATCAGTTATCAATGAATGTATTTCATAAGAGAAAGGTTAATTCAAGCGTATTGTGATAGATACATCCTGTGTGATGCTACCTGCATTCCTAGTCTTTTGAACGCCTCGGTGATATTTTCTCCTGTATAAGCACTGATTGGTAAATAAGTCACATCAAATTGCAGAGATTCGCTTGTTGTAGTTGTTATCCCCTTGGCTATTCCATGTAATGTCTGATCTTGGATACAGTACTCTCCAGTATGTCTTAGGTCTATTTTATTCCCTAGAATCACGAACGGAATTGGACCGTTCCCGTTATTTCTCCATAATTCATCTACCCAATTATTAATGTTCATTACAGATTCAGGATTACTGACGTCACAGACAACGAATGCGCCTCTGGCACCACGATAATACATCTTCCTGATCGTCTCAAAAACAGGTTGTCCTGCAAGATCCCAGATTTGGAAGCTTATCTTTTTTCCACAGATTATCTCATTTTTTACTGAAAAATCTGCTCCTAATGTAGGTAAATATTGGATGGGAAATCCATAGCCTAGATAACGCTCACGAATGGAGGTCTTCCCTACCGACCCATCTCCTATCAGGATTATTTTCAGTAGTTCCATGCAATTATCCCCTTGGTTAATACCTTTTCTCGCTCGCTAACCCTATACTATTATGATGGTTAAGGAGTTCGTAACATCATCATAACATTCTGTTATAGTTCGGTGTCAATTTCTATTTATTCTGGAGTCAATACAAATCTGATTATAACAATACTACAGAATCTCAAGAAATGATAATATTTCTAATGCTAGAAGCTCCCCCATTCTCTTTTCGTTTTTTTTGCTGCATAAATGTATTCAGCTAACTGCGCTTGTTCCAAACGTGATCGAAAAGGTGCATTACTTTGAATTAGGGATTCCCATTTCTTATATTGACTTTTCAATTGTTCTTTCTCCTTTTGGATCTCTTTAGCTAAATGATGAATCTCTTTTTCCTTAGCAATTAGTTCTACGCGATCTAAATACTTCTGTGATGCATTCAAATCACCTTCTACCATGGAAAGCCTGGCTTGAAGAATCGCTGTATCAATAATCAAAGAATAAGAGTTCTGTCTGTTAGCTATTTTATCTAAACGCTGGATCAACTCTTTAACTTTATAAAAGACTTCCTCCTCTCCATATGCTCTTAATTCGTCAATTAATAACTCTGAAAGTTCAAACATTGCGCGGATAGTGAGTCCGTGATCAACATTTTCCTCTGATATTAGTTTTTCAAGAATATCAGACGATTGAATCCGCATCTTTACCCTCCTACTACTTTTTAAGACCAAAGCTTCAGCTAAACGATACCTTTGACTAATGAGATTGTTTTCCTCTTTCATGTTGATCTCTTGGAGTTGTTGTAAATATGATTGGGCTTTTTGAGGTAATCCCGAGGATATTGAGGTTTCTACTAGATTAAATAATGGTAATGTCATATCAGGTGTTGCCCCGATCTCTCGAAAAAAAGTAAGACTCTTCTTAATATGATCAAAAGCTTCCTCAATTTTTCCCATTGAGTGGTAAATTTCCCCAATATTGTTGTAACAAAGAGCAATGTCATGTTTATTCCCTAATTCTTGTGATAAGACTAAAGACTCTTGATAATAACGCATAGCCTGCTCAAAATCTCCTCTCGCATGATAAATCAATCCCATATTGGTTAAGCAAGATGAAAGAGGCCGTTTCTGTCCGATCTCTTTGCTTATGATCATACTTTTTTGAAAACTCTCTAGTGCTAAATTCAATTCCCCTTGATTTACATATATAAGACCGATATTTAAATGTGTTATAGCAATATGAGTAAGATTTTCCATTTCTTCAGCTAATACTAAGCTCTTCTGGAAAAAGGTTAAGGCTTTCAATAAGTTACTTAATCTCCAGGAATTCATCCCAAGATTGTTTAAAATCTTCGATGTGGCCTTTTTATTATTAAACTTGCCAAAAATTGATAATGATTCTTGAAAAGAATCGTTCGCACTCTGATACTCGCCCTTTGCACTATAAGCAATCCCTCTTAAATTAAGACATTCCGCTAGTTCATACTGATCTCTATTTTCCCTTCTAACAATTAATAATTTTTGCGCTAAATCGAGCATAGTGTTATATTCGGCGGTTCTTAGGAAAAATCGCGCTTTCAGATAGTTTAAATCAGATTCCAGCCTTAAAACATCAACGGAACTTTTCTCAAGTAGATGGAGAAATTCTTCTGCATTTTCTATTAAGGTTAAACATGTTTTGGAATCCCCAAGCTCTAAATTTGCCTTTATTTTTAGGAGTATTCCATAAAATTCTGATAATCGATCTTCAGATTGCTTGGCTAGGGTAATAACCTGTTCAGTGAGATTCAATCCTGATTGAAATTCATCTAGTTCATATAAGATTAGGATCTCAAGAATTTGGGTATCAATAGGGGCTACACGTGTAATTTCACCAATTTTTTTTAGCTTTTCAAAACTATCTAAGAGTTCATGGCTTTTTCCTTGATATAGTAGATTTTCTAGTAGATTAAGCTGATCCAACGAAGAAATTAGCTGGTTGTGTTGTAATTTCCTTTTGATAGAGGAAAATATATCTGAAAAAGCCAAGAAATAACCCCATAAATGTTTTTTCTTTCTATTAAATACGTGATTTTCAAGTTCTTTTTTCCTCATTTCCCCTTTTTATGTATTAGTACAGAAATCGTGAATCAAAGAAAGTAAAATTGATTGAAAGAATAATCCTTAGCTCAAACAGATATTTACCAAGATAGAAAGTGAAATGAATACCGAGATAAGAATGACGCCATTTAAGTTAATCAATTATAATTACTCTCCCAGAAAAGCCAAGATTCAACTGAAGCTCATTGTTATAAGAAGTTACATATCCAAATTCTATTCTTCTCTTCTCGTTTAGTCTGAATAAGTTCAATTGGTCATTCCAAAGAGTAAGCTTGATTCTCCCTGTTTTATCTTCTAATATTGCATTGGTAACCGTTAATTCTTTTCTGTTTTTTTTCCGGTGTACCTTTCGACTTGGAAAAATCTTTGTTACCTTCCCGATAACCACAACCTCACTCATCCCATCGACTAAATCACCGATATTTTGGATAATGTTCACTCCTTCTACATCCCGCTGGTACCACCTACACCTCATATCCTCATCTATTTCTTCCCACCCGACTTGACGAAATCCATGTTTCTCATAGAATTCTTTTGTTCTAATATTCCATTCTGGAGTATCTAGAGTCCAGACAACATTGGGGTACTCATTAAATAATATATTCATAACCTCACTCGCTATTCCCTGTTTATGATATTCTGGATCTATAAAGATCCGTTCTAGAATGAAATTCCCTTCTTTTTTCGAATTATAAGCAACTCCACCCACAATTTTCTTATTAAGTAAAATTTTTTTGTATGTTAAAAATTTCATCATTTGAAGCTGAAATTGAGCTAAATCATAACCAGGAGGACCTCCACTTTTTGTAGGAGCCCCTACTAAATAATCAGTATCAAACGCTTTTTTTGAAATCTGGGCAAGAATATCTGCATCTTCACTTATGGTATCTTTAAGATATATTTTGCGGGTCAATATTCAACTATCCTGATATAAATAATTTTTAGCAGCATTAAATAAAAATATTACTGTGTTGGCACGTAATAAAACTCCAAAATTTGGAATCTAATGAAATAAGACGTTTTTAAGAAAAATTATCCTTAAAAAAGAGCGATGTGATTATAGAGTATCGGTATGAAAAAAGGTTTTTCAAGTAAACAGTCCATTACCCTTTAGAAATGATAGAAAATGCCCTCTGATACTCCTCCCTCTGACCTAGGAGCACAAGAAATTGACCAGGTAAAACCAGAAGAAAAGATTATGGCTTCTTTCCAATGGGCAAAAGGGAAGATAAAAAGACAACAATTTAAATCTACAATCTCCAATTACAAAAGGGGGCTGAAATGGGATGAAGAACGATTAAATGAACCTTTAGAAGAATTTAAATCGGAACATCCTCCAGATAAAACCATTGATATTGAGGAAAAGCCCTTTCGAATACGATTTTCTCTTTTCTTAGTTTGGAGTATAATTCCAGCACTTGGGCTTTCAATTGCGATAACTGCCCCCATCACTTTTCCTTGGTTGTTTGAATTTGTGATCCCAGATATAATTGCATTAATCCCTCCTTTTCTGGCAGATATGATAAAGGATATGATTAATTACATTCATTCCCTTCTAGCGATATTTTCTTGGCTTGAACCAATAATTAATTTCCTCATGCAGATTGCAGCAACTTTTAATCCATTTTTAATATACATGGCTATAATGTACATCCTCAATTCAACAGAAATTGTACAAGATGAACATTATGAAGACCCACTAGCTGATCTCTCGAATATACCTTCAGCAGTAGATTTTTTTGCTTCTGATTTCCAAGTGAAATTTAACTTAAGTTTCACTGAGATCGCAGTGTTTCTTTTTGTTATTTCTTTTTTTATTTCATTATTTTTAGTCATCAGAGGAGAAAAAGAGATAATCTATGAATTTTTAACAACAAAAGACCAAGAAAATCATCTGGAAAAGCTTGAGGAAGCTTTTATTGGGTACTATCAAGAGAAAGGGTATCAGAAAGTCAACTACATAAAAAATCGTTTTTCTGAATCGCCAAAACTGATTTATTGTGTTTATCTAATGAAATTAAGTCCAATTATTTCCTTAATTATTCCAGTTGTATTCGCAATAATCTTTTTGATTCTCTAAAAGGAGCGAAGATTAGATTATTTCATTCGCTTTACTAGAAAACGGAACTCTTCAAGACCATGCTCCTCTGAGATTAAGAGTTCTTGTCCTGTAGAACGGGCCCATGCAGGAATATCAGATTTACTACCAGGATCGGTTGTTAGTATTTCTAATACCTGACCAACCTTCAATGCTTTCAGAGCTTCAACAGATTTCATAATCGGATGAGGACAGGTTAAACCACGAGCATCTACAGTATGATGGACTTCACCGCGATATTCTTCTAAGGACTGAAGTTCTTTAATTATTTTTGCTCTATCTTTTTTAGAAGGGTAAAAAAATTCCTCATTGGTAGTAATTGGGTATCCCTTTTCAATCCATAGATCCATGCCGTCTTTTAAGCTTTTGACATCTTTAAAACCAGCGTCAACTAAAATATCAACGGCAACCAGAGATAAACCTCCTCCTGGACAAACCGTAACTATTTCTTTTCCCTTAAATTGCTGCAGATTCTCTAAATTAGATTTTATTTCAGTAACATAAATTTGCCTAGCAGTTGGGATGTGTCCATCTAAATATTCCTGAATGGTGCGAATATCAAGGATTAATGGTATCTGGTTAGAATTAAAGCGATCCTCTAATTCCTCAACAGTAATTTCAGACCATTCAGATCTGTTATAGAAAAATATCATCTTGAAAGTTTTTTTCCAATATCTTATGGTGTTTTTAAAGTAATAACCCATTACGGACATATTGTCTCCATATTTTTTCTCCAATTCAAACTCACCAAGTCAAATTTGAGGTTGTGATATTTCCTATAACAATAATGAATTATTGTGTGTCCTTATTCCAAATTTCAGTTGACTCTAATGACTACATTTCCTCTTTTGCGTCCAGTATCCACATATCTGTGAGCCTCGACAATCTGTTCCAATGTATAGGTTCTATCGATCACGGCCTTTAGCTTCCCAGCTTCACAAATCTCTTTAAGCTCAATAAGAAGGGGAAGGGCATGATTCTTCTTGATTTCATTTGAGGATTTGTCAACGTTGAGATAAATTCCAGTGTTCTTTAAAGATTTCTTATAATTTCCTTTATACAAATCTACAGCGTCAAAAATGATATCATAGGTTTGGTCTAAGTCAGCAAAATCAGTTGTTTTGTAATCAATCACCTTATCGGCTCCTAACGATTTTACACATTCTAAATTTGACGTACTACATACACCAGCAACTTCAGCACCAAGGGACTTAGCCAATTGAACAGCAAAGGTCCCAACACTTCCAGAAGCACCATAAATGAGTACTTTTTGTCCCCTTTGGATATTAGCCATTTTAATAATCCCTAATGTGGTGATCCCTCCCGCAGGAATAACGGCAGCTTCTTCAAAGGACATATTAGAAGGCATTAACGTCAGTTCAGCATCTTCTTTCATTGCTTTATATTCTGCATATCCTCCAAAACCAGCCCATAGGGTTGTTGCCCAAACTTTGTCACCTATCTTAAATTTACTAGCATCTGTTCCAACTTCTGCTACTTCTCCAGCTAGTTCCATCCCTAATCTCAACTTAGGTTTTCTTAAACCGAAATAGAATCGTGCGAAAATAGGAGCAAAAAATGGTCCTCCAACGTCTAACCTGCGCATTCTCGTATCTCCTCTATGTACAGTCGTCGCACACACTTTTATTAAAACTTCATTGGCCTTAGGTGTAGGTATATCCACCTCTTCGAGTTTAAGAACTTCTGGTGGGCCATAACCTGTCCATGCCACTGTTTTCATCTTCTTTTTTTTATTACTTCTATTTTCCATATTATTCACCACTGTTCAGGCAACAAGTTTTGCTTCAGGTTTTGAGCAAATTCTTCTGCACAGTGAGGTCTTCAGTATTATATGAACACTTAGGATATAACAGATGTCGAAAATCTAATGCTTAATGTCCTCTAGGCATATTTCTAGTCTTCCTATTCGTCAAAAGATATTTGCTAGATAATATTCTTAGTTTTCCATCGC
>JBHLPG010000205.1:0-6886 GCA_048939725.1 Promethearchaeota archaeon | reverse complement strand
GTTCAAGATAACATTACTGGAGCTGAAGTTGTTCGAGCATTCGCCGAGGAATCATATGAAAGGCAAAAGTTCATGAAATATGTTCTTGACTTCAAGAAAGCTTGGTACCGACAACAGGTACTTCAGGCTCGTTATTTTCCCACTCTCATCTTATTCGCGGCTATTGGTTTCTCTGTATTAGCAGGATCATACTTGATTCTACTCGAAGAGCTGACAATCGGAGGTCTTATTGCTTTTAACGGTCTATTAATCAGTTTATTGGTTCCTACATATGTAATAGGCTTTGCCATTCGTCTATTCAATGGTGGAATGGCGGGTGCTCGTAGAATTCATGCAATGGAAATTCGAGAGGAAAGTGAGGAAAACGGTGAGGGAGAAAAGGAGTTTCCTTCCCATATCACTGGAGTTATTCGGTTCAAGAACGTGTCATTCAAATACCCAACCTCAAAAAAGCCCGTTTTAGATAATATCAATTTTGCGGTAGCACCAGGACAAACAGTTGCCATTGTTGGTCCTACTGGATCAGGAAAATCCTCCCTAACAAATTTGTTACTAAGGCTTTATGATTATGAAGGAGAAATTACAATAGATGGGGTAGATATCAAAAAATATTCTTTGGAATCTTTACGAAAGAGATTTGGAAGAATAGAACAAGATATCTATCTCTTTCCTCGCTCAATCAAGGAAAACATAATATTTGGTGCTAGAGATGCTAGTCAGGAGGATGTTGAAAAGGCTGCTCGATTAGCTCAGGCACACAACTTTATTACGAAGTTGCCAAAGGGGTATGATACTTATGTTGGAGAAGGGGGAAGCCAACTGTCTGGGGGGCAAAGACAGAGAGTGGCTTTAGCAAGAACGTTTCTTACAAATCCTACAATCCTAATCTTTGATGACTCAACGAGTTCTGTCGACTCTAAAACCGAAGAAAAGATTGTTAAAGCAATAAATTCAGTAATACTGGGCAGAACAACCTTTGTTATTACACATCGATTATCCACTATTCGACAGGCTGATTGTATCATCGTCCTCAAAGGTGGGAAGATTGTTGCTAAAGGACATCATTCCAAGTTAATCTTGACATCACCAGATTATCGGCGGATTTTTGGCAAAAATGTTGAACTTCCTCCTTTAGAAGTGAGACAACCAGCAGTAACAACTGCTTTTGGAGGTCCCTAGATGGGTTGGATTTTTGAAGGAATAGATCGAAGAGATCAGGAAAGAAAGTATTCAGATAGAGAGTTAATACGACGAAGTATCGAGAGAATTGCGCCATTCAAGCGACCAATGATTATTTCTACTTTTACTATGGTTATTGTGACCATTACAGGCTTATTAACTCCTTTAATTTTCGCTAATATAATTGACACACTTCAAAATCCTCAGATAACTGATTTGATGTTTTTGATATTATTGAGTGGGGGATTCAGCTACCTTTTTTTGTATATATTTTCATGGATTGCTGATTACATAATCAATATCCAATCCGCAAAATTTGTACCTGATTTTATGGTCAATTTGAGGGCTGATATTTTTGCAGCCCTTCAAAAGCAAGATATGAAATTCTTTGATCAACATCGGAGTGGCAGATTAAATTCACGCGTTTCAAGTGATGCTTCTGATTATGGTGTTGCTATATCAATCGTGATGACTATCGCGGGACAGTTTCTTATTCTGATTTTGATTTTCATCGTTCTAGCATATATTAACTTACCATTGGCACTTATTTCTGCGCTTGTAATACCAATTCTCTTGATCATGAGTTATCTGTTTCGTAGAATCGCAAGAATAACGAGTATGAGCTTTCGAAGAGCTCATGCCGCTGTCAACTCTGCCATGGCTGAATCTGTGAATGGCATTCAGGTTAGCAAATCATTTGGAGTAGAAACAGAAATCTTAGGAGAGTTCAAAGATATCAACAGACGTCATTTCATCGCAGGCTTTCGAAGGAGTTGCTCTATGGGTATGTTTTTTCCTTTCGTTGATTTATTATCAGCTATTGGAACTGTGGTCATTTTAGGGGTTGGTGGACAAGCAGCCATATCAAACCTAGGTTTTATCACTGCAGGAATCTTATATGTATTTCTAACCTACTTAACTCGATTTTTCTTCCCAATAACTCAATTAGTTAATTTCTATTCACAATTACAAGCAGGTTTTGCTGGATATGAACGCATACTTCAGGTTCTTGATTCAGAACCAGAGGTACAAGATTTAGGTGATATTAAAGTTGGTCAAATAGAGGGTAAGATCGAGTTTCAAAATGTTGATTTCGAATATGTTGCTGATGCACCTGTATTGAGGGACTTCTCCTTAACAATCCCACCTGGAGAGAAACTTGCGATAGTCGGCCACACTGGTGCTGGGAAAACTTCAATTATTTCACTTTTAGCACGTTTTTACGAATTCCAATCGGGAAAAATATTGATTGATGATACTCACATTCGAGATATTAAGTTAAAATCCTACCGGAAACATCTTGGTATTGTTTTACAAACGCCATTCCTCTTCAATGGAACTATCCTTGAAAATATCACGTATGGTCGAAAAGATGCCAGCGAAGAAGATCTAAAACGAGCCTTAAAGATATCTAGGGTAGATGAGATCCTCGAATATTTAAAAGACGGCCTGGAAACACAGGTTGGTGAAGGTGGTTGTTTATTAAGTACGGGACAAAGACAGCTTGTCAGTTTTGCTCGTGCTCTTCTTGCAGATCCTAGAATTCTCATCTTGGATGAGGCAACATCATCTGTTGATGCATATACAGAATCTATGATACAGGAATCTTTAGAAGAACTAATGAGAGGGCGAACATCCATTATCATTGCTCATAGATTAAGCACTGTTAAAAATGCAGATCGTATCATTGTACTTGACCAGGGAAAAATTAATGAAGAAGGAACCCATGAAGGCTTGTTAGCACAAGGAGGGGAGTATGCAACCTTGTACAATACCTACTTCAGGCATCAAGAGGTAGCTTATGCTCTTGGAGAGATACCACAACAAGCAGCAGTGAGTACTGCACCCCCACCGTGAATAAAACTAATTGAGTTCCTGGATCAGTTTCCTAGAAGCTCTTGTAACGGAGATGAAGAAGTCTCAGCCTTAGGTGTTGTTTCCTTCAGTCGCTTTAGCGTTTGAATTTCCTTTCGAACTTCCTCAAACTGATTTGTTGTGAATTTTCCACCAACATATTTATTCACGGCTTTTTCTTGAAGGGTCTTAAATTCTGACATATTACCTTTATCGGCAGCGGTACGTAGTCCTTTGATATATTTATTGAAAGATCGTCGGTTCCAAAAATAAGGGATACCTTTCACAGTTGTCACTAATGCAGCCAAGGCACCAAAAGCCATGCCGACATAATCAGTAAGAGAGAACTGTTCAAGAAAAGGAATTTGAGAACTGATTTGAATGTAATGAGGAATTTTTCCATTTGGAAGAAATTCGAACGTGGCAATGTTCCCGCTTTTTGTAGTCAAAGGATTTTCAGAATATTCGGAGTCAAATGAGTATTCAATATCTTGTTGGACGGGGAGTTTAATTTGTAAGATAATATGTTGTTGAGCATTTGCAAATTGACGCATATATCTTGGAACCTCTTCTGGTTCCCAGCTAGTTAAGTAGAGAGTTCCAGAATAACCTTTCACAGCAGGTTTATATTCTAGAATGGAACCAGGAGCTTTAATTCGGACTTTTTCTTGAGCTTCTCGTTCATCCCTATCCTTGTTGTAATGATAGAATGATTCAAAATGGAAATCTGATAGTTGGGATAACTCAAGTTTATTTCTGTCAAATTGAAAAGGTTCTGGAAGTGTTAAAAGAAAAACTGTTGTTTGTCGAATAACAACTCTTAGTTCAACTCCAAAAAGAGCGCCAAATTCTGGGTGATTAGACTCATTCCAAGTTGAAAAAGAACTTGTTATATTCTCAAGTAGCGAGATATTTATTGGAACAATTTCTTGGAGGGCGTTTAAATTTTGAAAATGCCTTACTTCTGGAGAATTTTTAAATCTAGTATAATTTATTTGCCAGAATGTATCATTACCAGCTGAAAATTCAGCAAAAATCTCAAAATAAAGATCCCCATGAGTTGTTAATTTCGCAATTGCTGAATAGTGAAGGATATCGATTCCAATATCTTCTACTTTTGGAAGAAAAGTGTTACGCTGATATGTGGTTTCATCACTATCTAGGGTCACATTTACATTCGTAATTGCCACCCCTTCCTCGGGCTCTTGTTGAACTGAAAACGAAATTTGATCAGGATAAGAGTTGATTATGGTACTTGTGCTAAATAAGAGAATCATTCCAATTAAAAAACAATAAAACGGCTTTCTAATGAGCATAATACTTGAGAACTGATCCATGGTTATTACCTACAGAATATATTATCATTGAAAGTTAAGAAGCTATCTTTATACTTCGAGGATTAAAATCAAGAAAATCAGTTTGAAAGGTATTAATTACAACAGGTATCTTAGCCAAAATTTCTTACTTCTGATAAATACAAAAATCACATATTTCATATGAAAGAGGGTTTCAAAACTCTATTTGGACGAATGATACTGGTGTTTATGATGAGTAATCAAATTGATGATACCTTACTGAAGTGCCTTTCAATTCCAGGGCAATCAGGGTTTGAAACTCCTATTCGAACGTTTGTAACGAAAGAACTAGCGGGTTATGGTGAAATTTCTCGCGATAATCTTGGATCAGTGATATGTAGAATTCAAGGGAAGGGTGATCATAAGCTTAAATGGTTTGTAGGAGCCCATATGGATACTTGTGGATTTTTAGTTCATAGTATCACGAATGGATTAGTGAAATGTCTTAATTTTGGATATCAAGATACTAAAGCGTGTCACCTGCAACCTGTGGACATTTCGACTAAAAACGGGTATATCAAAGGCTTGATGCATGCTAAACAGGAAGACAAAGGTAACCCTACATTTGAAATCGATCTTGGAACACGTTCCTCTCAAGAAGTCGAAGAATTAGGAATTATGGTCGGAGATCCTGTACACTTTTCGATTAACCCCTTCCTAGTCGGTAATCCCTCTGAAAGGATAATCTGTTCTCCTCGATTAGACAATAGAATAGGAGTATTCGAGTTACTTCTCCTAGCAAAAAATCTGAAGGAAAATCAGCCTTTAGATGACGTTTTTTTAGTTGCAACGGTTGAAGAAGAAATAGGTGCTCGAGGAGCGAAAACAGCCGCCCAAAAAATTCAACCAGATTTAGCACTTATTTTAGACATTACTTATGATGAACACCCAGTTGTTATGGGTCAAGGCCCAGTGATTACTTTATCAGATAAATCTTCTCTGTTATCAACATTTGTTCGTGACTATTTGTTGGAATTAGCTAAAGAAAATAAAATTTCTATTCAAACTGAAGTTTGGAATATTGGGGGTACCGATGCTGGGCCTATACGAGTAATTGGCGCTGGTATTCCAACTATCCCCGTTTTAACAGCCACTAAAAATAATCATACTCCGATTGAAATGGCATCTATTGATGATTGCTACTCTGTTGTGAACTTTTGTCAGTTGATAATAGAAAAAAGTAAAGAAATCCAAGATGTTTTTGAAAAGTGAAACAGATTTCAATCAGGATTTCCTATTTCATTCTTGAGTTTTTCAATTGCATCTAGTTGCTGTCTAAGCTTCTTACAGAACTTCTTGAATTGTGGTACATCAGGTTCATTAACAATTCTAGAATCTAAAAAGCGATTGAGATCAGAGAAAATTTGATTAAAGGTTTCCTCTATCTTGGTCAAACGAGACAAGAAAGAAAAGCTTCCTTCCACACCCTTTTTTTTCTGTTTAAATGTACTTATCTTTGATTTGAGTAAGTGAAGATTTTCTAATCCTTTATTAAATTGTGGTTCAAAGTTTTCTTTCAGGTCTGAGATAGTCCAGGGTGATCTTCGCCAATAATAACATTTATATGGGCTTGGGTCTGTATATCCCAGCTTGATGGCTAATTTTGTAGATCGGGGATTTGCAGCATCCCAATGTGGTTCAATCTTCTCCTTTAATAAATATTCTATCAGTTTAGCACTTACGATCGTTGCAAAATCCCTTCCCCGATAATCTGGGTGGGTTAAAATATCCAATTCAACACTATGAGTAAGAGGTATAGATGACGTAAATCCCATCACAAACGAAACTATTTTATTATCCTCTTTCAGTTGAATACAGTATCCTACCCCTTCCTCTACAAACTTTTCAGGCCCTCCTAAATAATTTATCACGTTTACCCAATGGTCAGCAAAATTTTGGGTTAAAATTTGGTGTGCTACCTCTATGTCCAGCTTTTTCAACTGAAATCCCTCGGGTAAAGGCGTTAACAAGTGTTGGATTTTTTGCAGTGATAAGTTCTGAGCAGAGAGGGCAGTACGGGTAAAATATCCTGTGTATGTCCATTGGGATTTTAGACTTGCTTCCCACTTTTGGGAGGGAACATAGATAAACGTTTTCTCAGGAATTTTAGCTAAAAATTCTGTAAGATTCACTGATCTGTTATTTCCCGCCAAAAAGTAAGCCCATTGTTGACACATGAACATTATAACGTCTGGGTTCTCAAAATCATCCAAATATCCCTCTACTTTTGACCATGCTAAATTTTGAGCAAGAAGATTCAAGAGTTGATGTTCTTTGAAGTATGGCCAGAAATTTATTAATTGTTTCTGCGGTATCTGTTTGATCATTCTTTTTGTTTTCCACCAAAGATGAAGTTATGATTCCAATCGCTGCAAATAATTGAGGTACCATTTTCCAAGTATTTCCCAAATTTGGGCAATATTTTCTCCAGTTCGCTCGTCAACTGCGATATAAGTGATATTTGCTTGATGTTTACGATTCATTTCACTTGAGAAACA
>JBHLPG010000204.1:0-6887 GCA_048939725.1 Promethearchaeota archaeon | reverse complement strand
GTAATGATGTTTCTGATTATAATAGGCTTTGGAATGATTATTTTCCTGTTCCTCTTGACAAGATCAAAGTATACTTCGTTTAAGGAAATGATTCGACAGGATTCATTGATGGTGATCTTTGGATCCTTCCCAGTTCTCGTGGTGTTTGCCTTCATTGATTTTCAGGCGTTTCCTGATTTTTTCATGTTTCTTCCATATATTTCTATAGGTTGTGCGAAATTCCTAGAAAACCTCTTTGCTTCTTTCAGAACCTGTATAGAGAATCATCACCAAGAGATATATGGACTAAAACGATTGAATTCTAATCAATTATACACATTAATGATTCTGGGGCTAGCAATAAGCCTTGTGTTTACTGCTGAACTCATGGCTTACCATGTAAGAGACCGTTATGATGATAGATATACCCTGACTTTAGCATATCAACAAGAACAAGCTGCTAAAATTCTAGATAAATACGGGGACAACGTTTCGATCTTATGTTTAGGAAAACCAGAACTATTTGTAATTCTCAATCGAACTAATCCCTCACGCTTCCTCTTTCTATTCATGGGCATAGATAATTACGTTCACGCTGTGACCCCTGGTGGATTTGAAGGCTGGATACAGGAAATAGAAGCATTTAATCCTGATTTGATTGCGTATGGAAGAACTCCTAAAACCTCTCATACAGAAGAGTTGATGGATTGGATTGCAACCAACTATACACCAACCCAAATTGGCCCATGGCTGTTATTTGTGAAAAATATCTTATATGAGACAAATAATATGTCAATAAATACAGTATATCAGATCAATTTCTAATCAAATCTGGTATTCAATCTTCGTGTGAAGGGGGAGGTTACGTGAAGAATTTCCTATCCAAATTGTAAAGGTTCCAGGTTCAGCAATGAAGTCTTGCTTGCTTGGTGAATAGAATTCAAATGAGGAATGGTCCAAAGTGATTGAAACAGTCTTTGATTCTCTAGGATTTAAATGAACTCTTTCAAAAGCCTGTAATTCTTTCGGAGGACGATCAACTGAACATTCATCATCGGAGATGTACACTTGTAGTATCTCAGCTCCAGCTTTTTCTCCAACATTCTCCACATCCACAGAAATTGTATAGCTGTCTGAAGCTTTGACCATTTCTTTATCTAATTTTAAATTGGACATCTTAAAGTCTGTATACGATAATCCAAACCCGAAAGGGAAAAATGGTTCGATCTCCTGTTTATCAAAATGGCGATACCCAACGTAAATTCCTTCATCAAAATAAATTTTCAGTGCTCTCAGATCACCTGGAAAACTCCTCTCAGATGCATGAGCAGGATGATCTGCAATTTTAAGAGGATAAGTAACAGGGAGCTTCCCAGAAGGGTTTACATCCCCAAATAGACATCTTGCTATCGCCGTACCCCCCATCATCCCAGGATACCACGCATTAAGGACTGCAGGTACTTTATCAAACCATGAGGAAAGGCCAATCGGACTTCCAACGATTAAAATAACTACAGTGTTCGGATTCTTTGCAGCAGTTTCGTGTATTAGGAGTTCTTGCTCCTTCGGAAGTGGATATCTGGTTCTATCTCGGCCCTCAGTATCAGCTTCTTTCTTACTGAAGAACATAGAGAGTATTCCTCCGCCATTATCTAAACCAACCACAAGGAAAACGACATCGGCATCTTCAGGGTTTTTAACAATCTCAATTTTACTCTGAATATAATTCGCAATTCCCTCATAAGGAGTGATGAAAAAGGGGGGGACAACTGCGGAGCTTCCTCCATGTAGACGCTTTCCGAAGACTTTTTTTGCATTTGGTCCCAAAATAGCTACCTTTGTAATAGAATCCAAATTTAATGGTAAAAATTGGTTTTCGTTTCGCAGTAGTACCATTGATTCTTCAGCAATTTGTTGTGCGAGCTGCTGATGTTCAGGGATATCTAATATTTTCTGCGGAAGAGAGGTTTTTTCATCTAACAATTTTACGCGAATGATTGTACGGAGGAGTGGTTTCACAATATAATCGATATCTTCCTCTGTAATTTCTCCATCGGAGAGTGCCATATGCAGTTTTTTGGGGGTATACTTATTCTTAAAGAAGAGGTTTGCTATCTTAGCTTTACCGTTTAACTTCCCAGGCATTTCGAGGTTTAATCCAGCTTTAACACAGCTTACTGACCCAGAAGTCCTATTGGTCGCCCCCCAATCCGTAACAACATGTCCAGTAAAACCAAGTTTATCTCTCAGGATGTCACGTAAAATAGGTTTATTTTCCGCACCATAAATCCCAAATACCTTATTGAAACAGCACATTAACCCCCAGGGGTCGGATTTCTCGATTATTCGTTTGAAATTTTTAACATAAATTTCGTAAAACGAGCGTTCATCAATTACTGTATCAATCTTCATCCGTTCAGTTTCAGAGTTATTTGTGATATAATGTTTGATACAGGCTGCTGCTTTTTGGGATTGAATACCCCTTACGATTTCTGCTCCTATATCTGAAGAAAGGACTGGATCTTCACTTAAATATTCAAAATTTCTTCCACAGTAAGGAGATCGGATAATATTGACTCCAGGCCCGAGTATCTGATGTCTTCCTGCTAATTTCGTCTCTTTTCCCATAGCTTTACCCATTTCATAAGCCAAGGTCTTATTCCATGTGGCAGCCAGTCCAATGGAGGCAGGAAACCTAGTTCGTTTTCCATCATGACTGGAATGATGTGCTACTCCCAATGGACCATCGGTCATACCAAATTTGGGAATATGAAGCCGATTAATGGCATTTGTGGTCCAAAATCCACGTCCACGTATCAATAAGATCTTTTCATCTAGTGTTAGTCGACCCAGGAGATCATCTACTCTCTTTTCAATATTAGCGTTGGGATTAAGATATAAGGGGGTTTCATTCATCTTCATCGCCAATTATATCCTATTAAAGGAAAATTAGCATAATGTTCATGTAATATTGGGATGAGAATATGAAGACAAAATTCGACCAATGCACTTGAATAATTACGTATCAATTTTGAATATACTTGTTTTCAGATTTTCGACGAGATTGTTTAAGTTTTGAACGGTTGTATTCAGTTGTTGCATAGCTGCTGTCTGTTCTTCAGTGGCAGCAGCAACTTCCTCACTAGAGGCACTGAACTCTTCAGATTGAGCTGCAAAGCTTTGTAAAGTCTCTTCAAAGCTTTCGATACTCCCACCAATATTTGAAGTAATTTCTGCTGTCAACTTTGTGATGTCTGAAGCATTATTCTTAGTTTCTTCAGCTAATCGCCTAACATTGTCAGCAACAACAGCAAATCCTCTCCCATATTCACCCGCTCGTGCTGCTTCGATAGCTGCATTTAAAGCAAGGATGTTTGTTTGTCCTGCGATGTCCTCTATCACCTGTAGCGTACCTTCAATGTCTTTAAGAGAACGAGCAACAACTTCTGAGATCTTTTTGACATCTTCTAAAGCTCTACTTGATAATTCAGATTGACTAGCTGAACCACGACTAACTTGTTGGATCGTTGCAGCAATTTCTTCGCTTAAAGCGTTGACTTCCTCTGATGTAGATGCGAGTTCTTCTGAAGAGGAAGCTAGGTACTCTGCTGATTTTTGAGTGGATTGAAGAATTCCAACAAAATAATTTGATATGCCGGTATAAAGCTGGGAAATGTTTCCAAGGTTGTCTTGAGACGTAATAAATACTTTATCTGAATATTTTACGTCAGTTGATAATATTTCATTCATATTCTGTGTAATTCCTTTGAATTTAGGTTCGGATGTTTTATAAAAACCATAGAGGGTTAAATACGGAATGATACTAAAGAAAATTAGATAAATTATAGTAGATAATTCCAGAGAAGAAATATCAGGAACAAGAGCTCTAAGGACGAAGATTTCTAGACCTAATAAAGTGAATGTAACGATCAAAAAGAATTTTTGTAATACTGTAATGGTGGTAAATGGTATTATTTCCCCTGGAACCAATACCTCTATTATTCTAGGTGATAGAATCCTATCTAAAATATATTCTAAAATGATGTAAGAAGTTACGTACATTATTATGCCAAAACCTAAAGCTGAAATTATACCATCTAAAAATGAACTGTTAGCTGTGGGAAAAAGGTAAAAAGAGATCGATGATGTCACTAAAACTGAAATTATTTGAACAGGAACAAAGAAAATCTGAAAATGCTTCCTAAACCGATTCAATTGGGATAAAATTTGTCCCGTTGTGGATTGTTTGAACGCAGTAAACATACCTTTATACACAACATAAGTCCAAAGAGCACATGGAACAATGAACCCTAATGTGGCGAATAGAATCCTGAATATACTGGTATTTTCTTCAATATCCCTTTGAGAAGATGCTAAATAGCCAAAAAAACCAAGACCAAGGCTTAGAACTAGAGTTAGAATCACTAGAGAAATTGTTTTATCTTTGTTTGCAGATTTGAACATAACCACACCAATTTGAGAGGAGATGAAGTTCAAGTTACTAATTGTAATCTTAAAACTTGAAATTTAAAAATGTATTATTTTATTCTATGATTTTTATGTATATATACATTAACTAATAACAGTTCTGTTCAAAAAACTACCAAATTCGTGTTAAATTCTTTGGTAAGTATCATTTTTTTGAGGTTTTTGAAAAAAATCTAGAAAATTTCATAAGAACAAGGAACTTAAGATATTGCATTTAGCTCTTTATCCAATCATGGATTGTTTCGAATGCAAGTTTAATATTTCCTATTTGGCAATGATGCGATGCTCTATCTGCTTTAGTAAAAATTCGTCCCGTAATGGATTTTGCTGCAGTTAAGGCTCTTTTCTGTTTATAATACATATCTAATGGAATAAAATCATCATCTTCTCCATGTAAAAGCAGTATATCCTGTCTGATGAATTTTGAAATCTCGATGACATTGAATAGCTTCAGTCGTTCAACAACTTCATATGGTGTACTTACTCCAAAAACATACATGGATTGTTGATAGGACCAATTTACAAAAAAGTCTTTCTGCATTGCTTTTTGAATGAGAAAATTGAATAATCTTTCTTTTTGAAGAGTAATTAAAAATTTAGATATTAGTCGTGAGCCAAGCGATAATGTACTCATTCGTGCAGAATAAAAATCGTAAATAACTCCAAAAACTACCACTTTGCTTATTCGTTGATCATATACTGCAGCTCTAAGCCCCAAATACCCTCCTAGAGAAATCCCTATTAATATTACATTATTCAGGTTAAAATAATCAAGGATGGTACTCACAGGTTTCTCCCATTCTGGAATAAGCTTGAGCTGATGTTCGAATAGTGCTTTTCCTTGGCCTGGTCCATCGAACATGTATACTTCGTATCCTTTCTCAACCAAAAATGCTGCTAAAGGAAAAAACTCTTCTATGAATGAATCAAATCCTCCATGGATAACCAATGTTTCCTTAGGATGTTCTAACGGTTTAAATTGATATGTGGGAAGGAGTCCACCGTTATAGGGGACAGCATACTCTTCATAGTGCTGATCTTTTAAAACAAAGTGTATTAATCTATTGAATTCTTTATATCGACTGATTTTTTGGGGATCAGAAGGGAGAGTAAAAAACTCGGCCATTCGATAATAATAGGCTGCATTTAGTATTCTCTTTTCTTCTTTAGCTTGGTTTGCCAATGAGTTCATTTCACGCGTCCAATCATGGAGATCGTGAATCCTTGGGGACACTTCCTTGAAATCCTCAACTCGAGCATAACCTAAAGAAATTCCCTTATTGAATTGATAATTAAACATCTTATTCGGATGTAAAGGATAATACTCTGGTTGAATTTCATCAAGATTAATAATCAATTCTTTTCCCTACTAAGATAAACTTTCTTCCCTGTACTATGAAAAATCTTTCTCCAAACATCATTCAACCTTTAAAGTTGCTATTGCAATGCACTCTTAACCCCATGATATATCCCATCAGTCCTCGATATACCTATTGAATGTCCCCTTTCTCTGGTTGTTTTCTATATTCATTCATATAGACATAAAACTGGTCCATTTTAATTTCCTCCTATATCATGAAGTATTTGGTGCTAAACTAATTCCTATGTGTTGGTCTTTTGATTTTTTGTAGAAATCAAATTATATTACTTTGTTTTGTCTTCAGCTGTAATTAATTGTATCCAATTTTAAATTCAAGAAATACTAAGAAGGGAAGTTTTCTTGCCCTATTTCACAAATAAAGGACGGGTACTATACTATTACACAACTGGACAAGGGCCACCGATATATTTCATCCATGGGCATTTAGGGAGTTCTTGGAAACATTGGCGGTATCAGCTCCGGAGTGAAAACCTCTTTTCTCAGTTTCAGCTAATCTCGTATGATATCCGTGGGTTTGGGCTATCCTCAATTAGATTATATGAAGCCCCTGAGACAAATCAAATTCTTGCAGACACCTATTTTTTCTTGAATAAGGTTTTAAAAAACCAGAAACCACTAATTATTGTTGGGTATAGTGTAGGCGCCATTTTAGCAATAGCTTATTCACTACTATTTCCAAAAAAAGTCAATGCCCTTGTACTCCTCAGCCCTGTTCCTTTTATGTTCCCTAGGATCCAATCATATCGAATACCTAAAACAAGATCCACCCAGATGTCTAATACACTAGGAAAATTTTCGATAGCAAACAAATTATTATGGAATAGATTTAAAGAACGGAATAAAGCATTTGTTTCTCGAATTACTTCCCAATTGAATAAAAAACCAAATAACCTCCTTACACAATTAAAAAGACTAAAGATACCGATTTATTTAATCTATGGAACTCATGATTCTATTGTCCCTCAAGAGACATTCGCTTTGTTGGAAAAATACCTACCAGAACATAGCATTGTAGAAACATATCCTTTCGACCATGGAA
>JBHLPG010000025.1:0-27551 GCA_048939725.1 Promethearchaeota archaeon | reverse complement strand
CCCTAAGGCGGTCTTTTGGAAATCCAAAGAACAAGGCTAATCCACCTTCCATGAATCTTATAATGAAGACGCGAAGGTCGGATTCAACTAATACCGAGGTAGATCTTTCGTTTTTGGAAGCAGCTAATCGTTCTACTACTGCATCGAAAAATTCTTTGACCTCAGGAAGAGTAATATGTTCAAATCTCGAGACGTCCTGTACTTTTGTTAAAGGGGCTCCCTCTTTTGTGAATATCTGTGCCATATCAGCGCCATTGTGGCGGATAAATGTTTCTAAAAGAGGTCTGAGGGTTTTGCGGGCGCCACTGGCTTCTGCATAAACGTCTCCCATTGCTCGGAAAATTGAGTCGTCAAAAACAGAAGTTGAGAAGTATTTTATTTCTTTTTTCGTCCCAGAGGAGAGATATTCCCTAATAGTTTTTTTAACCTCATCCTTTAGCTTTTTGGGAATGAGGTCTGTTTTATGTTGGAAAATGAAGATGGTTGCCTCTGGACTGAATTGGTTTAATTTCTTTAATGATAGATCTAAATAATATTTAGCCCTAGAAATATCCTTGATCTCAATTGAGTCAACAACAAATACTAGGGATTTCACACCACTGAAAATAAATTCTGACAGCTCCCCTGTAAACCGATCTAAAAAAGCAGTTTGACCTCCCAAATCGAAAATAGTGAGTTCAGTTCCAGCAATGACCTTTTGCTTTCGCTCATAATCAATAGTGGCATGATAAGGTTCCTCTTTGGATGGAATTTTTCCTTCAGTTACCACTCGGATGATAGTAGATTTACCTGACTGTGCTAGCCCTAGAATCAAGATTTTACTAGTTTTCTTTCGTGCTAGGTATGACATTCTTTCTAGACCTCATTTAAACGCCAATTTTTTGAATAGTACCGATTTTCTCAAGGATCATTTCACGTTCGATTGGATCTGTTACATCTCGAATCGTAAACTCGTTTTTAAACCTATTAGTATTAAGATTCGAAGCAGTGCGCCCTGCTAAAAACATAAGCCGCTGGGGAACTGAATCATCGAGTTTTATTAGAAGTATTCGTTTGATAACTCCGTTGATCAAAATTATTACTGGATGAATGGTGAAATCATCACTAGGTTTCAAGGTGATTAATTCCCCCTCAGTATTAATGGTACAAAATTCCAATCCCCCCCTTTCAGGAATATACGAAGGAGTCCTTGTCTCAATAGGGATATCTGAGCTTGAAATTTCTTTGATTCGTCTAAGGATTCGTTCCATGATGGTAGGATCAGTAAGATTATCTTCAATGTAGATTGTCTCAATTTCCTCTTTTAACGCCTTTTCAATTGTTGCGTGTTGAAGAAAAATACGTTCACGGTCTTTAGAGTCAAATAGCAGCCAAATAGTTGATTCTCGACCATGTTGATCAATTCTAATATCATCAGTCTGAGTAGGTGCAACTGTAAATGACATAGCTAAAGCTTCAAGATTGGGTGAATCCGGAATTGGAATAGATCCATGTAATCGATAATGTTGTTTTTCTGCCACAGTTCCAGCACCCATTGAAAGAATAGTCATCCCAATAACACTTAGTTTAACAGTCGTATCTTCTCCTATTGGAGATAGATTTAAGAGCGGAAACGGCCCCATATCGGTCATTGTAGTTACTATTAAGCCAGAAATCATCATTTATGTCTCCTTTACTTATAATCACCTTTTTTTACAGTATGGAAGAGATTTTTGCTGAAATATCGAGACATTCTTTTTCAATTATGCCATAAGCCTTGGAATTGAACGTAAATGCTGATTCTATTCCAATGAATATCAATTTTATTCCAATATTGACCGATTGAGTAACCATTAAAAAATCTTCAATTCGAAGAATATTAGTTTTGGCCTTTGGAGCAATATCAAACGCTTCAGATTGATCCAACATTCTAATTATTTGGGGCCCGACTTTTTCCTCCCAACTCTGATTTTTTCCTATTTTTTGAAGAATCTTATGGTTTGAGGATAACAGGAATGCTCCTGCAAACCCGAATGTATTCATTTTCTCTTCTAATAATCTGCGAATCTTGCGTTGTTTTTCTTGATCTATACTTGAATAGATCTCTGGAAATTGATCTCGAGGTTCTTTAATAAAATCAGAGGCTTTGTTGATTATTTGGGTGAAGATTAGGTTTGTTAGCCTCTGTTCATCTGGCCCTTTAAGAGATACAATATATGCAGGAATTTCATGAGGATAATATTGTTGAAAACGTTTAACTACTTCATTTTTAATTCTATTTCTTTCTGTTTCGTTAGTAATTAAATGTCCACGATTTAATATTAGAATAACTTGATAGTTCTTGTTCACATTAGTGATTTCAGCAGTCATATTTTGAAAGTCAGTCGTGATTTCATCCAATAGTTGATATGAAATATCATGGATGTACACCAAAGTATTAATCTTCATTAAGATTTTTTCACGAATAGGAGGAACTAGATTTACGATATAGTCAGAATTTTCTTTCTTTATTCGAGAGGGGCTTAACCAATCATAATAAAAGACATTCTGGTAAATTTTCAGGTTAGGTTCAGACCTTCCAAGTTTCATTATCTGGTTGAATAGAAGGTCTTTTCCAGAGTGTGACATTCCTGAAAACGCAATAAGGTTTTGCCGCAAAAAATACTCCTCTAAATTGGTGTTTTAAGCATAGTTTCAAGTTGATTTGATAGTAAGTTAATTGTTTCTTCAATTTCTTGAAGATTTCGTGTTTCTAACATTGATTTTTCATCGCTAGAGATTAAAATCAATAAATGATGAGGTGGTAATTTTGATTTGTACATCATTACTGATCCAAGGCGTTTAAGTTCAGATTTTGAACCAGAAATTAACTTGAGATTATTTGATTTATCTAAAAGAGTTAAGATATGTTGTATTTCATTTGCTTCTAAATCTGAGGCATTCACCTTGAAGTTGGGGTTCTCCAAGGACATAAGAATAACTTCATCTAGACGATTCATAAATTTGAGAGTGTGGAGAACTTGTTGAATTGGTCGGAGGCGAAGTCTCTGTTGAATTGCCTGCAAATCTTCTTCTTTTTCAAGGGTTTCTGCTTCAGGAATGACTTCGCTTGCCTCTGCAGTAATGCGTTTAAACGCCTCATGAATCGAATTGTCATATATTGAAGTTTGTAAGAATGTGATGCTTTTTGCTGGCGCTGAATCTTGAAACATCTCCATTAGGAATTCCATTCTCTCCGCTCTTTGTGTAAGATCAGGCATGAGGTCTGTCTTGTGCAGAAGAACATAAATAGCAGGTTGGACATCTGACATCTCTTCTAGTCTGCTTACACCTTCAACGAAAGCTTTTAATGAGGCGGGGAACTTTTCTGGTGTAGCTATATCACAGATAAACACTAATACCGCAACGTTACTGAAGATAAATGAGCTCATACTGCTTAAGAAACGTTTCAGAAAAACCTCCTGCCCTCCTAAATCCATAACTGTGATTGGTTCATCTGCGACTTGTTCAATCTGTCTTTCATAATTCAAAGTTGCTGCATAATTTTGAGTTTCTTCAGGGGCCTTTCCTTCAAAAACAACATCGCGGATCGATGTTTTTCCCGCTTGTGACAATCCTAGCAGGATTATTTTCCGTGCACTCTGTGTTTTTAGCTGTTTCAAGTAGTGGCTCACTGAAGAATACCTCTCTAACCTTGCATGTAATTCAGAAAATATATCTTTTTCTATATACTCTATTAAAAATAATTTTCTTGTTGGGTTTATATCATCAGAAATTCATCTATTCAATCAATAATCATCCGATAATTCTCGATTTCTACTAAGCTTACAAATCAAGTTTCTAGCAAAACATATAAATATTAGATTGGGTGTGTTTCATACAAGGGGAAAATCTGTTATTCAAAAAAAATATACGTGTATAAAAACCTCAAGACTTTTTTCTTTTTTATGCTAATTTTGGAGCGGTTATTTTTGCAGCAACACAAAAAAAGGGATATTTTGTGTGAGACCACGTGTAAATCATTTCGATGTGGTGAAAAATTCCTACAGATAACACGTATACGTGGAAAGAAACAGATTCTGTGCCGAATGGTTGAAGGGGATGAATGTATTGGCTACAAATGCAAATATGCCGTATGTTTCTATCGTCCTCCAGCTTTAGACATTTCCACTGGTCATTGTGCTCAAAAGATGAAACATCAAAAGCCTCAACGGCCTCCCAGGCCCTATAAAGATGATAAGATGGACGATCCTTTGAAATATCGCAAGCTTCTTGATAAAAAATTACAAAAGAATTTAAAGATCAAGGATTTTTATTGAAGGGTTAATCCATTTTTATGACCCCAGATCAAATTGAATCTGAGGTAGGAGAGAAACATGAGATGGTGGATCTCTTAGACCAGCTTGTGGGTAAAATGGTAAAAACCACTTGTTTCGTATAGAAATAGTACAATGATGACTACAGCAATCAAACTCAGCCCAAAACAGAAAAGAAATAGGCCAATAATTCCCGCAGGCCCCAAACCCACAAAATATCCTCCGATGGAAGCTCCTATAATGTTTCCCATGGCCATAAGGGATTGAGTAAAACCCATTTCGCGGCCTCGATGTTCTGACTTAGCTACATCGCTAATCAACCCTAAAGCAGCAGAAGCAAAGCCTGAGGCGCTAAGCCCAAAAATTGCTATCATTAAAACAAGAAGAATATGTGGAATTTGAAGAGGATAATCAGGAATAAATCTTAAGGAGATCGTATCTGTGAATGAGAGGGGATTTCGTAATAAATCAGAGATTTCTGATAGTTCCCATTCTTGAACTCCATTTGTGTATTTGTAATCAAGAATAGAAGCAAGTGTTACTAATAACATACTGGTACCAACTACTCCAATCACCAAGAAGGGTTTTCTTCCGACATTATCTGAAAGTTTGCCTAACACTGGCTGGAGAAGTCCCATTATGCAAATAGCAATAAATCCAATTATCGCAATGAGAATTCCTACCGCATCAGCAAGTTCAATTATTACCAGAGGTGCAACAAAAGCGCTCGCTCCGATTAAAGTTGTATAAGCCAGCCATGCGATAGCAAATTTTCGAAATTGTTTATCTTGAAGACTTTCTATCATTGTTTTAAAGGGATTCATATCAATATCTGAATCTTTGGCAATTTGACTAAAATCTGATAGCATTATTTCAGTTTCATCATCAATGGCCAAATCTCTACGGGGTTCAAAGAACCTAAACAGATAAATTGATGTAGCTAAGAACATAACTATTGCAAAGAAGAAGAATGCTCCTTCTCTTAAAATGGTCCATGAAACTAACCCAAATGGATATCCAATAGCACCTCCTGCCGATTTTGCCAGATAAAATTTACCCATTGTCTCACCATGGTTTTCGTGAGGTGAAATATCAGCAAATACTGCTAACACGGGCCCAGATATCATTGCTGCTGCTAATCCTTTCATACCATTAGCAATAACCAGAAAAACGAAGCTGAATGGATTCTCCGCATAGATGGGGTACATAATTGGAAAAATAAGGAAAGACACTCCTGCTATTGCAGTTCCAAGAATTAAAAACGGACGTCGCCCAAAACGGTCACTAAACGATCCAAAAAATGAAGCAGTTGATAATGACACCATAAAATATACAGAGGTGATAATTGATAGCTGTATCCCTAGGAGACCACTTTGTCCGCCCTCCTCTGCTAATTGGCCAAGGTATAAGGGTAAGCCCCATGCTGCAGAAGAGAATGCACACTCAGTTATAGCCACAGCAACGAAAAGGAGCATACTCTGCTTCTTCAACAAGAAGAAGATTGGTTGGCCAATGAAATGCAGTGTATCTTTAGTGTATTTTGAAATAAAGCGAGGAGGCACAGCTTTTTTTTCCTTTAAGAAAGTTTATTCTCTCTAATTATCCTATTGATTCGAATTTTTGGGCTTATGAACCCGTAATTGACTTCTTCTTACTTATTATATTAAGTTTGCATATTCATTGAACTTTATATTACAGTTAATTTTTAATAAAATAAGCAAAATTTAAAATTCTTTGTGCCTTATGGGTTGTGAACGGTTTTATTAACTAAATACTCTGTTATAGAACCAATTTTATTTCATTTTTCGAATTGAGGAATTTGATATGAAAATTTCGCTTGTCGGACTAAGCGGTTGTGGTAAAACATCGATTTATTCGACTACACTTGGTGGAATGGCTCCCATGGAGGTTAAGGACCTGGGGCCGACAGTTATGTATGAAGTTAAATCTCATAATTATCTAGGTCTACAGATTTCCCTTTGGGATTTTGGAGGACAAGAAAAATATAGGCAATCTTACCTAGAAACACCTAAACTTCTGGCAAATACTACAATTCTGGTCTTCGTACTTGATCTTCATCATCCTGAAGACTTTAAAAAGGCAGATAATTACTTTAAAGAGGTTTTCACTGCCATTAAAGAAAACGGGGGAGATCCTCGAATGATCATTTTTTATCACAAGTATGATACAGAGGAATATCCAAAGGATAAACTAGAAGAGAATTTAAACAAAGCCAAAGAACTACCTTTTATCAGTGAAATTGACCCTGAATCCTTCATAACGTCTATTTATCGGCAAGAAGAATTAAGTGAAGTTTTTAGACAGATCCTGATTTCAGACTTTGATCAATTGAGGGATAGTGTCGAACATGCTCAGAAGCACCTTATGAAATTGAATTCAAAAATCATTGTAAGTGATGTAAATGGAAATGTTATAACTCACAGTATCAAGGGCTTTTCGACAGGAATTCAGCTTCGTGAAGATTTGAGAGATTATATTCTCTCCTGTAATGTTCTGCGAGAGAACTTCCTCACTAGTGATTCGGCTTCTTTCTCTGCAGTTTCTGATACAAAGAAATTACAGTTGCATATCTTTAGCTTCGTTTTAGCTGTACTCATCATGGTAGATGAAGGTGCAGCAATTGATCCCCCTGAAGATATAGAAGCTTTGTTAACAGATATGAAAGTCTTCGCAGAATTGATTATCGAAGCTAGTAGAGAAGAATAAACTGGAAATATTTAGTTTTCTTTTGGTAAAAGCTCAGCTACAGATACTTTTTTCGTGATTAGCTTACCTTCTGTATCTGAAAGACTAATCATGTATTCGCTGTTATCATCAAAACGTGGGAATTCGAAGTCTAACGCCTCCGCAGGGAACCACTCTCGAATTGTAGTCTCCCAGTTATGTGATTCAAATAACTCTCCAGCTAATAAAGTTATACGAACTTGAACTCGTTCCAAAACCTTTCCACTGCGATTTTGTAGGGTAACTTGAATGTTACGACCTTCATCTATGAGTTTTGTGCTTTGAATACGCACAATTCTGCGTTTCTTGACTCCACTGACTCCTTTTTCTACTAAAATTTCCCTTGATGGGAGAGGTTGGCGTTCTCCAGGTAGGGTTGAGGGAACTTGGAAGGCAAATGATCGTCGTCGGTTGACCGTGTATAATTGGACCTTTTTTAGATTTGCTAGTTTCAAAACTGGATTTAGTTGTTTTCTGGTAATTGGTTGAAGCTCAATATATCCATTCTCAGCAGCATCTTGCAGGATCTCTAATCCTAGTCCTGTACGAACGAGTACAGTGTTGTACCCCTCAGGGGCTCCTACTGATCCGACGCTGATGTCTGCATTTTCGCTTGAAAAGTCTACACAATAATGGCAGGAGCTTGCTCTTAATCTGTCCATTTCTTTTACTGGATGACTAATTGTCTCCCCGCTCTCTTGTATCATATGGAATTTTCCCTTAGAAATAGTCATCTTTTCAATATCTTCCATGGGGATCTTATCGACTTCTTCAACAAAATGGCGTAATCTGTCGTAAGAAAAAGCATCCATACAAAACAGTCCAATTTTAAGGACCGAACTACGCATAAATAATCTGACCAGTCCATATGGAGAATTTTGCATTTTGTTTACAGCATCAATATTACACGGACATCCTACAAAAGCAATAGAATTCATGCCAGATTTAATTGCTTCAAGAAGCTTTCCTACTGCTGAACTTTGACTATAGATGGATCCTGAAGAAGCTAGTATTTGGTCTTCCTTTGTTGCAATGATAGGTTTTGGTTTCCAATATTCAATTTCATCTTTTTTGGTTAGTACAGCTCCATCTATCATCCCCTCACGCAAAAGGTAGATTAAGAGGCTAGTTACTATGCCACCATCTTGCCCCGTTACTTCAGAGAGGAGACTTTTTGCACGAAAAGCCTCAATAAAATTGCCAATCAATTGAGGTACAGTAGTCTTTGTCTTGGGACATTGGTGGACACAAACTCCACAAGCAGTACATTTACCTGTTAAGCGTGGTCGATCATTTATCATTTCTAAAGCATTCTCGACACATGAAGCAACACAGGCTCCACATGCGCTGCATAATCCTGTGTCAATGACTTGTTTTTTCAAAGTACTAAATTTCGCTTCTTTACTCCCTTGTAATTTACGTTTAGACAATCGATAACTACTCAATTGTTTATCGTCTTGGTTAATTTCTGTCATTTTCTTTCATCCAGATGTTAAGTGTCAGAACTACTAACCATTGGAGGCGATGAATGAAGCTCCAGAGAGTTGAAAGCTGCAACTAAATCATGTGTAGTTATAATTCCTACAAGTTCAAAAGTATCAGGGTCTTTCACAAGAACTCTCTTGATCTTATGTTTAAACATCAGCATAAGGACATCTTTTATGGTTTCTCTTGGAGAAATCGTAATAAGGTTCTTTGTAGCGACATCTTCTGCTTTTATTTCACAAGGATCCTGACAATATAAGATTACTCGCTCAATAATATCTCTTTTTGTTATAATCCCTATTGGTTCATGATCTTGATGTACCAAGATTGATCCAATATGATTCTCCGCCATTAACTGTGCGACCTTCTCAAGATTGTCATTAGCTGTTACAGCTACAATTTCTCTCTTCATTAGGTCCTTTACTCTAGTTGAATACACACTACATCACCCTAGCCTAAGATTCTTTTTACTTTTATTGTTTCTTTCTCATCTTCAACTTTCAAGAAATAGATTATTCCACCTGTATCAGCTGGTTCAAATTCAATAGTTATATCTTTATTTGGAGTCCATTTCTCTATTTTTGAAACAAGAATGTCTTTTCCAAAAAATCCTTGCGATTCATAGATTTTTAGAATAGCATTAGAAATTACTTCTGAACTATTATTACGAACTGTTATCTGAACCAATCTATCATCATCAGAACGGATAGTTTCAATGATTTTCACACGTTTTGGTTCTGGAGTAAGAGTAACCTCTGATCTGGGTTTAGAGATCTCATGTTTTTTCCCCATAGGTATTGAAAATCGCAATTTAGGCTTTTTAGGAACAGGGAGTTCTTGCTTGGCGATATTTGACTGTTTAATTTCTTCTTCTGTTGGACTACTTTCAAGCGTAACATCAAGTTTAGTTATGGGGATTTTAGGAATTAATGAAATACACAAGCTTATGAGCTGGTGTTCAATATCATTTGCTTTCTTCTTTAAGAATTCGGCTATTTCAGATTGCTCACCCATTTTAAGGTGATTTTCTACAAGAAAACATAGATTTTCCCCAATAGATCCCTTTATTCTTGTTTTAAGCTCATGTAATATTTCTTGGGCAATGAAAGAGACTGCTGAGGGGGCTTTGACAATTAAAACAAATCTTTCCGCTTGCCATTTCTTGGAGTCCATGCCAGAACGTCTTTTAGCTCGTCTAGTTTGACATAAAATTAGTGTAGCACAATAAATAACCCCCTCCAACTCTAGATCCATAGAGATAAACTTTTCTGATTCTAAAAACTTATCTTGGTGCCACCAGATGCTATGTATCGAAATTATCTTTTTTTCATGGTTACTTTCCAATAATTCTTGAGGATAGGCAAAAAGTGGGACATGGCCTTTTACTTCGTCGAAGAAGTAAAGAAAGAATCCATAAGAGTCATCTGTGGGAGATTGATTATCATCTATAGGTAGGGAATGATCCCCATGACTCATAACTAAGTTTTTCTCCTTTTTTTTGAGATTAGATAAAGTTTGGATGGTTTTCAGAGATATACATAACTTGATGTAATATTTTTTAAGAAGCTAAAATGTTTTTGCCACTTTTTCTTAATTGGAAATAGCTTTCCTCCTGAGATTGATGATTCCATTAGAAGGCAAAATCAATACTAGCTGGCTGTAGCAGTACCAACTTCAAGGGATTTTATATCTATCGTCGTTTTTTTACTGCTAATTCTGATAAGATAATTTTCTATTCTGTCAGACCTGGGAAACTCCAGAATTAGATCCTCTTTTAGGGGCCATTCTTCAAGCTCTTGTTCCCAGATAGGTTCACTAAAAAATTCCGTTCTTCTTGAGACTTGAATTAGGACATCCCGTAAATTTTCGCTTTGATTGATTAGAATTACCATTAAGCCACCTGTTTCCTCCGATGGTAAAACCCTCATTGTAATTTTCTGTTTAAATAGATCATAAGCGCAAAGAGCTGTTTCTATTGGAGCCATTGACGTACTTACTGTAGCAGGAATTATCTCTGTAGTTTGTATACTTCTCTTTTCAGTAACACGGCCACAAAATTTCTTCCATATAGATTTGAGTTCCTGTTCGATTTTTGTAGTTTGCTTAAGAAGTTCTTTGTACTCCCTCTTTCTAATAGGATTAGATTCGAGTCTTTCACAATTATACAACAAATCAAGATGTGAACTGATTTTCTTTTCCATATTAGTCTTAAAATTGAGAAATGTCTCATTAGGAATAGGCTTTGTATCTTTCCAATTTTTTATTACAATCCCATAGATCACATTATCTTCTGTTTGAGGTTCCTCTTTTGGCCTTTGAAGCTGAAAGGCTGAATATACAAATTCAGAGAATTTCAGATCAATACGGAGAGGTACATTTTCTATTTTCCATACACAATGTGTCTTCAGTATATTAATTTCATTCTTATCATTCTGTAATTTTGCGGGATATGAGAAGAGGATCTGTAATCCATGCGTAGTATCAAAAGAACACAAAAAGAATCCTATTAAGCCTACTTTTGCGTCAAAAGTCTGCTTATCTGGTGATGTTTTGATACTTGTTTCAAAGAAGGGGTCGATATTCATTGTTTCTCCTTACAATTCTAGTTTGTTGAAGAGAATTGAGCTTTTTAGAAAAGTTAACAGACAAGGACGATGACTCCTTTCAACTTCAAAAGTTTTCGCAAATGACATGCAAATCATTTTTTAATTGCCTATCAATTATTTATTGACTTTGAATGATCTTAATGATGA
Organism: Promethearchaeota archaeon; assembly: GCA_048939725.1. GTDB lineage: Archaea > Asgardarchaeota > Heimdallarchaeia > Hodarchaeales > Hodarchaeaceae > Hodarchaeum. The sequence goes on along the minus strand of JBHLPG010000025.1, from coordinate 16,273 downwards.
TTTCTGTTGTTTTCTTCGAAATATAGCAATGAAATAGACAATAAGATTTTCGTAATATGCAAACGAAATTGACTTCTCCTTTTAAGAAGTGTGGTAATAGATTCAAAATCATTGGTAAATTCTTTCGAAGTTGAAACACAATTTTTTAGTATCTCCTCATTTACTCACTTTAATAGAAACAATTATTCAAATAAGTCGCAAATTCTTGGAGAAGAATAATTTGGGTTCAGAGATATGGGATCTCGTTGTAGTAGGAGGTGGGCCAGCTGGACTTTCTGGGGCAATTCGAGCAGCGGAACTCGGTCTCAATGTACTCGTCCTTGAAGCTCGTTCTGGAACAGCTACGGCAGGAAGTATGGCTGTAGATGGGTATCCTGGCTTTTTTAGCATTACTCGACAAGAACTCTTGGATAAAATGGCCAAACAAGCAAAGTATCATGCAACAATAAATTATGCGGAGAAAGTAAGTAGACTTGAGTTAAAAGATCCTATTAAACGAGTTTATACCCAAGTCACAAGAGGAGAATTCTTTACTGAAGAATTTAAGTATAATACTAGGGCTGTACTCATAGCAACAGGTCTTCAACCAAAAAAACTAGATATTCCTGGAGAGGGAAAATATAGAGGGAAAGGAGTATTCTATTCCCTTCCTGATGGAGATTATACTGATAAAAATGTTGCTATTATTGGCCATACTTCGTGGGCTGTTCGGAATGCCCTTCATTATGATGCCATGGGAGCACATGTGTATCTGATTACAAACCGAGACGCATTTGATGCACATCCAGCTCTTCTGAGAAAATTAAATGAAAGTTTTGTCGAGGTTCTTTATTCACATGAAACATTGTATTTTGAGGGTACAGATAAGATATCAAAGACACGCTTGAAAAGTGGAGAAGGTAAGCAGTTTTCTATCTTAACAGAAATGGTATTGATACTAAGTAGTAAGAATACTAACCGTGAATTATTTCAGGACGCGGGATTGACTACAACTCCTCAAGGAAGAATCATCGTCCAATCATCAAATCAAGATACAAATATTCTAGGTGTGTTTGCTGCTGGTAGTGCGACGAGAGGGGATTCAGTAGTGGGTGTTGGAGCTGCAGAAGGTATTAAAGCTGCAGAAGAAATTTCAAGATACATTACTAAACTAGATGAAGAGAAAACTCTTACAGAAGAGGAAAGAAAAGCATCACTCCATATTGAAAGATTCACCGAAGGTCGTTGTGTCATTATTGAGAAGGAGGATTTATCTCCAGAAATAGTTAGGTGGGTGGTTAAGGCATCGTTAATTGCAAAAAAAACTCAACCTGGACAGTTTGTCATTTTAAGAGTAACTCAGAATGGAGAACGAATTCCTCTGACTATTGCAGATAGTGATAAGGAAAAAGGAACAATTACATTAATTTTTCAAAAGATTGGGAAAAGTACCAAGCTTATGGGGACTATGAAAGCTGGCGATCATATTCTTAATCTCTTAGGCCCCCTAGGAAAACCTGTGGAAATCAAAAAATGGGGTACCGTGGCTGTTCTTGGCGGTGGATGTGGTGTTGCTCCAATCTTACCTAAAACCAGAGCTTTGAAAGAAATAGGAAACTATGTGGTAAGTATCATCTCAGCTAGAACACATTCACTTTTAATTTGCCGAGATGAGATGCGAGGAGTGAGTGATGAGCTTCATATTGCTACTGATGATGGAACGGAAGGGCATCACGGATTTGGACTTGACCTCTTAAAGCGCTTTGTTGAAGAAGGAAGAAAGTTTGATCATGTTGTAGCTGTTGGGCCCATTCCGATGATGAAGTTTACCTGTGCTTTTACCAAGGAACATAACATTCCAACGACCGTCAGTCTAGCTCCTATCATGGTTGATGGCACTGGAATGTGCGGTGCTTGTCGAGTGACTGTTGGCGGCGAGATAAAGTTTGCCTGCGTAGATGGTCCCAATTTTGATGGATTAAAGGTAGATTTTGAAGAATTAACGCTTAGATCAAGGGCTTATCTATATGAGGAGCGTATATCCAGCGGAAAAATGGCAAGAGAAAAACCATAGAAGGAACTAAAACGATGGCGAAACAGAAACGAACGAAGAAACAAAGAATTCGCATGCAGATTCAAGACCCAGGGGAGCGAATCAGAAATTTTGAAGAAGTGGCTCTAGGATTTAGTGAGGAGGAAGCTTTGGAGGAGGCTTCTAGGTGCTTGCAGTGTAAGCGGCCGCGGTGTATTCAGGGTTGTCCAGTAGGGGTACGAATCCCTGAATTCATTCTCAAATTAAAAGAAGGAGACATTGACTCGGCAAAAGAGATCATTCTTTCTACTAATAGTCTACCTGCAATAACAGGACGGGTTTGCCCGCAAGAAAACCAGTGTCAAGAGTTTTGTATCCACCCTAATGCGATTAGTATTGGGGCACTAGAAAGATTCGTTGCTGACCATGGTAAACGTCCTGAAATTAAACCACCTGAACAGAAACAGAATAAAATCGCGATTATTGGATCTGGGCCTTCAGGTCTGACTTGTGCAGCTGATCTAGCGAATTTTGGTCATGAAGTAGTTGTATACGAAGCTTTACACGAATATGGTGGAGTGTTAACTTATGGTATTCCGGAGTTCCGAATGCCCAAGCAGATAGTAAATGAAGAAGTTGAGTATGTACAAAGTTTAGGAGTTCGATTAGAAAAAGACATTCTTATCGGAAAGACCATAACAATTGATGAACTCTTAGAGGAATACAAATATGATGCTGTGTATATTGCATCTGGAGCAGGAACACCAAACTTTCTAAATATACCTGGGGAGAATTTAAAGGGTGTTTATTCCGCTAATGAATTCTTAACTCGAGTTAATCTCCTTAAAGGATACGATTTTCCTGAATATGATACTCCTGTTTCAGTAGGTGAAAAAGTTGCAGTTATTGGAGCGGGTAACGTTGCGATGGATGCTGCTCGAACATCACTTCGATTAGGAGCTCGTGAGGTTGATATTATTTATCGTCGTACCGAAGGGGAGTGCCCAGCCCGATTAGAAGAAATAATTCATGCTAAAGAAGAAGGAGTGGTAATAGGAGAATTAACCTCCCCAGTTGAAATTCTCGGAGATAGAAAAGGAAATGTAATCGGATTGAAGTGTTTACGTATGCAATTAGGTGAAAAGGATGCGTCTGGTCGCCGGAGACCAGTCCCAATTCCTAATACAGAATTTATTTTCCCTGTAGACACTATAATCATTGCCATTGGTCAAAAACCAAATCAATTAATTGCTCAAACTACACCAGGTCTCGAATCAACAAAGTGGGGTACATTGGTTCACACAGAAGAAACAGGAAAAACAACTCGAGAACGAGTTTATACTGGAGGGGATGTTGCAACTGGGGCTGCAACAGTCATCCTTGCAATGGAAGCTGGTCGAAAAGCAGCCAAAGCTATTCATGAGATGATATTAGGAAAAATTTAAGCAGTCAAAATATAATCAAAACAAGTATGGTGGGAAGCCTATGAAAGAAAAATGGCGAGTAATGCCCAAACGTATTGGGAGGAGTCGAAAGATTCAGGTAAGACAGTTCGAACCAGAAGAAATTTGGATTGAATATGAGCTGGAAGTTGAAGATGAATCTTCTGCTAATGAAGCTCTCCAAGAAGCAACGCAATTAGCTATTACGTATTTGAATGAAGAGGAAAAGAAATTACGTGGTAAAACAAAGCTTCAGGATGAAATAATTGAAGAAAAAGCCATTGAATATAAGCTTGAAATCACTGATGAAGGTAAGAATCTAGGTAATTTTCGCATCAAGCCGTCAGATGACCCACAATATGCAAATTTTGTGCATTTATGGTTAGAAAAGGACAGTAATAATTTTTATGTAGGTTTTTTACGCAAAGATACTGGAGAATTTAAATTTAAAACGAAAAATAAAGATCTCATTCAACAGTATGGAATTAAAAAAGATTCCCATTTTCGAATCGTTAAGAAATAAAAAAATTCTTCTGATACTGAGAAAATGGTCATCTAAATTGAGGGAGAAATAGAATCGTGGATCTTCAGTTCAAAAGAGAAAAATTGATCTGAAATTATGGGTAAATATTTTTAAATCGTTCGAGTGTTTACCTAACTAATTTTACTAAAATAGCTTTATTATACTGAAGATTTGAGCTGAAAACAAGATGAGAGTTCGTACCGCCGTTCGTGCCGGAAGTTGGTATTCTGGTCAGAAAGATCGTTTAATCGATGAGATCAATGCTATGTACCTACATAATATAGGACCAGGTAGAAGACCCCTAGCATCAGATCAGAGAAAAGATGTTAAGAATATCCTAGGAGTAGTTTCTCCTCACGCAGGATACGCATGTTCCGCACCTACAGCTGCGCATGGTTTTATGGCTGTCGCAGAAGATCGAAGAGAAATTGATACCGTGATTCTACTTGGCAATAAGCACACCCATTATGGGCCAGAAATTTCTGTCGCCCCATTTGATGCATGGGAAACACCTCTTGGTCAAGTTCCAGTGAATATGTCTCTTTTAAATAGGATAATAGATAATAAAAGCCAATTACCTGATCAAATTGAACAAATAGTGGCTTTTGATGATACAGCTCATTTGGATGAGCATTCAATAGAATTACAGATTCCTTTCCTTCAAGATATTTATTCTGATTTTAAAATTGCCCCTATAGCTATAGGACGTCTCCCAACAAACATCACCAAAGCTTTTGGTTATTATTTAGCTGACGTGTTAAAAGAAGAAGGAATTGAGGACTCAACAATCGCAGTAGCGAGTTCTGATATGACTCATGGGAATTATTCCCCAATATTAAGCCATGATGAGGTATCATCACTTGATAAATTAGCGTTAACACCAATGTTAAATCGGGATCCTGAAGCATTAGAGGAGGCGGTACGGAAAAATAATATATCCATGTGCGGTGTAGGACCTGTCAAAGTTCTTCTTTCATTTACAGAAAAATTAGGAGCAAAATCAGCCAAATTGTTGAATTATTCGACTAGTGGATTAACTTGTGGGCCCAAAAGTTCAGTGGTTGGTTATGCATCGGTTGCAATCATGAAAAGTGGAAATTAAATCTAATTTGCTAACAAATGAAGGAAGTAGCTTTTTGGAAAACAAAATTCTTGTAGTGGGAAAGATTTATTATCAATTAGACTTCGCAATTTCTGATAATTTTTCTCTTTTGAGTTCTGAGAAAGAAGGGCCACCATCTGCAAATGCTTCTGATGTTAAACGAGTACTCAATGGAATGGGTGTAAACATTGCTTATGGCCTTGCAATTCTAGGATCATATCCAATCGTTGTTTCACAGGCTGGATATGAATTCAATTGGTTTCATCGTCCCCATTTAGAAAAGCAGGGAATTGATGTGAGGCCTTTTATTCACGAAGAGAAGGAAACAGCATCCTTATATAAAATACAAGACAGTCAAAACAAGAGTTTAATTATATTTCAAGAAAATTCTTACCAGTTCTTAGCAGAAAGAGATTTAGAGGATCAGCTTGAATCAAATGAATTTCAGGGACTAAATGCAGTTTTCATTGGTACTGGTAAGGTTGAGGCTGACGCCAAATTCATTTCGAAAGTAGTAGACCTGAATAAAAGGCTCCCTGTGATCTATTCTCCTGATAAAAACATTCACGAGTTGACAAAGTGGCGATTGACTCAAATACTTGACAAGATTTCAGTTTTAATTTGCACAGAAGACGAGTTAAATCTAATCCAAGAACGGATGAAACAAACATGTGATGAGATATTAGCGAATTCTCAACGGTTGAAGTATATCATCTCAATGATTCAGCGATCAAGAATCATTATCTTTTCAAAGGAATTTAAATTGAAAGTTGCTGAAGGTCCAGCAGATGAGGTTCTTTCTCCAGATTTTTGGTATGATGCGTTCCGCGCTGGTGTAATTTATGGTATTTCACTGAAAAAACCGATAGAAGAAGCTGCAAAACTTGGTTCTGCTTTAGCATCCTATGCTGTTGAATCTCGTGAGAATATACAATTCTCACCTAGTTTAGAACAAGTATCATTAAGGGCTTTTGAAGTAAAAATAATTCGAAAAGAAAATGTCTAAGAAATGAAATTCGGTACGTACGATTTCGCCAAATCATAATACTTATTTGAAAGAGTATCTAAATCATCTTTTTTCTGAGGATCGGATTCATTCATTCCTTGGAATCCATAAACTTTTCCTCTAACGTATGCTCTATAACATTTAAAGAAGTCTATGATCTCTAGTAATAATTCGTCTTCACTAAATTCTACATATTTCTCTATAAACAGCTTTGATAATTTTGATTCATCCCAAAAATCGAGATCCATTGCCAAAAATCCAACATCCTCACAAAGGTCCCCATAACGTAATAGGGGATTGAACTCGATACAGTCGAAAATTTTTATCTCCTCATTTGGAAGTATAAAGATATTATTACTACAGAGATCCCCATGGTTATCTGTTATACGGTCATCATTGATCCGCTCTTGAAATAATCCCTGATTTCCTCGCATAAATCCAAAAATCTGCTCTTGGAACTCTTCGCTTTCAGTTCGAAATTGGGAAGTTGTTCGAAAGTTTTCATCCCATTTTTCCCAGATATATTTCAATTTACCTCGTTCAGGGACTTTACTAGTGTTCTTATGAAAATTCGCAAGTACCTCAGCAATTTTTTCGATAGCAGAAGTAGAAACAGCTTTTTTCATCAAGATATTCTTCATTAAACAGTCTTCTGGCATTTGTTTCATTTTTACTCCATACTCAATAATCTCCCCAGGTTGGTTGATTTTTCCTTTAGAGTTGATTGTAAAGACATCGATGTAAATATCGGGAGAAAATCGTCTATTTAATTCAATTTCCTGTTGACAAAATTTCTTTCTAAGTTCTAATGTGGAAAAATCAAGAATATCTCCAAATTTCACTGCTTTTTTGACCTTGTAAGCGTATGGACCAGTTAAATAAATCCATGAAATATGGGTTTCTCGTATCTCTATTGATTCAATGGTATGGTCATATGCAGTATCAATTTCAAGCATCTTTGGATCAAAAGTTATCAATATAAGAGGTCACTTCCTTAAGGACAATTTCTAGGTCTTTTCCTGTATCAATCTCTAAATGAGGCGCGTCTATTGTTTCAAATCTATCTTTTATTTCTAAATAGATGTCAAAATCTGCATCACTAGCATTGTCATTTTGAGTTCTTCGTTTGTGGATTCTTTGTTTGACTAGATCTTCTGAACATATTGTTTTGATTATGAAATACTTCTGATTTAATTGTTGGCAGATTTTAATAAGAGGAGCTCTTTTTCTTTGAGCATAAAAGGTGCCATCTACAATTACAGAGAGTTGTTGACTAAGTAAAACCTCTACAACCAGATATAATGCGTTATAAACGAGGTCACGTTTTTCTTGAGTGTATAATTTGTCTCCAAAAGGCACATATTGATGATGAGAGAAATCAAAAAGGGTTCTACGAATTTTATCGGTACTTAAGTAGATAGGGGGATTTGATAATGATTTTAATAATGCTTCTGCAAGAAAGCTTTTTCCTGTACCTGGTAAACCCAATATTATTATCAAAGTCATTAAAATCAGTTCTCTCAATGTAATAATTTATTTACTCACCTTTTCTTGAACGCTGATCTTCTGGCTAGAGAAACTTAATTTTGTTAAAATTATTTTCTGTGAGGATAGTAAATCTATTTGAGATCATTTAAGGGGTAATAAAAACGGAATTATCTCATAGCGTGGTAATCAAAGTGTTTTACGATTTCTCATGATTCTTTAACAAAGATGTCTATGCTTCATAATTGCACCCCACGATCAGCAGCCCCATGACTCCAAAGGGATATTCTCCTGAAGTCTACAAGTTCCAAGCCGATATCTAATAATTCTTTTCGGAGAATTAATTTCAATCGATTAATAATGATGGGACGATGTGTGAGAATTTCATCCTCTCCTACATCATTAAGCACGAGATCGATGTGGCGTTGTACCTGGAAAAATAAGAAGATGTTAACATATTCTTGTTCCATATATCCTCTAGTAACTTCCTTGATCTGATCTAGGCTTTTAACATGATAGCTGAGGATTCCTCGAAAATCAATTTCATTTTGTTTCGGTGTTATGCGAGTATAGGAAAAATCTAGATTATATATGCAATGCTCTTGGACTTTCATTGTGGACTACTCATATTAGGATTTTCTTAACAAAGTATCGTGACTGAAAATAATCAGAGTTATTATAATTAAATTCCAATGATATAATTAAATGTTTCTTTTGAGTGAAATGAGGGTAAAAGCGAGATAAAGAAGTTATATGATTATTAAGTGATCCTTTTGATGAGATTTTCCCGATTTAAGAATTTTAATAACCTAAATTAATGGATAATAAGGTTTGTAAAGGCAAATTTATCTACATCTACAAGTCCTTTGTCTGTAAGTTTCAGATGAGGGATCACGGAGAGAGCCATGAAGGATAATGCCATTAAGGGTTCATTAAACTTAGTAATGTCTTTAAAGACGCTATTTAACTTAATTAACTGGCCATGAAGAACTGAATAAGGTTCTATGGTCATTAATCCAGCATAAGGAAGAGGTAAGGTTTGTTTCTTGTCTTCTGTCATGACAACATATCCCCCCTTGATTTGATGTAATTCTTTAACCGCATCAAGCATCATTTGATGATCAGTTCCAGTGACAATGAGGTTGTGACAATCATGAGCTACTGTGGTTGCCATTGAAAATCGTTCACTTGTTATCCCAAATCCTTTGATAAAAGCATTCGCAATATTCCCATTAATACCATAGCGTTCAATAACTGACAATGATAATATGTCTTCTTCTGGGGCTGGGTGTATCCATCCATCTTTCACTTGAAGATTGGCTTCCAACGACCTTGTTATGACAGAGTGCGGTAGAACCCCAATAATCCGTGTGAGATAAGTTCCATCTGCTACAGAGGTCGTTGCACGAAATGAGTCTTGACTTAGTAGGGGTGGTAATTTCACTGTATCAATGGCCCATGGTGGGAATTCGGGATCAGAAAATTCCCAAGTGAGGTTGTTATCGTTAAAAACAACCTTTCCACCAAAAAGGACTGAATTTATTTTAAACTGTTGAAGATCCTCAAAAATTACAATATCCGCTATTTTTCCAGGAGCGATACTGCCAATCTCTTTTTCTAATCCAAGATATATTGCAGGATTTATCGTAGCCATTTGTATTACTGCTAATGGAGGGATTCCTTCCTCAACAGCTATCCTTAGCTGAGTATCTAGATGCCCATTTCCAAGGAGGTCAATAATATTCCGATCATCGGAGGCCATAAGGCAATTTCTAAGATCTAAATTTGTTCCTTTCACGGCTTTGAGTACATTGCGCAAATCTTTGGTTAAAGATCCCTCTCGTGCCATGACCCTCATCCCCTTACGTAATTTTTCTAAAAATTCCTCTGCTGTAGTACTCTCATGGTCTGATTGAGGCCCAGCAGCTATATACGCGTCTAAATCGTTTCCAGATACCCCAGGGCTGTGTCCATCCACTATATTTAACTTCGATCCTAAAATAATTTTGGTTAAAACCTCATCATCTTTAAAAAGAACCCCTGGATAATTCATCACCTCACCAAGACCAAAGAAGCGAGTCTCCTTTTCTATAAGTTCTTGTATAATTTTTGAGTCTAAATTATTAGGGGATGTTTCCAAACCTGGTGCAGCAGGTACACAAGAAGGAATTTCAATCAGAAAACGTAAGGGAAGACCCTCAGATTGAGATAAAAGAAGCTGGAGTCCTTTTACACCAAGAGCATTCCCAATTTCATGGGGGTCAAGCAAGACGGTGGTTGTTCCACGAGGTACGACAACTTTGGCAAATTCACTTGGAGGCATCATAGTGCTCTCAATATGAAGATGTGACTCAATAAGCCCAGGAGAAATATATTTTCCAGTCATATCCATTACTAATTTGCTATTTTCGGAGTCTAATGAACCTGGTTTAGCTACGTTTGCTATCCGATTACTATAGATAGCTATATCAGCTCCATACAATTCCCGAGTGATCACGTTTACAAGAGTCCCATTCTTAATTAACAAATCAGATGGAATTTCTCCCCGTGCACAAGAAATCAATTCTTTAAGGAACGAAATATTCATTCAAAAAAACTCCAATAATTAGAAAAAGTGTTTGTCTTATTTAAAAGATTTAAAAGATTTAAAGATTATATCCCAAAGGTCATCTATCGATAAGCTTTTCCGCTTGACGATTTTTAATTCCAGTTCTAAGTCCTCATATTCAAATTGGAGATATTCAGTAAAACTTTCAATTAGTGCCTGTTTTAGCATAAGGGGTAGTGTTAAACGTAGGAAAGCTTTGTTTCGCTCTGCTGTTTGATCCATATTGTAATTCACTATTGTGATAAGCTCATCCGTTCGTGAAATAAGCCGTTTAAAGTCAGTTCCGATAATATTCACAATGGATTCATCGGAATCCGATTTATCTAAAGAAAGCACATCACTCATAGTATCTGACATAGGCTTGAGAACATTCTCAGAAAAAGTGGCTAGGGACGTTTCTAATTGTGCTTCAAAATCAATTTCAAGTAAAGCGTTTAGTGCGACGAAATAATCCCTTCTCAGAGGTCTCAGCTCAGCCGTCAGAGCATAAAGCTGTTTGTCAGAACCACGAACAGAGATAGGATAAAGATCTCCTCGATAAAATTCTAGATAACCAGCTTTTGGAGGTTCTGAGTAAATTAGGGTGTATCCTCCAACTTTTTGAGCGAGTTCTTCTAGAAACTCTATTGTGGCAAGCGGCATTAGCTCTAGGGGAAAATTAGCATCAGGTTCAAGCCGATAATTAACATCTGAAACAGGGTCATTGAATTTAATCACATCGAATGTTTTTTCGGTACCATCCACATCAATGACGCAACTTACTTTTTCTGTTGAGAGATGAATGGATTTTAGGGCTTCTAGTCCAGAAATATCGATGGTTTTTTCTGTTCTTGTCCCTTCAACCGAGATAGGAGGGAATAGGGTAAAATACAATTAGCTTTCACCAGTTTAACATTATTTATGAGGAAATCTTTACTTTTTAATATTGATAACTTCTTACATATAAGAGTTGTTTCGTTCTAACTATTAATATGTATTAATAGTTCCGTATTTATTTTTTTAATAAGTCTGCTAGCCCACTTGATTCCAACCATTCCCGGTCACTCTTCTTCATTCGTGAAAAAGCGGGTGTTTTCTTTTTCAGTGTGTTGGATAGTTTTTGTGATGTTAGGGTATTAATCATTTGAAGTATCAGTGCTTTCGTATCTGATATTGATAATTCATGAATCCTATTCGAAAACCAAGGCTCAATGCTTTTGGCTTTCTTTTTCGATAACCAGCGAAAATTTCCGTCAAAACAGATGGAAATTCCCCAATCTGAACTGTTTCGTTGTATTCTTCCATGAGCCTGTTGTATCGATATTAAGACATCATTTTCAAGGAATTGGGGGTACTTCTTAGTTTTTTTCTGAATAATTGGATCTTTTAACATTGGGAAGGGTAATTTGGGTATTAAACATAAGCGTGCTAAATCATCATCTAACGAAATTCCTTCCCATGCTGAAGGAGTAATGAGGACATCTCCTTTGCGATTTTCAATAAAATCTCTAATGGCAGCATCAGATTTCCCAGCTGTATGGGTAATAACTTGAAGTTTATTTACCTTGGCAAGCTGTCCCATTAAATTTGCTAATTCAAAGCTAGATGTTAAGATTAATCCTCGTAAATGATGGTGTTTCAATAATTCGAGAAATTTCTGAGAATGATCTTCAATAGCTCTAAATGTTACTTGTTTTTTTTCCCGTGTAGCAGTAGATAACCTCTCTGCTTCATTCAATAAGATGAAAGGGTGATTCTTCCTATCAAATGAAGAAGTTTCATGAATATAATAGCAATGTTGGGGATTCAAGCCAAGAAGTTGAGCTAAATATTCACCATCACCAATTGTTGCTGATAGGAAGAGATTCTTACTTCCTCGAAATAATTTTGAAAAAATAAAAGCGATATCAAAAGGTTGAACTACCAAGTGTACACGATTTGAAAATCTGTCGCGTTGGAAAAAGAAAGATAAGTCTGAAGATTCAGGATTTTTAATTAAGTCTGAGAGCGCTGAAACCATTTCAGTTATTTTCCTCAGCTCTCTCAAAGTTTCCAAATGAGCACTACTTGGATTCTCATTTAGAACAGCTGCGATGTTGTTTTCCCGTTCTATTAGGACGAGATGAAGTTTTTTAAGAAAATCTAGACCTTCTACCATATTGACTTCTATAAATTGATTATTTACTAGTTGATTCTCCCAAGCAATGAACTTATCATGTATTTCTTGGTCATTTGCGATATCTTGCAGAAAATTAGGATGAATCTCAAGACGTAACAAGCTTTCTAGGTTTAATAAATTATGAGCTTCATCAAATATACGAAAAATAGCTTTATCCTCACCCAAATCTAGATACTTAAAAACCCACCAATTTAAAATCCGAACCTGACTTCTCCGTATTCTCCTCCGAGCTTTTAATAGGGGGCATCTCTGTCTTGAACGACAGCTTTGAGCATAGTTCGGATCAAATGCGCATGGGGAAATATTTGCCCCTGATTTAATGATAGGGCAATAGTAAGAGGATCTTCCCTTGAGTAACGCAACAGAAAAGTCATGTTTCCGTGCATACGCCTTTAAAATATTATACCAGAAATCTTGATGCATGCGATAAGGTACCAAAATATCAATCTTATCCATCGAGTTTCTACGAAGATAATCTGCCAATAAACATGCTGCAAGATCTGTTTTCCCAGATCCTGTGGGGAGTGAGCAAAAAAATGAATTATAACGTGACCAATTTTGTTGAATAGACGCGAAAGTACGTTGTTGTTGAGGACGAACCGTTGGATGGATAATTAATTCTGAAATGGGTGTGGCCAATTGCTTTCCTCAGTATAAGACCATTAAGTTATATTTTACCAAAAATCACCATATAGAATTAGCAGCAAAGCCGTTAGATTTTATAGCGAGTTGCTTTTTTGAGCTTTTTTGCTGTTTTTCTGTCCATTCCCTTAGGAACTCGAGTCGATGGGAAAAGAACTCCGTCACCTTTCTGGCCTCCAGAAGTTTTTAACCGTTGACTTTTAGGTCTTATCCTGGGGGATCGTTTTCTTTTTTTTCCACGTACTGAATGTTTTTGTTTTTGAGACATGTTGAATATATTCCATTTGCAGTAGTATTCCCTATATTATTAAGTTCTCTTACCTCTTACGGAATCGGCCAATTAAACGAGAGAATAATGATTTTCTTTGTTCCAACTCTTCAATTTTTGTTGTTACTTCAGGATCACGGTGGTGAATGGCTTTGAGGTGTATAAGAGCCTCTCTATCCTCTCCATGATCAATATAATAGTTTGCAATGAGTTTATTCGTTTCAGGATCATTTGGATTGAGCTGTTGGCTTTTTTTAAGTTTTTCAAGAGCTTTTTCTGATTCACCCTGATGTAATAAAATCTCAGCCTGAAAGCAAAGTGCTTGAGAAAAATCGGGTTTCAGTTTTATTGCCTGATCATATCTCTCAAAAGCAGTATCCAGCTGATTTTGTAACTGTAGAATTCTTGCGGAATTAAAATAAGCCCACTCATTCTCATCGATAGAACTACTTAGATTATAATACTCTAAAGCTCTGGGAAAATTCCCCTCGTAATAAAAATAATTGCCTAAACGAATAAATAAACGTTGATCAAATCCTTGCTCAAACTGAGTTGGATTCATGCGAATTTCCTCAATAGCAAATTCAAATTTCTCAATCAGAAAAGTTAATTGATCCTGTTCCTGTGGTGATAACTCATCTAAAGACAGATTATCTTGAATCTCTTGAGTAATTCCAAGTCTATCAAATATCAAGGAGAGACTGGTTTGTAAATGATAAAGTTCTTGGAGTACTGTCACAATATTTCCACTCTTCACGGAAGTAAGATGATTATTACAATAATAGTTCTTATTGTGAGTTAACCAATAAATTTTCGAAAATAAGCTTTATTCAGGCTTTTATTCATTAGGAATTATGAAACTTATAGAAGGATCCTATAAGTCGATAAAAAAAGTTTTCCTTTGGTTCTCTTAACTCCACTCAAAACAACATATACTTTAAAGAATAATCAACTTTTAATAAGCATAAGGTTCTTTATTTCAAGAAGTCATGGATTTCAACTGATACTCATAACCAACCGATATTCAAAGCTTATCAGTCCATTGTGGGAATTGGGTCTTTTTTCTAGGATGAAAAGGTTCTTGAGAAAAATATCGACTGAATAATTATAATAAACAAACAAATTTAATAGTCGATTTATTTCTATTAATCATACTAAAATCACCATGTAGAATTAAGATTTTTATTTATTGGAGTAAGAGAACCCAGCGAAAAGGAATGAGATCCATGGTTGATGCTGTTGTTTTATTATGTGTTTTTCCAGGCAAGGAACATCCTGTAAAAGAGGAAATATCTAAAATTGACCAAGTAAAATCCTGTCGTATTACTTTTGGGGAGTATGATCTAGTTGCTGAGGTTCAAACCGAGAAGGTTAAAGAATTAGGGACTCTTATGACTAAAAAAATCCGAGCTATTGAAGGAATAACGAAATCAGTAACACTCATCATAAGTGAATCCCTAGAAAACAATTCTAACCAAGTTTGACAGAATAATAACCCAATCTAATTATAGTTCATGTGCGATATATCTGTAAGAATTGCTAAGAATAGCTAGTTAAAACCAGTATATTTTCGCATAAGGGATTACCAGGGAAATAGATTCTCCTATCGCAGGAAGAAAATCGTTGTTTGCAGGTATTTGAACTGTGACTTGATTTTCATCATGAAGTTGGAAAATAAGCTGATGTTTTGTACGGCCCCAAATAATCCCTATTAATTCTCCAACAATCTGAAAGCTATCATAGAGGTTTTCGTTTGACTTCTGAAAAGATATTTCGGTTTCGGGAATCCAAAATCCTGACAATGGTTTCTCATCTGCATAATCTGGGCGGGGAAACGAGCCAAGGGATGTCATTAATAGTTCTGTTCCAGTTTCATCTTGAGTTTGTTGGATAATTGGAAATATGTTTGATCTTCCCATGATTTGTAAGACTTTTACTGAAGTCGGAGAGGTGAAAACATCTTTTGGGGATACAGTTTGAATAGTCTTTCCAGAGTCCATCAAAACTAAGCGATCACAAATCGAAATGGCTTCCTCAGGATTATGCGTAACAAAAATAGCTGTTGTTGTGGTTGCTTTGAGAACTTTTCTCACTTCCCAACGTAAGTGGAAGGATAACGTAGTATCTAGCGAGGCCAACGGTTCGTCCATTAATAATAAGTTAGGTTCTGGAGCAAGAGCTCGTGCAAGTGCAACTCGTTGTTGTTGCCCTCCACTGATCTCATGAGGTAATTTTGATTCCAATTGATTTAATTTCAATAAATTCATAAGGGAGTGAGTTTTTAACACAAGATCTTTTTTTTCCCATTTTTTTGCCTTCAATCCGAAAGCTATATTTTCAAAAACGGTTAAATGAGGAAATAAAGCTAAATTCTGAGGAATATATCCAAAATTTCGCAATTCTGGTGGAATTTCAACAATTGATTCGCCTTCAAGACGAATATCTCCATTTGTAGGAGTTAATAATCCCAAAATGACTTTCAATATAGTTGTTTTACCGCATCCAGATGGCCCAAGAATACCTAATATTTCTCCTTTTGAAACTGAAAAGCTAACCGAATCGACTGCAATGACGTCATCAAAATGCTTAGATAGTCCCTCAATTTCAAGGAAAGCCATGTTTCTTTTCAAACTCCTATGCTAGAAGTGAAATTCGTCTTCACCAAGTTTTTGAACAAGGAGAAAAGCGAAACTACAAACTAGGATTAAGATTGAAGCCATTATAGAAGAGTTTTGTAATTGCCTTAGACTGAGGAATTTATAGATTCCGATTGTCATCGTTGTGAATTCTGATCGCGCAATAAAATACGTTGCACCAAATTCACCAAAACTTATAGCTAATGCAAAAGTTGCTCCAGCCAAAATACCAGATGAAATTATCGGGAATTCAATATTTCGAAAAATATGCCACTTAGAGGCTCCTAATGTTTTCCCCATCTCAATGAGGTTAAAATCAATTTTGTTATAGGCTGTGCTAACACTACGAGATACAAAGGGGTATGCAGCAATAAGATGAGCCAGGATAATAG
>JBHLPG010000203.1:0-6928 GCA_048939725.1 Promethearchaeota archaeon | reverse complement strand
TGTGACAAGAGGGGTTTTTTGAATTCTTTTAACTTCAGAAGAACTCGGAAGATCCCATATACTAATTGTATCGTCATAAGCTCCAGAAATAACTAAATTTTTGGAAGGAACAAATAAAGTAGATGAAATTGTTTCTGCATGTTCCGCTAGTGTCTGATCGTGACCCGTGGATAATGTTAAATGATGAACATGTTTATCTCCTGACGCATAAATAAATGAATCCTCTGTAATGAAGGAAACAAATTCAGCTGTTTGAGAATGACCGTCTATTTGGGATATTTTTTCTCCCGTTGATGAATATATGCCAATATCACGTTCCCCAGTTCCTTTAACAATTCTTTTATCCAAAGTAATAACTGCATTACATCCTGAGAGACTCTGATCAAAATTCTGAACTTCTCCAGAGCTTGTATTGACAATAAGCATGTTTCGCTCCCCAGCTATTACTACAATGCCTGCTTGGGTACTGTAACCTACTGAAATGGGAGTGAAATCTATTTTAAATCCAAATTGTGGATTAAAATCCAAATCCAAGATTTTACCCGTACCATCTTCAGATACAGTTACAATTCTATCCCCATCTCTACAAATAGAAGTAATTAATCCATCATGTACGGGGATTTCTTGCTCTATCTTACGCTCTTCTGTATTGACAACCGCAACATGACCATTCCGCTTAGGAATACATACAGTAGTATCATTGATCCAAATTAGAGAATCACCCGATACATTTTCTACAAATATTCGGGACCCAATCTTTTGAGAGATAATGTTAAAGATAAAAACATTATCATCAAAAGTTACAAAAGCAGCTTTTGTACTACTTGGATTTGTTCCTAATAGGTTCCGAAAAGCTTGGTCACCACCGATCTCATACAGAGTTTCATCCTTTAACCTGTAGAGAAAAGCTTTTGAGGAATCTGCGAGGACAACAATAATATTATTATCATCTGGAGTAATTGAAAGTCCTTCAATAGCCTCTGAAAAAAAGAATAAGACCTTCTCCTGTTTTTCACCATCCCAAATTCTCACAGTTCCATCAAAAGAACTGGACGCAAAACGTGGAGAGTGATGAAACGATGCCACTCGCATAACAGAAAAAAGATGTCCTATTTTTCCAGGAAAAACTGACTGTGTCTGAGGCGATTGATCTCTGTACATTTTTATTCCCTCTAATAATGGGTTAAAATTCCCTTAAAAAAATAATTTTTAAATGAATGTATTCATAAGTTCATGTTTTTAATTTGAGCTTAACACTAAAGATTTTTTGAGTATTTATTAAGAATATCAGTTAATTCTGAAAGTTCATTGATTCTAATACATTTTGCTTCAGTTTGAAAAGGCCGACCATGCATCCCACTTGGTCCTTTATCGAAAAAAATCGCAAACATATTCAGTTGAAGCGCTGGAATAATGTCAGTTAAGTAGTCATCGCCAATATATACAGATTCCTTAGGTTTTACATCTGGAAAATCTTCAAGAGCAGATCTGAATATCTCAGTATCAGGTTTACTTATCCCTATATCCCCAGAAATTGTAATAGAATTAAAATAAGATAAAATCCCAAGATTGTGTAGAATATCTGTCAAAGACTCATCCCAGTTAGATATCAGTCCTAGTTCATATCTTGGTTTTAAACCACTAAGTAATTCCTTTGCTCCTTTTTCTAGGATGAAATCCATTTCTATAAGATCTGCAACTTTTTTTTCTATTCTGTTAATTTCTTTTCGGCTAGAAATACCCAATTGACCATAAAACACATTTTGATATTTTCGTTGATCCAGATCAGTGAATAAAGCTCCAGGTTTTTTCCTAGAAATAGCCCAATTATCTGCGCTCTTGAAGGCCTTGTAAATTTCCTCCGATGAAATTGGGGATCCTAGAATACGAGATAGGAGCTCTGAATAAAGAATGGGAATTGTAGTATTTCTTAATTGAATTAATGTACCTCCAGCGTTAAAGAAAATAACTTTGAAATTGACCATAAACAACCCATTAAAAATTAACTGCCTTTTCTGTTACAAAAATCTTCTGGCAATAATCGCATAAGGATAAGCTTAAAAATCTAGGGATCATAAAGTACCAGAAGTATCACAGCATGGCCATTATGTACAAAATGGGAAAGATATGTGATACGAGAGATGAATGACTAAACTTATAAGACACTACTAGTTTAGGTCTACCAGCATATAACATGTGTGCTTTGAAAAAAGAAAATAATTAATATGAACTAATTCAGACCCTTAAATCGTTGATGGAGCAAGAGCTTTTACCTCATCATGTTATTTAATAACAAGATTTCGTGTTGTTTCATACATGTGAGAAAAGCATAAAGACTCTGAGACCTTTCTGAGCTGATTAGGGACATACAAGGAATTTCTATCGGGACATCGAACCTATAAAACGGTCCCGATATTGAATACAGGTGATTGCAATGACAGCCCACTCGAGAAGAAACAGACGGGGTCGCACAGAAATAGATATCGCGACAAAATATTTCGAGGAAGAAGAAGAAAAAACGAAGGTGATCATGGAGAAGAAGAAGCGGCAAGGAGCCTCTCATTCACCCCAAAAAACCCCTATCACAAAAAATACCTCGACTCAAACCCAAGTAGAGAAGAAAAGAAAAAAGAAAAATTTGAATCGTAAACATTCACATTCAACTTATTCATCTAAAAAAAGTATTCCAAACAAACAGAAGAGAAGAACTATCGTTAAAAAAAGTAGGGAACGAAAGAAACGATTAAAGAGAGTAAGAACTCAATATTTCCAAAGGTATAATGTTCAATAATGTGAAATTTGGATTATTGAGAATAGAGTTTACGACATTCTTTCTTCTCTTTTTTTAAATGTGGAGGAGGAATTAGTGTTCTTAATCATCATTCTCCAGTTTAAGGTGTTTTAACTGGATATTAGCAAGTTTTGCGGCCTCAAATATTCTTTCATCCCTATAGAATTCGCCAAATACAACTTTAACAATCCCTGAATTAGCGAGTAATTTAAAACAAGTCCAACAAGGAGAGTCAGTGATATAAATCTCTGATTGATTTACATTAACTCCATTTTTTGCTGCTTGAGCAATAGCATTAGCTTCTGCATGCACAGTACGAACACAATGGCCATTTTCCATCATATGCCCCACTTCATCGCAATGAGCGAGTCTCCGAATAGATCCATTATACCCTGTTGATAAGATCGTTTTATCACGGACAATCACCGCACCTATGTGTTTCCGATCACAAGTAGATCTTGTGGCGACTTGTTGAGCAATTTTCATGAAATAGTGTTCCCAGGAAGTTCGTGTACTAGGATTCATTGTAAGGAAGAAAAAATCTTAGAGGTTTTTTGAAATTATCTACCAGTAATCAAAAGTTTTCAATACACCTTTCAACAACCCAGATTTAGCTATTTATTCTTAGAAAGTGAGGATAGAAAAAATGTCAAAAAGAAAATACAAATCTAAATGGCACCGATATGGAACAATAACAGGAGTGCTTTTAGCGGCCATTGGTGGGGTAATCATGATCCTTTTGGGTGTGATAGCACTAACTGGTCAAACGACACCTTCAAATACCATAATGCCAAATTTTATCACGATACCTTCAGAGCTTGGCATTTTATGGAGTATTTTAACAATCGTATCTGGTGTTGCTATCCTTATAGTCACTATTCATCAAAAACCTCATTCAAAAGATACTGTAATATGGATGATCTTATCTGCAGCATTAGCAATAATTGGAGGTACCGTAGGGGGTTTAATCACATTTGGAGGGGTAATAATTTATTTATTGCTTTATGTAATATGAAATTCCAACAGTTTGGAAATAATAAAAATGGTAAATAGTGTTGTTGGAATAGTAGGTAGTAGAAACACAGGCAAGACAACTACAACCTCTAGTTTAACAGATTTTTGTGTTGAAAAAGGATATAATGTAGCAATAATTAAATTTATGTCTCATAAATTTGACTTTGATCCTGATCATAAAGATTCAGCAACTTTAAGGAAAACTAAGGCCACTACTGTCATATCAACTAGTCCATATGAAACAGTCTTGTTCCAACAAACTGAAGGACGAACTGATTTGCAATCACTCTTAAGATACCTCCCACCTGTAATTGATATTGCTTTTTGTGAAAGTTACCCTTCAAAATTCCCCAAGATCCCTTTGATATTTGCATGTAAGAATGTAGAGGATTTCTATGAAACTAGGAAACGCTATAACTCGCAGGATCCCCTTTTTATAACTGGTATCATTACCAATGAAAGTTTTGACAGGCTTCAAGGGATCCCTATTTTATCTAATAGTGATTCAGGACATTTGCAGCAAGCCCTTGAAATAATATTAAGAAACCAACCAGTTAAGAAAAATTAGTTTTACTTGATCAATAAAATCTAGTATATGGGACATCTTCATTATTCAATACACGTGAAAGTATTCCTTTTTTTGTTAAATTTAAGAGAAGGATATCCTTAAAACCAGCATCTAATAAGTTTCTGATCTCCAAGATTTTTCCTCTCATCTGTCCCGAGGCATCTTCTCCTGTAAATTGATCAATAAGGGAGTCAATTTCATTTCGTGAGATTTGCAGTATTAATTTCGAATTAAGATTCAATTTTGGATCTGAATCATATAAGCCATCTACATCTGACCCGTATACTATTCTCCTAGGTTTATATTTCTTAACCAAGTTAGCTAGTATCTGATCTCCAGAAAGAACACTATATCCCATTGTTACATCAGGAACCATATCTCCTGAAATCACGGGGACTAATCCTGACTCTAAAAACTTAGTTATATTCCCTGTGTCCCCCTTGATAATCCGCATCCTGTCCGATTCATAAATACTGGAAGCATAGGCTTGAAAAGCAGGCACTTTATACTTCAATAGTGATTCTAAGATAGATTGTCTGAGCCGATTAACTGCAATTTGTGCTTCCAATATACCTAGGTGTTGTTCGAATTCTCCACTATTTCCTTTATGCAATTTATGTCTTAAGACTGTAAAATGGCCAGGGCTTCCGACTCCTGTTAATATTATCATCTTTTTCGTAATGGAAAAGGCATTTCCTATCTCAGCTGCAATAAGATCGATCTTTTTTAGATCGATATCCAGAGCTGCTTTAATATGTTCAGGAGATTGCGTTTTTAATGCCTTGTACAATAATGTCTTATCGGAAATGCACGATCCACCTACTTTCAAGACTAATTCAAGCTCCAAAGACTTTCAACACACAACAAATACTTTTTTCCAACTCAGCCATAATAAATTTTTAAAGTAGTATCACAACTTAATATATATATTATTGGTTTAATCCAATTCATAGAAAGGTGTTACTTAATCCAACAATATTTCAGCATTATCAATTGCTTTTAATTCGATAGAGAGATAACTAAATAGAAAAAAATAAGGGTAACATTTATGATTCCTAATTTTAAATCGAAATCATCTGATATTAAGAAATTAGCTAACCAGATTTTGTATCACAAGAAAAAATATTACGATGGTGAACCTGAAATTTCGGATGAAGCATATGATGCCTTAGAAGAAAGACTCCGCCAAATTGACCCTAATAATCCCGTTCTTCATATTGTAGGCTCCCCTGAAGGAGGAAAAATTACTCATAATTCACCCATGTTATCATGTCAGAAAGCAACAACCATAGATGAGGTATTGAAGTGGAGTAAGGGATTAGATCTATATATAGGATATAAGATTGATGGATTCTCATTATCTTTAATTTATGAGAATGGACGACTTGTGCAAGCGGCAACACGAGGTAATGGCATCATGGGGGATGATGCAACCATTCCTATCATGAAGATTGCTTCAATACCCAAAGTGATAAAAGTAAATGAAAAAATTAATATTCGGGGGGAATTATTCATGCGTATTTCAGAGTTTAATCGAATAATTAAAGCGGAAGGAGTAGAATATAGTAGCCCCCGAAATTTAGCAGTAGGAACACTAAAACAAAAAGATTTAACTCTTCTTGAAAAACGAACTCTAGATTTCCAAGCATTTGAACTCTTAGAATACGAAGAAAACGCCTCTCTTGAGGAATATAATGAGTTATTACATTCTTGGGGATTCAATACCGCTGATTTTAAATTGTTAAATACCCCCACGAGAAATGATATCGAATCTTTATTTCAACAAGTACAAAAACGTCGAGATTCACTTGATTTTGAGATCGATGGTTTAATCTTCAAGTATAATGATGCTGTGCAACGAGAATCCGCAGGAAGAACTGAACACCATCCTAAATGGATGATTGCTTTGAAATTTGCCAGTCAGGGGGACATTTCCATTGTTCGTGACATTACTTGGCAGGTTGGTAGAACTGGTGTTCTTACTCCTGTTGCAGAATTAGATCCAGTAGAAGTTATGGGAGCTGTCATTAAACGAGCTACTTTGCATAATGCAGAGTTTTTGGAAACTTTAGACGTAGCTAAAGATGACACAGTTATGGTTATTCGGTCTGGAGATGTAATCCCTAAGATTACTGAAGTGGTTGACAAAGGAGTGAATGAGGCCTCATTTCCCTCAATTTGTCCTTCCTGTGGTTCAACATTGATACGGGATGGAGTAAATCTAGTTTGTACTGGATCACCTTGTCGAGATCGTGACATACAGGCAATCAGGCATTGGATAAGAGTAACTGATATAGAAGGATTAGGACCAAAGAATGTTGCTAAACTCTATGATCTAGGCCTTATCAGGCATTTTCCTGATCTTTATGATGAAAAATTAACTGAAGGAGTCTTGGTTAAACATTTAGGCAAGAATGGATCGAAGATATTCAGGAGTATTAAGGAGAAAAGGCATCTCCCTTTTCATATCTTTCTTTCAGGATTAGGTATTGAATCCCTTGGGAGAGGCATGGCTAAAACCCTTGTGAACCACTTTAAAACTCTAAAGGAATTGA
>JBHLPG010000202.1:0-7029 GCA_048939725.1 Promethearchaeota archaeon | reverse complement strand
TTGCTTCGAAAATTTTTAGTGAAGCTTCTCTCAATGCTTCAATATCCATGAGATCTCCTCATTTGGCTCCTACGGGGGGCATATTTTTATCGTCCCACGAATTCAGTCAAGAAGAGCTCCTCTTTTGATAAAACCTTTCTAAAATTCGGGGAGGAGTATATTGAATATAAAAGGAATGCTAAGAATCAGATGTGAGGTAAAGTGTTTGTTGGTTCATACTCAAGATAAACTGCAAAATATTCTCAACTATTTGAACTACTCTGGGGTTGTTTTTCATCGAGACAATGAACAGCTTATTCAAAAGGGGAAGCCTGATAGGAGTCGTTATGAAACCAATATTTCCGTTACAGAGAAAAATCTCTCTGAAAAACCAAAAATAATTAAGAAATGTCTCCTTTGTACTACTGTTATTTCCAAAGACCAATACAAGGTGTTTGGAAAGAGAATGTATCTTTGCTCTAGCTGCAAGCCGCTAGTCGCGGAAATAACTATTATTTAAGGCGGAAACACTCCAGAATGAATATTCCCTCTCCCTAAATCGATCTCTGTTCTAGAAATTGCTCTAACATTTCCAATATTTTCTCTCTGACTTCTTTAGGCACATCTGGTGTGAGAATGTCAAATAGAAGTCGTTCATCTTCTAATGTTTCAACTTGAAGCATAACACTCCACACTGGAATGAATATTACGAATAACAAAACAGCTCTTTGCATACGCGTATTAAAACTTGGGTGATAACGAGGGAATACGCTTTGAAAAATTACAATCCTTAGAAGAAAAACGCTGGTTACAAAGACAAATCCTATTAAGAAAGGGAACAGAAGAAAGAAGAGTCAATGAAAGAACTACTATTTCGGTTTTAACTTGAGATAATAGAAAAAGCGGCGGCTCTGTCCATTTTTAATTCGTGATAATAGTTTTTCACTGTGTTTAACAATTCGCTCATACAATTGATGTTGATTGGTGGATTGGAATTTTTCCTCTAAATCACTGGCAACAGATAGTTTTCTCTGAAGTAATAAATGCTTATTCTCAGTAAATTCCCAAGTATTATAGCTTAAATCATCTTTTGTTTGAGCTAGAGCTAATTCAGTCGTCTATGGAGATAAATTGCTCTTATTAAGAATATAATCCGCGTGAAAAATCCCTATCTGTCCATTAGAGTTCAAAAATTTGACTATTTTACAAATTACGTCATTTAAATCGTTAATAAAGTCCCCATATAGGGAATTAATCACAATAACACAAGTAAAAGACTTCAAAGGGAATGTTAAGTTATTAATATCTACTTAAACAGTTGGATTGTGGAACTCTGTTTAGCATAAAGTTATAGTGTGCAATATGTAATTCAAAAGGGTGTGATTATTGATTGCTTAGGAACTCTCAATGGATTCTTTCACTATCGGTGTTTTCTGGCGCGTAAAACCGCGATAAGTGGTAGCATAAGCAGCACAGAGCTTAACATGAGTCCAGATGTACCATTTGGAGTACTAGAGCTTGAAGTTTCCTTTTGTATACTAGTCGAACTTTGGTTTGCTTGTGGCGCAATTACTAGGGTTTGGAATCCTGTGTAATCGTTTCCTATCATGATACTCATGCTATCACCTGTAAATGTGGAAGGAAGATCGAATTCAATGGTTGTACTTAAAGTGTATTTAGGAGTGATCGCAATGGTATTGATAGGCATGCCATTCTGGGTCAAATGGTCATAGTTTTCGTCAGTCACATCAAGCATCTCAATTGTACTAATTTCCGGGCTTAAATTCTCTATGTCTACCTCAAGAGTTACTACATCCCCTGTATTAAAGCCAGAAAAGACTGTTGATTTTATGGTGATATCTAATCGGGGAGTCATTTCCATCCAAAAGTCCAGGGCTGGAGTGATATCTTGGAAAAGATTGTTGAAATTCGTCTCAGAAACCTCGGGGGCAAAATGTTCGTACATACCCGTCCAATTCCAAACCTGGTGCGTGTCATTTTCCTCAAGGAGAAAATAACATTCCCCTTCTCGTAATGCACTTGTATTGTGGTAGATCTCAAATGTCATAGGAACCTTACAGCCAGCTTCTTCATGCATCCACAGTGACCACTCTCCCGCAGTGGATGAGACATGATGGCTATTTAACTGAGTCCACACTCTTGGAAGGAATCGGTCGGGGAGAATCGTTCTCATATAGTTGTACAAATATTGGTATAATGCAGGCTCGAGATAATAATTATCGGCTGAAACTGGGAAATAAGTTTCATTAATACCACTATGTAGGGAAATACTAGCAGCGAATTTGTGTTGGAGGACAAAATCACGTAGAGCTGCGGTTTCTGGTTCACTAAAGGGAGCAGTTCCTGGATAGATTTCCGATCTAGTATCGGATCCCCATCCTGAGGTGAAAGATGAATCATTCCAATAACTGTCATAATTCCGGTTCAGATCACAGAACCCCACCACGTCTTCGTTCACAAGGCCGTCCTCATCGTTGTCTATTCCCTCAGTAACGGTCTTGATTGGCCAGGCTGTGAATCCTGTTTCGAAGAGATCCCATGAAGGGTAGGGTTTCTCATAGTACTCAATTGCGTAGATATCACCATCACCGTTCAGATCTTCAAGTAGATCTTCATCCAACTGGCCATCTCCATCGTCATCGTACGGGCGGGCGTTCTTCCTGATCCATTCGTTACCGTCATCGACTACAACATCGTTGCTGTCTGGATTCAAGGTAGGAATGATATAAATCTCCTCGAAGTCAATATAGTGGGTGAGTTGTGCATCCTCGCCATAATTGTTGAGTAATCGCTGGATAAATCTCAGAGTGGCTTCCACAGTTATTTGTTCACGGGCATGGTGCTGTGTGACGTAAAAAACTCCAGCTTTTGGATTAGTCAGAGCCTCATTCGTTATTCGCACTAGTTGAATGTCTTTTCCTAAAACGCTTTGCCCAATTACAGAGACATCAACAAGCTCGGGCGCAGCGGCTTCGAAATTGGCGATCTCCTCCATGATCTCAGTACTATTATGAAATTGACCAGGATATAGTAGAGATATATCTTCCCACGTCCGCTCTACTGACTGAATCACTTTAACGTGTGAACCTAGAGCTATCATTTGAGCGGGTCGAGGGATTAGAAATATCAATCCTAAGAAAAGTATGCAAAGAAATAACTTTTGATTCAATGCCAAAGATACACCTCAGATCGAAGGATTTGAGACCATTCTTTAAGAACTCGAGGATAGATGCATTCCATTTCTAATACTCAATCTTAATATCTGGTTTTACCTACCAAAAAATAAATTTACTTTCTTATTACTAATAGCTTGGGAATTATGAGTATCATGATTGATTTAGCGGACTGTAAGGGATTGCTGTAGATGACCTACATCCTTTTCTATGTCACATTGGGTGTTATTCTCGTTGTATCAGTCCTAGTTGTATTATTCATTATAGTTTGGATATATATAGGTAGACCACCGAATAATAATCCCAAGCGTTATTTAAAAGATCATATGAAGAAGAAATCAGGTGATGATTTAGAGAAAAAAGTGATAGTCTTCATCGGGGACAGTATTACACTTGGTAAGGTTTGTGAAAATTATACTTCAATTGTATCAGACCGATTAGATCCTGATAGCTATCGTATGATAAATGCGGGAATACATGGAGATTTAACCATCAACGCTTTAGATCGCATCAAGTATATCATTCAATGTAAACCTGACTTTGCTACGGTTTTACTTGGAACAAACGATGCGAACGGATCAATTTCAGTAAGAACTGCTAAACAATATGAGAAAATCAAAGGAGTTCCGAAAAATCCCCAATTCTGGAAAGAAACTAGATTTAAAGAAGATCTTGGTAAAATTATTCTGGAACTTAAGCAAAAAACGAAAGCAAAAATCGCTGTGATATCTATTCCCCCTCTGGGAGAGAAACCAGAAACCATTCCTTTCGAACGAGCAGTTAGTTACAGTAATGTGATAGAGGAAGTGGCGAAGGAACATAACGTCTCCTACTTACCTTTGAATGAGACAATGGTTACGTACCTAAAGCAGAATCCAACAGAATCATCTATTCCATTTGAAAAAAACGAGATCATTACAATTAAAGCCGTCTATCGACATTATATATTGAGAAAAAGTTGGGGAAGGATTTCAAAAGATAATGGGTTTCAGTTACTTACTGACCACATCCATCCGAATCCTATAGGAGCAGCTATGATAGCCGATCTGATTGAAGAGTTTATCTTAGGAAGCCTGAATTAGATTCCCAACCCTCTTCAGGATCTCATTAATAATGATCCTTAGAAATAACAGCATCACCAATAAAAAATAATATAAATTCAAAATTCTAGGAATATACTTACTTTCGAATTTATCTACTAATAGAGGTCCAGAAGAAAAATGATAAGATTTAGTAGGAGAAATCACGAGAATTCTAGAATTAAAACCTTCTTAGTGTTAACTATTGTTTTACTCATAATGACCGTATCCATAACTTGGGCTAGTCCGAAAGGATCGAAGCCACAATGGACTTTCATGGTGTACCTTGATGCGGACAATAATTTAGACTACTATGGATACCAAAATGTGGACGCGATGAGTACGGTTGGTTCCTCACAAGAGATTAATATTATCACTCTTTGGGACAAATATGATGATGTGGCGAACCTTTACAAAATTACAAAAGACGAACCTGAAATTGTTAACGGGTTCCCGTTAACAGGTACGGAAGTAAACATGGGAGATCCAGACACACTCGAAACATTCGTGAGTTATACAATGAAACATTTTCGGGCGAACCATTATGTTCTTGTGCTTTGGGATCATGGTGACGATTTTAGAGGTTGTTGTTGGGATGATCACCCCGAAGATCATCTGACACACCAAGAGATTTGTCAAGCCCTTTCTGGGGTTCAGTTAGACATCTTAGCTTTTGATGCGTGTGTTGAAGGAATGATCGAGGTAGTTTATGAATATGTTTACGATTCAAAAGGGCCTCAAATCGACTATGTAGTAGCAACGGAAGGCTATGTCCCAGCCTGGGGATATCCATATGATATAATTTTAGCTGATCTCGCAGACAATCCTGAAATGAGCGCTTTTAGCTTGTCAAAAGTAATGGTAAACGATTACATTGCTTATTATGAAACCTTAAGACCTGCGTCACGACTAGTCGAATTAGCTTCCATTGATATGACGTACATTGATACTATTGTCCATCAAGTTGGAGAATTGACTGACACTCTAGAAACAATGCTTAAGGAAGATGATTCAGACAGTGTTCATGAAACGATCGCAGAAGCCAGAGGAGAAGGTAATCTAGGGTGGTCTCAGTACGGTTGGGATGCATTTATTGATCTTCCCACTTTCGTGAAAAGTTTGGGTGGAATTCCAGAGGCAGTAACTCTATATAATACTCTTGCAACTGCAATCTATGTAAAAACTACCGAACCTATGAAATCTGCGGAAGGACTCGGCATTTTCTTCCCTAATTCCTTTAGTTCTTTTCAGAATAATGTATTTTGGCATGGTGAGGACTACCTCAAAATACAATTTCCATACGAAGGTTGGTGGGATTTCCTCCAGACTTACTGGGGTAAATAAACTTTTTTAATAGCATCTTTCGTAAGATGCTAAGTTTTTTTTTATTTTTATATCTAAAGGTTTATTCTTTTTCCTAAGTAAGTTACCAGTTCTCTTCAGGATAGTATTCATTCACAAATTGGCCCTTTTGGAGTCTATCCCAATTGCATTCAAAGGGTTTTTGCGCATAGAAATACGAGACTGAGGATTGGTGGGTCTTGATTTCATCGAATTCTCCATGGTGGATAAAAGCAAAGAATTCCTTCTCGAAAGGAATCGCATCAAAAGAGTGAAATCGATATTGACTAATTTTGTGTTTCTTTAAAGTAGACCTAAGGAGAGAAATCAATCCTAGTTTCTTGTAGCTATGAACAGTACAACCTGAATACGGGGCATAAAAAGCACCGTTGATATAATACCACCCTCCTTGGAATATGTCTTCGGTTCCTGTATATTCCAAGGTCGGTTCGATATCTCCGTCAACATAGTACTTTGTATTCCCTTCGAGGAATGCCAACCCATTCCTTCTTCGGACATTCTCTTGGTTTAGGACGAATCCTACAAAAAGTCCTCGACCTTTCATATCCAATATTTTATATGGGATT
This sequence comes from Promethearchaeota archaeon, assembly GCA_048939725.1. Classification (GTDB taxonomy): domain Archaea; phylum Asgardarchaeota; class Heimdallarchaeia; order Hodarchaeales; family Hodarchaeaceae; genus Hodarchaeum. The sequence goes on along the minus strand of JBHLPG010000202.1, from coordinate 849 downwards.
TTTAACTCTGTTGGGTATTCTTCTCGATATATTGCGTTGAAATAGAGGGGATTGTCAGTGTTATGGCCATTAGTGTATTTTAAATACGTAATAGCTCCATAAAACGCTCGAACTTCCTTCTCACTGTGATTTGTTATTATAATTCGCGCTTTTTCATTAAAAGGCATGGGAAACCGGCAAATGTATCCACCTGATGTTTCTTCAAGGAACTGGGACTTGAATTCTCGGTTTTTCCCACTCCCATATCTCCCAAAACCGACCCCAAAAAAGTCTCCTAATGGAGAGTCCACACTTGGTTGCGTCTCATCATCAAAATAAATCTGAATTGTAACTTTTCTTCGAACCTCCCAAGGATTATAGTATCTCAATGCCTTTCTTAACTTATAGGGAGTGATTGTTAACCATATATTGACTATTTTTCCAGGTCCTTGGATTACAGGAAATTCATAGGAGCTTTTTGGTCCAATGGGCATATTATCACGATGTTTCAGTCCTTTCTTCTCGAATGGTTTCCATGAGGGAAGAATCGCTTCCGCTTTAACAACGCGGTCATGTCCATGTGTAGAAACTTGTATAATTTTCCAGTTTAATTCTTTTTTCGTGACTATTTCATCCATCATTGAATTGATATTATATGGCAAAATTTTCTACCTCTGTCGAGTTATTATTATGAAAATGAACCGTGGAATTGATGATATTCCATTTTACAAACATTTACCAAGATAACATATAAAAACAACGAGAAGAACTCTAAAACCTCATGTGATTTTGAAAAAGGAGTTTAGTGTAAGAATTTCTGCAAAAATCTCATTCTAAACACTCTAAACCTTATTGTAGAAGCGAATGATG
>JBHLPG010000201.1:0-7054 GCA_048939725.1 Promethearchaeota archaeon | reverse complement strand
GTCAGACCACCCGTCTTCAGTTTCTCTTTCAAGTGTAACTGAATTAATCCCACTGCCTAGATCACTTACCTGTACCCAAATACGTAATGAACCTGGATATGGGTATTCAAACTCTACTGATTCACCAGCTACTTTTGGTGCGATTGTATCCCGAACAACATAAATTTGACTTGAGCTATTACTCAAACCTACTTCATCTTGAAGGGAAACAGTCATATTGTATTCTTTAGCATATTCTAAATCTCCGAGGCGTGTCCCTAATTCATATAACCCTGAGTCACTTTTCACGAGAGATAAAGTTCGATGATGGGTTCCATTTTTATACCGAATAACTAGTACTACTGACTGATTATCAATCTCACCAAAAGTATCTTTGGCATCAACATAAACGAATGCACGGCCCTCTTCAGAGTCACTTCCATTAACTATAAAATCGACCATGGGTGGTGTTTTGTCATCATCAGATTCAAGAGCAAACCAGCTATGAGGATCAGGATATTCTCGTGAGTTACCCACAGTGTCAGTCAAATTAATTCTAAACTCAAGAAGTGTTTTATAACTGACAAAAAGTCTAACCTGATATTCAGTTCCATTTTCGGACATCGGAACCATATTTTGATGACTTGTTCCATTTTTATAGGTAAGAGTGTAATTAAGTTGGACATTATCTGTCGCATTTCCCCAGTCACGTGCATTAATTTTTATCAATATTGTTCCATTCCCGAGCTGATGGACAAAATTAGGGTTATCAACCGTCAGTGGACTAGTTGTGATCTCAGGAGCTTCAAAATCTCCAATCTGTCTGGATTTTTCATCTGTTTCTATATAATTTCCAGCCTCATCATATATCAACATTTTAAAGAAAATATTTTGCCCAAAGGTGAAAGGTTCATTAAATTGCCAATAGGTTTGATTATATCCAGCTGGAGTTGAATTGTTGCTGACTAGAGATAAACTTCGATTTAAAATAATGGCACTGCTGTTTTCCTCATAGAAAAATACCGTTACATTTTTTATTGGCGTCTCCCACTTTCCTTCTGCTAATTCAGCCCAAAATTTCCATACAGAAACATCTTCTTCTGTCCTACTCAGATCAAAACTAATAGGTTGTGGCGGAACATTGTCTGTAATGTTATTCACCCCTTGTATGAGGATATCATCAAACCACACATCGAAATATTCATTGTAAACCTCTCGTGTATTCAAATATGCGCCAAGTTCCAGCGTAACATCTTCAGTTGGAGGAAGATGAAAACTATAGTTGAAAAAATACCATTCTTCATCTTTCTCAACATTAGGCCCCACCCTGTAGAAAACGGTCCCATTAGGATTTGTTTGGTTTATTGCGTCTCCCATCCAAAAAGAAGAATTATCAGAGTCAGGATGTTTAATTCTACATCGTACTTCTTGATAATCATCTGAAGTATCAGGATTCAAATACCATGGTAATTCATCATTATAGACATCAAACATCATATCTGGAGCATCAAACCGCCATTTGAAACTCACATAAATGACATCAAAATGATCTTCAATGGAAAAGTCAATCTGCCATCCTGCGGATAAGCCTCCTGAAATATTTTCAATTGGAGCATATTGATCTTCTGGTTTGGTATAATTTGACCCATACCCATTATTCCCGATTCTAACAAATAAGGAGTTGTTCACAACAGTTAAATCATCAGTGGTTATAGTTTCATCAATTGGGAAAACAGTGCTATTAGTAACAATTAAACCATTTTGATATGATGACGAGTTGTTTAATGGATCTGATACACAGGGAGGAACATCTTCCCAAATATTGTCTTCAAAATGTAAAGAATATGGAGTTTTATCACCTGAAACATCTAATATTGACGTAATATTAATCTGTTGAATAGACAAACTTGGTTTGGAATCAAGATTAAGTGGTGAGATGGAAATAAGGTCATTTTCTATATTGTCCATAGGAAATGATGCCGACATATCGGTTAAGAAGATTGTATCTTTCTTTAATCTAGGTATATTTCCTTCCTGAAAGACAAAAACATTATTTATTACAAAATTGGAGAATAAAGCACCTACATTGAGCATTGAAATAGTTATTAAAATAAATAAGCAAGTTTTTCGCATTTTTCATTCCACCTTTTATTCTACTCCATAATCTATATCTGTGTACATTTTATTGAATGCAATCATAAGTCTCGATACGAATTCTCGCAAATCCCTACCTTCTTTCGAAATCAGAGAAGAAGGTCGTTCAGCTTCTATTAATTTGCGAATTTCCCGAATTTTTTCAAGTAATACATCTTGGAAAAACAATAAATTCTCTCCCCACTCTTTTCTTAATAGCAGAACGATCGATAAATTCTCTTTTCCTCCACGAGCTGCTGGATTAGTAATTGCAAAAGAATATCCTAAAGCAGTACAATCATAACTGCCAGTAGAGAAATCAAAGGTTCCACTTCGTTCGTCTTCTCCTGATCCTACAAATTCTAGGGTTGAAAAGGATTTGTCGGATAGATCTAACATGATTTGTTGTTGGTCTTCAAGAAGAGGGGGTTCCCAGATGACAGGGACAGGACCTTGGACTTGGTCAAAAAAGTTCACTGTCATACCTAGTGCATACTCATCCATCATTGTAAGTACTGTCTCACGAGATATTTTGTCACTTTCAACCAGAATTTGGTCTATATCATATCCTACCGTCTTAGATGCGATTCTAATTCCTACAAAAATTCCTATTATAAGGAAAAGACCCGCTGAAATATAAAAGACGGGATGGAAGATAAGAGGGTTATAAGTAACGTTAATCGAAAATCCTCTTATTTCACCAATAATCGTAAGTTCGTCTGAATTGTAATACTTCCAATTTCCAGCACTATCAAAGACCTCAAGGACAAGTGAATAACTTTTAGCTGTGATAAATTCAAACATATCAAAGTTAAGTGTTACAAGGCTAGAATAATTTCGTAATTCCAAATCAGATGTCGCCTGTCCTCCAGTACCTCCCGCTTGATACGTTAAATTGACCCACTTGATGATATTTCCCCTATATTTAATTCCAGCGGTTGTATAATCTGTCCCTCCTTTCTCCTCGATTGTAACCACAATATTCAATTTACGGTCTGAAGTAGGGATCAAACTCACAAAATTCACTCTGGGAGCCACATGATCTTCAATTACTACTTCTCTGGAGGCCGAATTGGTATTTCCTGCATTATCAATTACTGTAATGTTAAACGAATATATATAAGAGACTTCCAAAATTCCTTCCCATTTAAACTGGTATTCCGAGTGACTATCATCTGGGTCATTAACAAGCATCATAGATTCTTGTGGAAGAGAGATCCTATTTGAAATATCAGTGACAACTAAAATAGCAGAGTCATCATTCAATCCAGCCCAATAATCTTGGACAACTACGGTAACAATTATGGCACCATCTGTGATATTTGTCAAATCTTCAGAAGACATATTCTTATATGAAATTATGATTTTGTATCCATTTTTCTTGATGAACAGGGGATTGTCAGGATCATAATTTGCTTGAATCAAAAAGTTACCAGTACTGACTGTATGTGAGTTACGTTTTGATTCGTCAAGCCACTCTGGGAAGTCAAGTGTACCATTGTCAGTCACATCCAACTTCAAATTGAGGGTCTGATTGAAATTAAAACGAAATACTCCAGATTGATCAAATCTATAAATGAAAACATGTCTATAAACCCCAGAAGTGAGTTGGTAAGATTTATGCGCCTCGGTATCAGGAAAGCGTTGAGGATCACCGTCCCTGGTATCAAAAAGTTCAACTTTGTTAATTCCACTTCCAATCCAATTTTCACCATTATCAGTAACATCTATTATTATTATGATTGTACCATTCCCAAAATCATACCAACGATGTTCTAAGATAGAGGGGGGCTTATCATCGATCCAACAGATCGTCATATTCATATCAGCTTTAGGTATCATTCCTGCTACATCATTCCACTTGTACCTAGTCTCAAATCCATCTAATTCGGTGTTTCTATCAAAAAGGGATGTCAGATTATACCAACGTTTATCTGGGTTAACGCTATAATCAAAGAAGTGAGTATTATTTCCTCCAGCAAAATGAAGAGTTGAACCGTTACTTAAAAGGATGTCAAATTCGACAGTATTATAATTAACACCCCCAAGTTTATCAGAATAAACTAAATAATCCAGACTTATATCAATTCTTGCCCTAGTTCCATGGGAATATGATTGATCAGCTGTAAAGGTTACCACGATTTTGTCCCAAGATATTTTCGCGCTAGTCTTCAAAAAACTCCCTACTTTATAGACCCCCCAATCGACTTCAGTTGAGCGTTTAATTTCATAGATACTAAAGGAAACAGGAAGACGAGCATCGCTTAAATTACCTTCCCAGATGGCGATACCACTCGAATTAAAATTCAATGGATATTCATTACCACGATCAAAGTCTAAAAGGATCGCCTCTCCCTTGAATGGTACCCCATCATATGTATGGTTCCCATAACAATATAGAGTAGCATTTTCATTGAAATTCGCAAAAAACACTAAGTCATTATGATATTTTTGCCCATCCTGAGAATAATAAAATTCGATTTCTTCCCAGATAATAGTAGTTTGAACTTCTAGCCCATTGGTTAAATTTCGAAAAGTTTCTACTCCGAAGATGTTGTTACCAATCCTTGAAATTTCATAAGTATATTCACCAGTATCTTTCTGGATTAAGCCTGACCAAATATACCTTCCATTTGCCAAAGGCAGGCCAACTAAACCAAGTGGATCTCTCCCTATTAAGGTGCCAGTAAAAAACAAATTTTGATCGTGTGCCCAGTATGCTGTTATATTGACTTGTGTTTGAGTATTTACTCCCAATCGCTTGTCTGATTCCTGGGGCATCATCCTAACTATTAGGTACGTCCATGTTATGGAAATATTGAAACTTGTTTCGCTTTGTGTCTTATTGACAAACAAAGTTCCTTGAGGATCGATAATAGATCCATTAACTATTCGAATTGAAAGATTTAAAACAGTAGCTTCTGATTCAGTACGATTTATTAGAAAAACACCATCTAGCTCATCGCTGCCTTCTCCATCAGTTAGATCTTGCCAAGGCTCGTTAGAAAAATGATAGGAGATTTGTGAACTTCGTGCAAGAGTACTATCTGAAGCATAGTAAACTGTTAATTGAAACGCCCACCAGGCACCGATATCAACTCCCAGGGCTTTTTGATCGATATTGGGACTTTCCCCTGTATCTCCCAAATTATCAAAATAAGTATATTCATAATATAATAAATCCCAAAAAATAGTAATATTTGAAGGGGATGATAATTGGGATGCCCTATGGCCTCTTACAAAGAACAATAAGGGGTATCCACCTGAAGAAGTAAGAACATTTGCTGTTAGTACAATAGTTCCATTCCCTGAAGATGAGATTGTGGAATAATTCCAAGCACCTGCAACATCAGGTCGATTAGGATCCTGATACCCGATTAGCTGGCCTGCAATCAGGTCCAATGGTTCAGGGGGACTTTGTGTACTATTATCAATAACGTCATAAGTGACACTGATGGATTCATTAATATTAACACGAAATACAGTATGATTCTTTCCATCATTTGTTAAATTATAATAGTCTAGTGGTTCATTTGAACCTATAGTAATCTCTTTAAGCCTAACGAGATAAACAGTTCCCTTTGCTTGGAAATAGTTGAACCTCGTAATATTTCCTGTAATCCCCTCGTATGTCGTGACTGTTACAGTTAATGTATGATCATCATCTTCAAAGTAAGGTGCATCAATATATGTTAGATTAACCTCAAAAGTAAATCTCCCTTCTGGGGTTGAATTTTCAACAAATCTTACAAAATGGAGAGGACGGGATTCTTCTTGAGTTGCAGAGATTATAGTAGCATTAGGATTAACATTTCTAGAATCATCATTAAGTATTGCGGGTAATTTATCGATGTTTTGAATGCTAGTTCCATCATCTACCTTCACGGTAATTGTTATATTGAAGTATTGGTCTTCATCAAGTTTATTGTTAAACTGCTTTGGATAAATTTCAGCCGTTATTTGTAGATCTTTCATAGGTAATAGAATAGAATCGTTCGATTTATGCCAAGATCCAACAAATACATTAGTATATAATGTTAGATCGTACGCACCAAGAGATAGGCTTGAAATAATTGTATTATTAAGAATGAATTTTATAGAATAATGGTCGCTAATTAGACTATAACGCCAATCAGACCAAGTAGTAATTTGGTAATTCTCTAGGGTATTATTTAATGTTAATTTTTCAAGAGCAGTAGATTCTTGCCCAATAGCCTCTGATAATGTAAAATTCAGTATGAATTCCATTGAACTGGTATTGATCTCCATTGCTTCAGGACTTATCTTATCTATTGTTACATCGTATGAAGCAGCGATCTTTAAGGTGGGAGTAAACTTGGTATTGTTTGGAATCAAACCATCGGTAGGAGAAAATTTTTCCTGATTTTTCACTAACTGCGGATTAATCTCTGGTTGAGATAATGGAGTTGAAGACATAAGTCGTAAAGGTTTGGATCTTGGAGAATTCTCTGCTACATCATTCCAAGTATTATTAGCCAAAACATCCAAGGTAACTGTACCAGTAAATATGAGGAGTATAAGAACAAGGAATGATCTGTAGGAGTGTTGGTGATTTTTTATCATTTTTTTTCCTTTGTATAAAATCATTCTAAAAACTCCTGCCTGAATTTCCTTCTGAAAGTCAACATCGCTCGTGTAAAGAAGTTACGTGTGTCTTGCATCTTTTGCTGGATAATTTTCACGTCCGCATTCGATTTAATTAATTCGGAAATCTGTCGAAAGTGTTCGACTAATTCGCTTCTGAATTTGTTAAGATTTTCAAGATTACCCCATGGTGGCCGTATTAAAAAGCAGATTGAAAGATTTTCTTGGCCTCCACGTGCTTCAAGATTCTCAACCGCGAATGCATACCCAAATACCATACAGTTTTCTCCTGCGAAATGATAACGGAAAGTTGCATCCTTTTCCTCACTCGATTTGC
>JBHLPG010000024.1:0-28174 GCA_048939725.1 Promethearchaeota archaeon | reverse complement strand
CTACTGCAATTGGTAAAGCAGATTACGCTCAAAAAATCTCAACAATTCAAAAGAACGATGATGAATCATATTCTAAGTATTTAGAACTTAAAGAATTTTATCGAAACACGACAGAGTATTTTAATCTATACTTTCAGTGGCAACCAGGAGAGAAAAATTTGTTTAAACTTTTTTTCGAACGTTTTTTCAATCTTTGTTGTGTTAATGGCTACTTGGGTGTAATTCTACCAGGAGGATTTTTGGGAGAATACTATAGTCAGCCATTACGTCGTGTTTTGCTTAAAGAAATGAATATTCAACTAATTATAGAATTTATTTCAAATAAGGAAATATTCCCAGATGCCGAAGCTGGCCTCAGTATTTTAGTAATTCTAGCTCAGAAGAAGGCTGCAGGTATAGAATTTCCCTTTATCAAAGGGATTTCATCAGTAAAAGCTCTTGAACAGATAAAAGTAAGAAAATTGTCTAAGACCACTGCTAATATCATTTATTTTGTTCAAAAAGATATTCTCATGTCTTCCCCCAAATTTATCATTCCAGCAGTACGGAATCAATTCGATTTAGAGATAATTAGGAAGATAACTAAATTTCCTTCTCTTGCTTCTAATGAATGGGGTTGTAAAACTTCACGAGGGGTAGATATGACCAATCATCGTGATCTTCTAGTTAAAAGTGCCACTCAATTTCCTCTTATAGAAGGACGTCATTTAGTACGATTAGGTTTTGATAATACTCATCCTCGTTATTGGATTCGATCATTTGAAGAGTATCAGAGGAAGATTCCATTCTGGGATAAAACAATCATTGCATGGAAAAATTTTTCAGGAAATCATAGACGGAGACGAATGCGTATAGCTATTCTACCTCCTAAATCTGCTATTTCTAATAGCGTAATTTGTCTCTACAATTTTCCAAGTATTCCTGATGTCGAATTCTATTTAGCAGGGATATTGTGTTCCATACCTTTTGAGTTTAGAATACGTCAGCTTTGTTACGGTATAAATATCAATCAATATATTATGGATGGTATGACAGTTCCTTTATTCGATTCAACTAAAGAATTACAGCAAAATATGGTTTCTGTCGTCAAAAATTTCATTCCACTAGGAAAGGAATGGGCAAAACGAAAAATGGAGGCTTCTTCTACTCTTTCTAAAGCTCGATTAGAAACAGATTACATAGATTATGTTACTAAATTCGATGCCTTAGCTGCTCTAATCTATAAATTAACTAAAAAAGAATTTAAAGTGACTTTGAAAGCGCATCCTCAATTAGAACCTAGCTATCATAAAAAAGCACTAGATTTTTTTGATTTTTTTTCTGGTTAAGATGAAATATGATGAAATCAAAGTCAAAGAACAATAGACTCGAAATGAAAAGGCGTAAGGAAGAGGGAGTATTTTATACACCAGAGTATATGACTGATTATATATGTAGGAATACAATCGTTCCTTATCTTTCAAAAGGGAGTGCTAAAAATATTAAAACTTTGATTTTAGAATATCAGGAAGAGATTAATGTTCTTGAGGATAAATTAAAAAGTATCAAAATACTTGATCCTGCCTGTGGAAGTGGAGTCTTCTTAATTAAAGCAGTTACTTTGCTTTCCGAAATATCAAAAGAAATCAAGTTAATCAAAGAACAAGGGGAGAATTATAAAAAAATTAAGAAAGAAAAACTTGTAAATAACAAAGAGCTTGACTTAAATCTTGAAAAATGGATAGATATGGAAGATATAAGACAGATAATAGAATCTGGTATTTATGGAGTAGATATTGATGAAAATTCTGTCGAAAACACAAAAGCAAACCTAAATTCAAAGCTTACTGGACAGGATAAAGACATAATAGATTTATCACAAAATATTAGATGTGGTGATAGTTTAATAGAGGATCCTTCTTTAAAAGGAAATCTAGCGTTTATTTGGACTCATAAATTTCCAGAGGTTATAAATAAGGGAGGATTTGACATTATTATAGGAAATCCTCCTTATATTAATATTATTGAAGATCTAGAAAGTAAGAGATATTACAAAAAAAGATTTCCCGAGATTTACACAGGTAAGAATGATATTTATTATTACTTCTTCCAAAAAGCAATTGAATTGTGCAAGAAAGATGGATATATTACATTTATTTCCCCAAGATATTTAATGGAAGCTTTTAAAGCAAAGAAATTGAGAGAATACATTTTAAAAGAGACTGCCATCCAAAAAATCATTGATTTCTCAGATTTTAAGATATTTGAGTATGCTAATATTGATACTGCAATTTATTTCTTAAAAAAGACATGTATAAAAGATAAGATCATCATTTACAAGCTAGTTAAACCAATGCTACCTCCTCTGAGGATAGAACCACCCTTTTTCGAGAATTATATAATTAACCAGAATCAACTTAAAGGAGAAAAATGGTATTTTATTCGCCCAGCACTTCAGACCATCTTAGATAAGATTGAATCTAAGGCTACTGGCAGATTAAAAGATTTTACAATTCTAAGTAAGGGTATTCAGACTGGTAAAGACTCTGTGTTTGTTTTAACAGAAGAAAAAGTGGAAAAATATTCCATTGAGAGAGGAATACTAGGAAATTGGCTGAAAAATAGTCAAATCAGTCGGTTTGGGCTAATTAATCCACGCTACTACATCATAATATCAAATAGAAAAACCATCAAAGAGCTTTCAGACTATCCAAACCTAGAGAAGTACCTTCAAGAACAGAAAGAAGAGTTATTGAATCGATCGAGGGTAGATACGTGGTTTCATTGGAGAAAAGGTGATGAGAGGTTTACAATTGACTGGAATAAACCAAAAATTATAACACCGTATAAATCTGCAAGTAACAACTTTACAATTGATGATAAGAGGTGTTATTTCTCTCAAGATATTGTACTAATTCTACCTGAGGATGGGATTGATATCAGATATTTATTAGCATATTTGAATTCTGGATTATGTGAATTTTATTTTAAGATTAAAGGGAAGAAATTAGGAACTGTCTATGAATACTATCCAAGGCAAATTGAAAACTTACCATTCATTAAAACTGAAAAAAGGGATCAAAAAGTCTTCATAAAGATAGTTGAAAGGATATTTGAGTTGAATGAAGAATTAAAATCCCAAAAGGAAGAGTCTAAAGAAAGAAACTTCTTAAGAGAGGAAATTTTTAAATCAGAGAAAAAAATAGATCAACTTTTTTACACATTGTTTGATCTAAAAGAAGAAGAAATAGGATTTATTAAGAAAAATATTAACTATGTCTAAGATTTTTCCACATCGCTCGAATCTTGTTCACGAGTTTCACTTACTTTCTTCTTTATTATCTCCACACTCTGAGTAAACCACTTTCGAGGCTTACTAGGTTCTTCCTCCTGGACAATAACATCTCCTTGTCCTATGAGTGTTATGAAGACGGTAGTTATGTTCTCTGAAACCCAATCATCTAATTCTTTTTTTGAAACAGAAGGAAATGCGGAATTCGACTGTAACGCCTGTTCAAACACCATTTGATGAATTTTGCGATGCTCCTGCTCTTTTAATTCGTACCATAGATTGCGAATTAATTTTCTCTCCTTCATTCTTAACGCTTCTATTTCAAGAAGTACTTCCCATACTTTAGAAGATACCACAATAGGTTCTTTTTTCTTAGGCATCATTCAACCTCGGAAATGGTAATGTAAATATAGAAAAGTCTCTTATTATTTATTTGCTTTTGAATTGAGTAAATTCCTGAAAAAGGATTTAGTTTTAGTACATGTAATCTTTCTTACTTCTCCGTATAATATGTCGATGAATTACAAATAACCAAGCAAAACAGAGAATACCCATTCCAATTAGAAGAAGGGATATAAGATTTTTAACCCAAGTAGCGTCTTCATATCCGGGAGGAGCTTGAGGTAGCTGATCAGGGATGTAGAGAGGTATAATCAGACCAGCAGATATGAGAACTAGAGCAGCTAATAACCCAATTAATTCGGTCCTATACTTTTCGAATTGACGGCCCCAAAAGCTCATTTTCTATAGTTACTCCTATTTTTCTTCAATATACAATTTATAGTTAATAAAAGTTACGAACATCTGAGAAGTTTTCATTGCCTTATTTTACCTAAGTGTACTTCTACTAAATGCTTTCCATATTCTTATGTATAAGAAATAACTACTTCATCATTTTTTTCAAGATAGCGATTTCCATTAAAAAATTTAAGTATATTTCTTGAATTAGAGATTCATTCATGTTCTTAATTCCAGTACTGTTGAAAAAAAGGGCATCTATCTTTCTTCGCGCTATGAATTTTGTCCCAACCACTTGGTCGAATTTTTGGAATTGGTCTTTCAATAATTCATAATGTTCTTGTGTAATATCTGAAAGCGAAACATTCATTGCGAGTTGCTGCCATAAGGGAGGAAATTCCTCTTTACTAAGTTCATCAAATAACCGAAAAAATGGAATTTTCTTTTCTAAATGCCAATCATTGATATTTGGAACCTTTAAATCTTTAATGACATATTCATGGAGTTGCATCCAAGCTCCCCGAGTTTCCACTCTGTTGAGGAAGATTTGAAGAAGGTTTAGTGTACTATTGAAATATAAACAAAGAATTTTTGCATCATTGATTTTGATATCAATAATACTCCACATAACCCCAGAGGGAGTTCTCTTATCCTTGCTGAAGAAAGAAAAAAGAGAAGTCCCTGAAGCGGAAATATCAAAACGTCGTGCAACCATTAGGTTCGTTTTTCTTTCTGTAACATAAGTTCTCCAGCGGTCAAACTTCTCAAAAGTATTTTTCTGCTTCTTTTCATTTAAATCTATTTTTTTAAATTTTGGAAATGGTGAAATGATAACGTACTCTTTCTTCTTACTAATATCTAATCTAATTTCGCCTGACATTCGCCGTAGATGTGGAATAACATTGGATTTTGGGATAATGATTTGTATTTTTGAATTTCGATTGATACATTTCACGTTAGTTGCTGTTTCGTTTTTAAAGATCCATTTATCTGTTGGACGGAGGTATTTGGATCCAGATGCATTTATAACCATATTCTGAATTTTAATTCCTTCTGTAGTTTCAATACCTCGCTTAAGGCAAGATTTTGTTGTTCTTAGATACTTGTCAAAGGAAATCAATTCCTTCAGGCTAGTAAATAATTGCCATATCTTGAAAAGATTCGATTCCCCTAATGTAGCAATAGGTAGAAAGAGATTATTTGAGGAAAGGTCTGCGCAGGGAATTTTTCTTTTCTCCCAAGAATCAGGCAATTGTTCAAAGGATTCAATTTTATCAAGATCTTTAATTATAACGTATTCTAACTCATTCGTAGGACCATTTTTTGTGGCTATTAATAGCACTTCGCGAAAAGCAGTATCTTCAGAAAAATTAGGTTTATCTCTTTGACAAAAGATATATTGGATATTATAACGCTTTAATAGCCATTCTCTTATCTTAAACGTAGTATCAACTCTTAAGAAACTCGCAGGAATGACTGTAGCAATAGTACCTCCGAATTTCAAGAATTTATCAGCAAGAAAAAGAAAATAGCAGTAATAACTTATTTTCTTATTAATGAGCGATGAATGTTCATTAAATTTATCAAATAATTCATTTTTGTAAGAATCTCTGATTTTTCTCAAACTTTCCTGTCTAACAAAAGGTGGATTCATAATAACGAGATCGACAAAATCTAACTCAATTGATCTTGAGATTTCGGAATTATTTCTAATGCAAAAGCATTGGGTTATTTTAGAATTAGGCTCTAAAAGAATCGAATCATGGAGAGCTAATCTGGTAGTTTGAAATTCATAAGTGGGAGCTTGGAGAGCAAGATGCGCTGTAGAGAGATGAACAGCAAAAGGCATAATATCAATACCAGTAATATCTTGGGAAATAAATCGACTATGATCTGTATCTGAAAAGTTTCCTTTCTTCAGTTCTGTTAACTCTTTTTTACGTTTGTAAGAAGCGACTAATAATGCCCCACTTCCGCAGGCGGGGTCAAAAATCCTCACGGAAGGATCGTTTATGGCGAAGTGACTCAAAAGTTTAGCAGTTTTATATTCAGAATAATATGCTCCTACTTGTTTTCTAAGCGAAAATGGGATTAATGTGTTAAAAATTAGAGCTAAAGCTTCATATTGCAGTATTTCTGGTTTTAAATTAATAACTTCTTTGATTGAGTCTTCTAACTTTTTGTAAGTATGACTGTCCAGTAATTCTACAATATTTGGTTTTAAAATAGGATTTTCAGTTATTCTTTGGGCTTTTGCGAATAAATTCGTTAATAATTCATGGTTAAGATATTCCACTTGAATTTTAGGAAATGTAATTCGTTTTTCACTTAAAATTTGATAAAATATTACTTGAGTAATTAACAGATACGCAGCACTTATCTTCCCAGCCTTATTCTCATCTTTCTTGTTAAGTATCATGGATTCAAAAGTGTTAATAAACAAATTAGGAATATTAAGATTCGGGGGGATTTCTAAGGAAATTTTTGTTATAATTTTACGAAAAAGGCTTGTTAATTGATTTATATCATTCTTCAAAGGAGTTTTATGTTGAGTCACTAGGTCACCTTAGATTTTTTAGTAAAGGGTAAAAATTCCGACTATATTCATTTATTTTTGTTTTTTACAATTTTCTAAACCTGTTGGTAGAATGAAGAAGAGAATTAAAATTGTAATTTATAAAGGCACTTTATAAAGATATATCTTCCTTATAAAAGCCAAGAGGTATCATGTACCTTTTTAAATCGAGATAAGTCAGATTATAACACTTGATTCAGTAGAGGGGTTTTTTTCGAATTTGTTATTCTCGGATTTCAGAAGGATAAAGAGAAAAATATAATCATAGAATTACAAATGGAAAAAATTAAGATGAAACAAAGTCAAAAAACTCACCTCTTGAATTTGTAGCTATAATATCTCTCTCCATTTTATTCGCTGTTGGTACTCCTTATGTCAAAATCAGGGCGGTCATTGTCATTTCATGCAGGCTACAGATCTTGGTTCCAGCCATTTCGCTATAATGAACGAGAAAAAATTCCTATTTTTATCTTGGATTATGAAACTCATAGTCAATGGGAGGATGCTTATGAATCTTATCCTCAATACGAAGATAGAGAGTACATTAAGTCGAAACTAGTTAATGGAATCCAAATCTATTTTCTAAATGAAGATCATCAAAAACGTAAAGCTTTCTTAAGACACGAACCTTATTTTTTCTTGTTACTTGAGGATGGATTATCACAGAATGAAATCAACCAAATAATAATTCAAATAAGAGAGATTGGAGATCAACAGGTAGTTAAAGTAGAGAAAGGTGATTATTATGATGCTGCTGATCTTACATTCTTAGTTAAAAACCCTTTTCTTAAAGTGACTGCTGATCGTCCAGGATCAGTGCCAAATCTACGTACAAAAACTGAAGAGATAACTGGAGTAAAAGAATGGCGGGAAGCAGACGTACTATTCCATCATCGTTGTGCGATAGATCATGATGTTAGAGTGGGAGCTTGGTATTTTGCTGAAATTAATAGAGGAGAAATTCTAAATCTATCCCCTTTAACTGATAGAACCCCTCCTCCATTGAAAATCTTAGCATTTGATATTGAAACCGATTTTGAACAAACACGTGACCCAAATCCCAATAAAGATCAGATATCAATGATGTCAATATTTACTGGTAAGGAAAATAAATTAATAATTAATTCAGGAATAGTAGATACTACAAAACTGAAGAAGAGGCTATATATGCTTCTTCGCCAAAAAGATGATGCTCACACTAAACCATGGGTTGATTGGGTGTTTTCCGAGTCAACACATGAATTTACAGACGTAATAGAGAACTTTCTGATAGATTTGATTGTTGTACCAAATGAAAAAGAACTAATTCAGCTTTTCTATCGTGCTATCGACCAGTATCGTCCAGACGTACTTACAGATTTCTTTGGAGGACGTTTTGATATACCTTTTCTTGCCCTTCGCTCTGAAAAACACAAAATTTCTTTTGAAAAAGAGACTGGTTTTGAAATAAAATTTCGTCAATCAAGGAATATAACCAGAAAAGACTTGCATAAATATTATTCTTCTGCAAACATAGATCATGTAGCAGGCGCAGGTATTATTCATTTGGATGCTTATTTATTTAATGAAAAATATAGCTATTTACCCAAAAAAGATTTAGGTTTGAAACCGAGTGTCGAGAAAAAACTGAAAATAATTCCTTTAGGGAGAGAATTTCTTTTAAATATCAAAAAAGATCCAATTTCTGCTATTGCGTACGCTGGTTGTGATGGATATATTACATGGAAATATGTCAGAGAAATAGTTCTAGATTTTTTCATTTCGATGGGACAGATATTCCCAGTCACAGCATCAGAGTTATTAACACGACGAGCAGGATCACTAGATGACCTTTTGATTGATGCGGAAGATCACAAGCATCAAATAATAGGGAGGAGGAGAATTGGGCAGAATGGTATTGTTTCTTTTTCACCTAGTATAGTCATTGAATCATTAGCATATACAGGAGGATTGGTTGAAGCTAAAAGGCCAGGTATATGGCGAAGCGATCTTTACTATGATTATCAAGTAAATAGAAAGGCACTAGGAGACCTTAAACAGACTGTTGAAAGAGTAATTATAAAAGAAAGTAACAAAATAGCTAAAGAAGTGATAAAGGAAGAGTTTGAGAAACGTCTTTTAGCTGAAATGGGGGAAGTGAAAGTAGAATACTCAGAAGATCCAGTACAATTCTTAAAACAAGTAGAGCTCGAACTCTTAAGGAACGGCACTCCACATCAAGAACAAACGCGACAGCTAAATTCTATTAGAGATATTTTAGAGGAGATATCTGGTTATCAGCCTATTAATGTGTCAAAAGTTGTTGAAGAGGTACTAACCCGAATAGACCAGCTTTCCTCCTTAAATGGAAAAACTCAACTTAAAGGTGTTCATGTAGATGTAACATCGATGTATCCTTCTCAAATTCGTCAATATAAACTTCAACCATCAGGAATAGTACCTACAGCTAAATGTCGTGTTTGTGAGCTTGCTGAAGCTGATAATAGTTGTTTCTTTGAAGGTGATTGGGTCATCAAACTCTCTGCAAACCGCCCTTGCCGTTTCAAAGATAGTGGGCTAAATAAATGCTCATCATCCATTTGTAAAGCTCAAGATGAAGCAAAATGTAAAAGATATGAACCAATTCAAAATGGAATGACTCGATCAAGAGAAATATTCACTTTTGATGGGAGAAAAACAGAAGCGTATATTCTCAAAGACAGTTCAAGACTTGAAAAGGTTTCTATTAATCAAACATATTTTGGCTCAAGCATAGAGAAAGATCCATTTGTAGCACTTCAACAATGGCTACGTAACTCAGTAGAAGCAACACAATTAACAACGAAATTAAATCTCAATCATTTTGATATTTTTGAAGATACACTGGAAAATATTCAACTGCCAGGCAACACTTTTTTGAGCTTGGATGTTAGAACCAAGAAAATTACCATATTATTATCCGTACAATCACGTGTCTGTCAAAAAGCGTATAATTTCGTTGCGAGAATAATGGATGATTTCTTTAACACCCGAGTAAAACATAAAATTGAAGCGAAACGACTATCACAGATTATTTCACAAAAGTATCAGAATCGATCCGTTCCAGCAAAGTTACTCCGCCAACAAAAATTTCACGAAAGTACTCAAATTGGAATGAAAGTTCCTTTGAATAGTATTTATGGCCTTTTAGGCATGAAGGGAGGCGTCAGGAATGCCAGTATGCCTTGCGCTGGGATTACGACGAAATTATCAGCTGATTTAATATATTGGGCTGCAAATGAACTGGAAAAAATATTGGGTTTGGTTGTAGAATTAGATACTGATGGTATTTGGCTATGGGTACCGAAGTTATTTCCTTTAGAATTTCCTGTTACAATTGAAAACTCCAATAAAAATGGATCAAAAATTTACAAAGTCAGTCTAATTGATAAAATACTCAATAATAAAGTTGCAGCAATTTCAAGAAATGATAATTATTGGATAAATAATGGGGATATTGAGAATATACACAGATCCAGTAAGAGTCTTATACAGTTTGAGCAAGATGGGCCTTATGATTTTCAGTTTATGATGGGTAAGAAAAAATACATTGTTTATAGTTACAGCGAAGGCAAATGGATAGAGAAAGAATTAACAGGTTTGGAATCAAAGCGTGCAGACTTTTCAAAACTGCAAAAGTACTTCCAAGAGACAATTATTAACACTTACCTAGAGAATTTTAATCCTGAAAATCCTATTACTTTAACTCAACTATATGAGAATGCTAATAGACAGGCCTATCGAATTCGCTCAGAGATGATAAACGGTAGAATGGATCCTAGCTATTTTGTCAAACCCAAAGCTATAAATAAGCCATTGAAAGCTTACAAATCGAAATTACCTCAAGTATCAGCCGCGTACATCCTAAAAGATTTAGGATATTCAATAGATCCTGGTACACGAATTCAGATGTTGAATATTAAAGGAAACCACGTTATTCCACATCAGCTTTTTGACTTCGAATTTAAAAAGATCAAAGAAGTATTAGTTAAACATGCAATCGCCACTCTTAGTTTTATGCTGGGAGAGTTATCGTCTAAAGAAGATTTGATGAAATTAATAGACGTTAAACAGTATACAGAAGACATTTTTGGTCCTGGCCGAATTTATGACAGGATGATAAAGTACCCTAAGGCTGCACAACAACTAACGGATAATAGAAATATCGAATTAGATTTGAGTGAGATTCCAACCACTGAAGTACAGACACAGAAATTCGTTGAAGAAAAACAGAGAAATATGGAAATTGAAGAGAAGATCGATAAACCCAGTTTACAAACAAAGCAAAGAATCCGTAAGAAAATAAAAGGTACAAGAAAATTAGCTCCTCAAAGTTTAGACAGTATATTTTCAGATAAACCAAAAGAAATCATTTTAAGCCCAAAATCTGATAATCAAACCAAAGTTGAAACCGTTAGAAAGGAACCTGAGCTAGATCTAAGACTTGAAGAGCCTAAAAAGAAAATCCCCATTATTACAGAGGAAGAGCTCGAAGAGTTAGAGACAAACAATATTTTTGCTAATGGAAATGATATATTAGAAGATGCTCCTAATGAAGAACTAATCGTTTGTTCTGAATGTGGTGCGCTCGTTAATCCTCGCGAAATTACTAGGGAAGGGTGTACATTCTGTGGAGGGCAGCTTCTTATCCAATAGATGAGTATTTTTCTAGATTAAGACCCAAAACTTACTTGTTCATACACATACCGCAACCCTACACTATTTAAAGGAGTTAGGTAAGACTCATACATGAAAGTGTAAGAGAAGTAATCCTTACAACATCCTTACTAATCGGCTATTGTAGACCATTCTTATGAAAAGGTTGAATTTACGTGACTGAACAATTGCAATTACCAAAATATCGATCTCTAGAAGGATTTGCTTTAGACCAGACTGAACAGTTTTTCAAACCCAGAACTTTTCTTGATTTAGTCTTTTTACTTCTGTTGATTTTCTGGTGGCTTTCAGCATTTCTGTTTCCACAAACTGTGCTATTTCGTGCGACTATATTCACTGGTGTAATCAGCCTATTTATATTTATACCAGGATATAGATCCATCATAAAGGATGATAAATCAGCAGCTTCTTCTATGAATCGTGCGGGCAAAATAATTATTTTCTTTATTCTAATCTTAATTTCTACTCCAAATTACACTATTCCCGATTTGAATGGATTAATGTATGACGATATTGAAAGAACGATTGTAAGCCTTCTTATTCCTCTCATAATTTTATGGAATAGTTTTTCTTTTCAGACTCTAAAAATGGGTTACTGGTTCTATATCCAAAAAATTCTTCAAGCTTGTTGGACAGCATTTTTAATTATTTACTTTTTCAAGGGAATTCATCTTTTTAATCCCATATTTTTTCCTACTATTGATTTTGAAGCCCTACTAATCATTGGATACTTTCTGTTCTTAGTTGGTAGTTTACTTCCAGTAGCCCCCAAACAAGTTTCAGTTTCTGCTATCAGTGCTACTGACCTGTTTAATCAATATCAGGCTTTAAGATCCCGAACAGAAAGGCTTCGTGATACATTTCTGTTTGGTGGTTTTTGTTTTCTTATATTTCTTTTACTCCAATGGATCAATCCAACTTATCTTGAAATCTTTCAATTTACCTCTTTCTTAAGTCTATTAATAGGATTTATCCTTATTTTTGCTCCAAAAACGCAAAAAAATAGATTTGGCTCCTTGGCAAACGCCCTCTCAGGTCAAGCTCGGGCAATTGACCCAACAAGTCAGATTGGGAGTCGTGTCCAAAATTTTGCTAAAACAATTCAATCTACAGAGTTTAAAAAGCCAGAACGAGTCTATACTATTCCAACTGATCAATTGAAACTTGTAAGCAAGGGAAAAACATCCTTAACTGCAACTAAAGGTACGATTGCAGTACCAACTGTTACAGAGAAGGGTACAGCGTTAGTTCTTATGGGAAAATCAGAAGTGGAGACAAAAACTGAAGATCAAGACACTCCAAAAACACAAGAAATTGATGGAACAACCACAATTTGGTTACCTCCTGAAGAATGGGATAAAGTAAAGCTACAATTAACTCCTAAAGAAATGAGTGACTTAACTGAGACCGAATTAAAGAATGTGGGCATTGAAACAGTCACAGATATTTTTGAGAAAAGTAAAAAAGCATTTAATGATCTAAAAGCTTGGCGTGGACCACAAGGAATTTTTTCATCAGTTCTTGATGCTACTCCATCGAAATATGCAATTACAGAAACTGAGGATTATTCTCTAGTAAGGTTACCTGGCATTTATGTTTTTGAATCGAATATGATGGAACTAGTACATATTTTTGGAGGACTTGTGAAAGTTATTGAAATGAAAGGTGTTGGACAATACGTACAAGTCTTCGGTGGATTTGTTACAGTATTAGAAACCCCTGATTATTCATTTGTGCAAACTCCTTTTGTTTCTGTTATCGAGACACCTCAAGGAGAGAAAGTACGCGTTTTCGGTATCGATATCCAAGAAGGAGATCCAATTAATCTAGAAGAGATGCGAGAAAGGATTATCCAAGATCAACATAACTTCAATCAATTATTCACCAAACGAGTCGAAACGCTATTTAGAGAAGATCCTCAATTGCTTTTTGCTGAAACAAAAGGTGAGAAGATAGGATTCGTTGTTGGTGAGGACGAGGTGTTGTCTGATACTCCTAGGAAAGGTCTGAAGGCACTTAAAGGTTTGAAACCTTTAAAGGCTCCAAGGGCCCCACGGCCTCCAAAGCCCCCAAAGCGGAGGTCCAAGAGCAAGCATGCACATTTTGAGAGGCCAAAATTTGTTAAAATGATTCATAAAACAGATGAAGATCTTGAAGCAATGGCCTCAGATGATGTAACATTTTATCTTGAAGATCCGCAACAAGCTCCTCAATTACAAGAAATAGAAGAAGCTATATCCCGTATTGAAGACTCCATTAATGCTGCAGATGAAAAATTCCTTAATAATGAGATCTCTGAAAGTAAACACTCAGAAATTATCAATCGGATGAATGAACGTAAAGTAAAGCTACAGAAAAAGAAAGAGGATCTTATTGACGAGTCAAAACCAAAGTTAGTCTAATTAAGTATGAAAAGATTGAAGAGTCATATTTAAACTTTCAATCATCGAATCGATCTTAAATTTCGACTCTGCTAACAAAAGTAGATCTTTCTTAACGGATAAGCGAGAAATACGGGTTTCAATCACTTTTTTTACTTCACTTTGATTACTTTTAGGATTCTTTTCAACCCAATCTATAAGAAGACAGACGGAGTGAGCAAACATCGTGATAGCGCGGTTTTCATCTTCTTCCTTTAGAATAATGGTGGCAGCATTATGGTAGGCAGTACTTGCTCGTCGTAAACTAATCAAAGCATTCATTAAAGTTTTCTTCTTTTGATCCACAACTGTTTCTGTAGGAGGAAGTGAAGATAATCCCTCTGTTCCGATAAGAAAGAGTTCTGCTGCTTTTTCAAAGTCCTCCAGCTTAAAAAGAGTATTTGCATGTTGAATATAAATAGGTATTAAATCAAGATTAGGAGCCCTCGATTTCTTAAGATAATCTAAAGCGTTCTCGAATGAGCTTAGGGCTATTGACAACTGGTTCATTTTTTCCTCTATTTTCCCTTTTTCAAAAAAAATCAATCCCAGTAATCTATCACTTTGAAAATTCGCCTCTTGTCTTTCTAGTAAGGTTAAAGCTTGAGAAAGTAGATCATACGATCTTTTTTCATCTCTGATCATCCGAACGCCATCATATAAAGACCGACTTGCAGAAATATAGTCTTCAGCTTCAATAAAAAGATTAGTTGCTGTTTCTAGCAGATTTACCCCTTTCACTTTGTTACCAAGAGAAAAGTAAGCGCTAACAGCCAATATCAACGATGTGGCGGCAGCATGAGCGCCTTTTTCGATTAATTGAAGTAAACGAGCGGCTTCTTCTCGTTGGTCGGCTGATCTTCTAATTAATCCGAGAGCATAGGCAGGATTTACTTCTTTTTCTTTATCAGCTTGATACATTAGTCTACTAGCGAAAGTTGAAGCATATTCTGCGGCGATCTGTTTATCTAAATCTGATGCTAATCGAACAGCTTTCTCAAAACATCCATTTGCTTCTTCATATCGAGATTGCTCATGAAGTACAATACCCATATCATAATTAATTGATGCAATTAATGTTGGATCTTTTATCCAGAGGGTTGCAGCTTGAATTAGTTCAATTGCTCTCTCAAATTCTTGTAAATGGTAAGCACATTTGCCTGCGAAATATGAGCTTTCTCCTGCGCTCTCAAATAATCTAGCTCGCGTGTAACAATCAGTTGCTTTTTCAAATGCTTCCCCTGCTTCTCTATAACTGCGTCCAGCTAGAAGAATTTTACCAACTAGGTTAAAAGCAGCTGCAGCTCCTTTGTCTTCAACATTTTCTAAGCGGTTTGCAACACGTAAAGCTGTCCACAATTGATTTCTGTCATTGAGGGTATCCCAGGCATCTCTAGCAGTTTCAAGATCTTCAAGAGCTCTTGGGATGGCATATTCTGAATCAACTTCGAAAGATATGGCATCAACTGGTTCTTTTTCCTCTGGTGCTTTAAAAGAATTAATTACAGCCTTCCACACTTCTTCTGCAGAAAAGCTTGATTTTTCATCCTTCAAATTATCTAGATATTTAAATATAAAATTATTGAGATGAGAGTTAATTGATTCTCCTGTAGTCTGATCAGTCAAAAACGCTAAAAAGAATAGGCGCTCTTTTCCACGCAAGGATGTATCTGGCCATGAATCAAACGCAACACGGGCAGTGATACCTTGCCCTAGGCTAAGTAAAGGAACAGAGAATTCTGTTCTCTGTGAGTGTCCGTGTTGGCCAAAAACCGTCACTGATGCAAGATAAATCTGCAGAGCGACAGACTCAGGATCGTTTAAAGTTGTATGTGGAAATAGGGAGATGATAGATGGGCCAGAAATATCATCCCAATGAACTGCGAGAATTGTAAGATCCATTCTTGGTAATTCCATGAATATAGTTTTCTATTCCATTAAGCTTTGACTTAAACGTCGGATATCGACTAATTTTTTCTCTGACGATGTTGTTCGTTCAACTAATTGGATTTTAAGCCCACTAGCGAATTCTATGGATGGTGCTAAGGGAGTAAAGGATTCATTTCCGCTTATTCTCAAAATAACTACGGTAGGAACGTCGTCAGGACTTAATCGCCAAGTAAGGACTTGATGTGTTTTTTCTTTCTTTATTGAGGGATTATGATGAGGAGGATCTACTAATAAAAGCCGATAATCTGAAGGAATTCGATCTATTACAGTAATATCTTCAGCTATTGGTTTTTCTATATAAAGCAACCACATGTATTCAGACTGAGTTGAATCTACAATAGGCTGCGAGATCTTTTCAATTCGAACTAAACCATCCTCAAGATCAATTTCATTCTTATAGTGTCTGGTTATAGGTTTTTCTCGAAATTCGTAATTGACAGAAAAATTATCACCAGGTGTAAGACTGCTAAAAAGCCATCGATAAAGTGTACTGTCGTGAGTTGGTATAGAAACAGGCTTAATTTCTTTATTCGTCTTTGATTGGTTGACAATCAGCTCTGGGGGGATAACATCCTCAACCAAGATTTCACGAAAGACTTGTCCTGATGTATTTACAAAATCCAAGTTAGCTTGCATCTGTTGCTGTACTGAATGATATAAATTAACGACAGAGACCTTGTTAGCTTTTCGTAAGATGATAGAGCGTTCTATCCGCTTTCTCAGAACATATTCAACTGAAATCTTCTCCCCTGGTTCAATCCTATCTTTTTTCCAAGTAAAAACCAATCCTTCGGTCGTTGGCTTCTTTTCATCTAATTCAAAGTCTGATTTGACGTTGACTACTTGAAAGCTAAATGGAATAGTGTTAACTATTTCGATATCAATTAAATCATCCTCGAACTCATTTGTAATTTCTGTTTTCGCAGCATAATCTAAATCAAGAGTATCTGTATCTTCTAAAGATTCAGCCCATTTTTTTCCCTCTTCAGTTTCAGGAGTTTGTTTAACCATAGATTCTCCATTGGAATCAGATGATATTTCAACAGACTGTAAAGAGTTTATTTCAAATTTTGGTTCAATAAGTTGTGATTCACCAGAAGCATTCTTAACGAAGGCATTGGCCTGTATTTCATTTGTTGATTTTTCCCTTGTTGCCTGTGATACGGCTGCAAGTACAGCAAAAGAACCTAAGGTCAAAGATTGTTCATCTTCTAGCTGTGGGATAATGAATTCTTGTTTTTTTGGCTGAACTTCTTCATCTAAAGAAAAAAGATCAGAATTAAGTGGAATGAGCTCCTCTTCCTCTTCAACAGGTAGAATGTCAATATCAGGTAGGGTTTCGATTTCAAGTTCCTCTGACTTCTCTTCCTCGATTTTTGCCATGGCTTGTCTTTCTAATGCATCTAACGCAATTCGATATTGGTGGGTTGATGAAGAAAATCCGTATTCTTTTCCTTTCTCAATTAGAATCTCCGCTGTACTTAAGTCATCACTCATCAAATACCGCATAATTGCCTTTCCATAACAGGTAGCTGCTTTCTCTTTATTATCTAAGTCTAGGAAGAAATCCCCTGCTAACGTAAGACATTGACCAGCACTTTTCCGATCTCCCGTTTTATCGAAACATTTTGCAGCTTCTTCGAAAATCTTTGCTGATACATCAAGAGAATGTTTAGAAGCTTCTGTTGCCTCATTTAGTAACTTTTCGCAATCTATTGGTTGCATTTACGTCACTCATTTGATGATTCTAAATTTTGAGGAAATAGTCAGTACTTCCGATACACGAGGAACATAGTCTTCAAGGGGATTTCTGTCATCATATTCTATAGACTGAAACGTTCTTGAGAAGATAACCCAAGAAACACGTTTATTTTGGCTTTTAATAAATCGAGATAATCCTTGAAAGGCATCTTCAGATTTAACTCCAAAGGAATGCTCACAGATTGTTCTAATCTCTTCAAGCACCTCGGGTAGACGATTACGGGAATAAAGGCCTAGTTTCTCTAATAGATTGGCTTCTTTTGGGTTAATCTTCTTCTCTTTCAATAATTGAACGATAAAAGACGGATCCTGTAAGGTTTGGTTTGCTTCTGAAAAATTTAAGTTGATAAAAGGCACTCTCTTAATCCTCAGATCGTATGAAGGTAGCAAATGAATTATTTAATGTTCATCTATATAAAATCAACAAATTAAATAGTTAGCGGAATACAAGAGTAAGCGATTTACTCTTATAAAGAAAGCTTCAATGGATTCGCTTGAGATATTCCGTTGCCCAATCTGCCAATATGTTTAGAAGAATTACGTTCAATCCTTCAAAGTGATTCTCGCTTAATCATTGATCTTCCAGAGGGTTTCCAACGAGCAGGAGTATTAATTCCTTTCGTTCTTCGGGAGAAGAGCTGGAGTTTAATTTTTACACGTCGAACAGACAATGTACGCAATCATAAAAATGAAATTTCTTTTCCAGGGGGAAGGTATGAAGATGATCAAGATACAGATATTATTTCGACAGCATTCCGGGAAATAGATGAAGAATTAGGGATTCAAAAAATAATCATCGTTGGTTTGCTAGATGATCTCTTAACCATAAGTAAATACGTTGTTACTCCTGTCATAGGATATATCGAAGACATTAACGAAGTTGATGTAGGTAACATTCTCACCACTGAAATCGATTACGTTTTAGAAGTTCCTCTTTCCGATTTAACTTTTTCCGATCGGTTTTATGTGGAAGAGATGACCTATAAGGAAAACTTCACTTTTCAAGTGCCTTTTTTTGATTATAATGGAGAGATAATTTGGGGAGCAACTGGTAGAATGTTGGTGAATCTTTTAATGAAATTAAACCTATTAAGTCCTACATGTAGATTGAGGTTGATGGGAAGGGATCTATGGCAGGAAAACGAAAAAATAGATGATGGTCTAGAATATATTGATAATCTAGACATCTTAGATGGGGATTGATAATTTCTTAAGTTTTCTAAGCTTTAATCTCTTCGTAAATTTCTTTAACGGTGTCAAAAGTGACTTTTAACTTTCGCTCAGTTAACCTTTGTACAATATCATCGATTTCTTCTCCTTTAGCTCCCATAGAAGCTGCTAGATTACGAGCATGAAGTTTCATATGTCCAGCTTGAATACCTACAGTTGCTAAAGCCCGAAGAGCACCAAAATTTTGAGCTAATCCAACAACAGCCATTATTTCCGCAAGCTTGAGAGCTCCTCCAGGAATCTTTAATCGGAGTATCTTGAAAGAAATCTGAGCAAGAGGGTGAATCCTCGCAACACCCCCTACTAAACCAACCGCGAGGGGAATTTCGATCGTACCGACAAGATTTCCGTTTTTATCTTTTTCCCAAGTTGTTAATGAAGAATATTTTCCAGGAACTTTGACCGCTGCATATGTATGAGCGCCTGCCTCTATCGCTCTCCAATCCTGCGCAGTTGCAATGGCAACTGCATCAATTCCATTCATAATTCCCTTATTGTGGGTGCTACAACGATAAGGATCCGCTTCTGCAAATGCATATGCGTTAAGAATACCTTCCACAACTTCGCCTCCCTTCATATTAGGAGTTTCTAGCTCCGCTGCTGGAAAAACTGCTCTTGCTCTTACCAATCGACGATCTGCTAAATTTGAAATAATTCTTAAAAGAGCTTGACCTCCAGTGATCGTTTCTAATAAAGGAGCAACAGCTTCATTCATTGTGTTAACCGCATTCGCTCCCATTGCATCACGAACGTCCACTAGTAGTTCGGTTATAACCATAGATCCTTTCGAGGTATTAAGTAAGACTTTAACATTTATTCCGCGGCAACCTCCTCCAAATTTTACTAAAATCGGATCCTGCTTATTTGCTAGATCAACTATTTCTTTCTCATGTTCTAAGATAGTTTTATGAACATTATAAGGATCTGGGACGTTTATTAGTTGAATTTGACCTATCATAATCGGAGAGGTTGTACTAGTGAAGAATCCTCCTCCGACACGAGCTATTTTTGCTGAATTTGATGCTGCAGCTACAACTGATGCTTCTTCTACGGCCATTGGTATTAAATAATCGATCCCATTTATAGTGAAATTTGTAGCAATACCTAAAGGGATTTGCATAACTGCAATGGTATTCTCAATATAATGGCCTTGGCCAGCTTTATCTAATATACTTGTAGATTCCTTTAAATATTCTATATCTTCTTGATTAAGGTTACAAAGCTTTTGAATAATATTTTGACGTTCTTCAGGGCTTTTTTTGAAGAACCCCGCGATTCGAGAATTAATTTTTTGTTCATCACTCATTTTAAAGCACCCTAAACACGTTTCTGGAGATGAGGTGTGTTTTACCAGAGAGTTGAGTCTAAATTTAAAATTCCTTTCCGTTGATATTTTTAATAGAATCTCTCTCCCATTTGAACCATATCCCAGTTTTCTTCTTTTATGAGGCAAATTTGGGTCGATATAATTATTTATTTACCCAAAAAAGAAAGAATACCCTCCTAAGTGGTTTTTATGATTCTAAATTAATGCTGATAAAAGTATTAGCTGGGCAGGTAAAATAAATCGAATTACTAGGGGGGATAGGGATATAAAGATCATCTAACTCTAAAATTGGTGACCCCTCTTGAAGATATACTACAAAAATTGGTTTCAAGGATTCACATGATACAGTCTTCTCTTTTTTTGGAACTGAATAAAGAGCTATCCTACCTTCTGTAGCTGCTGTTGAGATGTGAAGGGTCGTCAGAATCAACTCTCTGGTGACGGCCTCAAAAATCAATTTTGCTTTAGTTTCAGGTACTACAGAGGTTACCTCCTCACAAAAATATTCTACATCATATTCTTCTGGGACAAGTGGAACTGCATCTGGCTTTACTTCTGGTTTGGGAGAGATAACTTTGGTGGGGGCTTTTTTTACTGCAGTCACCTTTTTCAGAGTTGCAGGATGGGTGACTATTTCTTTCGGTTGTGGTTCAGGTAGATCAGTAGAGATTGTAGGAGGTGAAACTTCTAAAAGGGCGCTAGCTGTTATTACTGTGCCATGAAGTCCCTCTATAAATTCTAAAAACTTCGATGTTTCATTTCCTTGATCTTCCGTGGATATTCTATGGGTCATCCCTCTTTCAAGTCTCATTTGGCGAGCAATTTGACTGGAGATGAATCGTTTCCTAACTGAAGATTCGGATCCCGTCCAAATGAAAATCTGGCGGCTTTCTTCATCTAGAAAAATAATTACTTCTGATTTCTTTAAATCCTTTTCAGGAGAGGTGAATTTTATTGGGATATATTCACCGTCCATGCTAGGTACGAAAGCATGAATTTTTTGTTCACTCATTGGAATAAACTACCTCTAATTAAAGATAGACTTCCTTTCTCTTTAATGTTTTGTATTAGAAGTTGGAATTAAACAACGGTGTAGGAAGATTTAAGGAGATTATTCTATACTATCGGTGCGAGGATGGGTTTATCAGAAGGCTTTTAGTTTAAAATTTGATATTTAATATGAATACATTATGAAATACAATTTTTATGTGAGTTATGTTATCTACACGTCTTAGAGAAAGAATTTGATAAATAGCAGGAGTGATATAACAAAGTTTATATCATCCCATTAAAAGGGACGATTAAACTGGTACTAAAGTAAAATTGTCCGAATATTTACATAGTTATTTGCGGAGGTACCAAAGTGGCTATAACTTCGGGTTAATCGGCCCTATTGGCTAAGGAGCGGCCTGCAAAGCCGTATTACGCGTGTTCGAATCACGCCCTCCGCTATTTTCTCCTAGTTGGTTGTAAGAGACGTCATTCTGAGTAAAAACCTTTTTGATGAGGAGTAACAATCGATGACTACTACTCTTTTTGATGTTGTTGTAATTGATACTAATTTCTTCATTTCACTGATGAATGCAGGTGTTTCTAATACTTTATTACCTAATCTTCAAAAAATTGCTAATTCTGTAGGGATGGAGGTAATGGTACCTGAAGAGCTTCCCAAATCAGATATTCCTGGGAAATTTCGGGAATTACGGAGATTGATTCCTAAATATGTTAGGATGGAACGTGTGAATCGTAGTTCAAATCTTTGGAATCAAACTGCAAAGTATGCGGTACAGGAACGCATGGTTCGCGTGAAAGATGATCCAGCTGATATTGATGTTGTGATTCTAGCCAAAAAATTTACCCTGAAAGACAATAATAAGGTTGCTTTAGTATCAGACGATGAAGGGGTAGCTCGAATCATTAAAGAGAATCGTAATTTTAAAGGAATTGCTCATCTTTCTTGTGGATCCTTTGTTTCTATTCTTGCAGCAGCTGTATCAGATTCAGAGATGCGGAAAATATTAGATAAAACCGTTGAGAGGGTATTTCGAGCTTCTTGGAGTTACAAAAAAAGAACAAGACGGTACATAGATGTTGCAATGCTAATTGATGATTTAACTGATACTGCTCGTTTTGTTCGTACAGCAGCTCAAGTTGGAACTGAGGCTTCAATAGATCAAGTGATTATCCCCTTTCCACCAGAGCCAGAAGTTGTTACACCTGTAGATATGTTTATTATAGCTCAACAATTAGTGATTAAGGCGAGAGAAACCCGAGAAAGGTTTAATGTTCAGGAAGCAGAGCGCGTTCTCGTTGAAATCTTAACAAAAAGCTCTGAATTAATTTACTCAATTGATGACCTTGAACAACGCGTTATTGTTGAACGTCTTCTTCGATCTGAATTATTTGAACATCATAGTTGGCTTTTAGACTATAAATTAACCCGAAATCATATAGTAGAAGCTTTGGTTCATGCTGAAGCATGCCGAGTCTATATGAACTTCATTTCAGTAGGAAAGGAGGCGATTGAAAATCTAATTTCTCTTCAAGGTTTATTGTATTTATTATTAGGACAGTATAGACAAGCACTCGATTTATTTGAATCTATACCCACAATAGAAACTGAAATGCCCCCAACTCAGCTACTTGGGCTTACAGTTTCATTAATTGCCACGAATCAACCCCATGATGCTGCTGTCAAGCTAAAACGCTTCCCAGATCTTTTAGATGGGATGATCTCATCAATGAACACATATGCAAACGACCTTTACACCCATGACCAACGTGAGTTAGCCATTGAAATTCTTAAATTCATTGTAAAGAATTTCAGCACCCGTAAGGAGACTTTCCATTCTATAAAACGACTTTTTATTCTCACTAGACTGCGTCCTGATCTTGTGGAACTAGACTTAAAGGTTCAAAAAACATTTAAGGAAAAATTGAGGGAAGAAGGGAATGATTTAACAAAACGAGGGGTTCCAGCAGCTTGGAAAAAGAGTCTTCCAATTCAAATTTCTGCTTCTGATACTGAAGGTTTAGCAGAGCAGTTTAAAGGTTTCTACCATATTCTCGATTTATCATTAGATCATGAGCGAAATGAAATACACGTAATTGCTTGGAATGAAAGTAATAATTCGACATGGAAACTTGTATTTGATGAAGCATATAAACCAGCTTTAGATGAAAGTGTAAAGATAAAAATTACCTCTGGTACAATTACCAAAATCCATCCTGCTGATAAAAAAGAGATCTATCGAGGTAAATTAATCTTTGAAGATCCAGCAATTCAACCAGTTCTTGTAAAACCATGGTAAAGAATCAACTAATATGCAAATTGGTCTATAATGCGAAACTATTTGAACTTGACATCATTCCATATTTCTTTAAATGATCTAATTTGTTCAATTAGCTGATTTGTTTCAATAAATTTTGTGATTTGTTTTGAAATCGGAGTATATATCTGGTGAGAGTCCATTATTAAGGAAGAAATATAATCAGGTTGGATTATCTCAAAATATTTGTTCCAGATCTCAAGATTAGGTGCTGTAATGCTCGAGATTTCTTTTGGTTTTCTTTGGGGTATTTTTACACTCCACTCTTGATTATCGCTAATAAATGCTCTTAGGCAAATTTTAGAAGGTGAAGCGGCCACAATGACTTCTTTTGATCTCATATGAAATAATTTGGCAATTGTTGCTGAACCAATCTTGTTAAGAACTTGTCCATTTGGATAGATTGTATCCGCTCCTAAGACAACCATCTCAGCCTGTTTTGAAAATGCCTCTATCGCAAAATCAATACCTAAGAAGACCTTTTTGAAACCTGATTTGGCTAAGAAAAGTGCTGTTTTTTGTCCTTCCTTAAGTGGTCGTGATTCTAAAACGAAGATTTCTTTATCATTAAATCCGTCTTTTGCTAATTTTATTAGCGACTTGGTGATAGTAGAGGAATGAGAAAATGTCAGAATAGATCTTTTCTTTTGTAAAACTTCTGTAAGCTTTTCGATAGTATTTAATTCCCCTATCCTCATCTGTTCACGCCGAGTAGCGAAAAGTAGCTCAATTGTTGTCTTTGGGTCTCCATTCTTGATCCCATCTGGTTCGACTAATTGGATTAACCTTAAAAAAACGGGAATCAAAGCATTTTCGATAGCTGCCATTGGATGCGTATCTAGAAGTAGCTGAATTGCCATTTTCAAGTTTGTTCTATCGAGATTGGTTTTTAATCTAAGACACTCGTTTTTTAGTGTATTCAGACACTTTTCTGCGATTTCAGCAGCACCACTTTGGGTGTCATTATGAATTGATTCAACTTCTTTAAGAAAGAACTTGGAAAGCAAGTTATCCCCTACTAAAGACAAATTTATTCAGGAGCATATGAAATATTACAGTAAAAAAAATTAAAGCCTTTGAAATATTAATTATTTCAGTATGAAGTTCGCATTAATGTAATAATGGTATTAATCCTTTTCACTCGATTTTCTTGTATGCACTAAAGTAAAATTCTTTGCCATTTTCCCTAATTTTCGCGCTTCTTCGAGATTGAGATGATATTTCGATTGTTGATTGGTTAAGTTTGTCGCTTCGATATAAGCATGGTTTGCATTTCTTATTAAAGTATGGAGATTCTCATTCATTCCAGTATCACCTGTGTAAACCAACCATTTCTCATTGTTTCTATAGATAGCATATCATAAAGCAGGAATTTCAGGTAATTCTCCATGAAAAAGAGTGGATCCCATATGTTTCATTTTATAGGAAATGATCTGGATATTTTCCCCTAGTTTGATTTCATCTAAATGTTTCAGAGAAGAAATTCTCAATTCAAAGGGAATTGTCCCTGAATATGAATTGTTAAAAAGATCGGTTACTCCTGCTATTTCGATTGCCCCTTCGGGATAATAAATTTCAACTGGAGAAGAGTTTCCAATCATTCGTAAAAATCCCAGTAGAGAAAACAAACCTCCACAGTGATCATAATGACCGTGAGTAATGAAAATATGTAAAGGAACTGTTAAGGGAAAATGTACTCTTTCTTTCAATAAATCTCGAATTATTCCATCTCCAGCATCTAACAGAATTAACAATTTTTGAGGATCGTTGACTAATATCTGTGTTGCAATTCCAGCACTCGAGTATAGGACTTTATGATGCAATCTATTAACCTAATCTGGAAAAGAATGCCAATTTAAAAGTTTTTCAATTAGTTGACAGCGAAGGACAACTTCATGCTGGATTCCTTTTTCCCCACCAAAAAGATCAGCCATATCTTGAATATTGATAATACTCATCAAAATCATTAAAGCTAAATGAAAATTCACAGGAATATATCCTTCAGAATAATAATTTTGAAACGATGTCTGTTCATGAGCAAGTATTTCATTATAACCTGACAAAAATGATTTTATATTCATCCTGAAATTAGTTAATTCTTTATCTTGACGGTATTGGTCAACAGCTTCAACCGCAAAGAAATTACAGATATCCTCCAATCGATCATGTTCAGTTGAGGTATCCAGATATTCTGGGTCAATAAGATGGGTTGTTATCATTGGTTTTTGACCTATTCGAATATCAAAGATGACATTTCCTGGATGAAAATCTCCAAAACTAATAGATCCAGATAATTGAGATACTTGTTCCGCTCGTGACATTACTTTGGCAAATAACTCTTTTAATGATTGTTTGTATTCTTTTGTTGTCGGTAAGTTCTCTAAACTCCTGGAAAGTAATAGTTTGTATTTGTCAAACCAACAACGATCTGATTCAGATCCATGAAAGGCAGCAAGAGTTCTTCCAGCATACCGGTATTTTTGAGGTCGAGGGATTTTCGAGTCACGAAAAACATCACCTTGTATCCCTTCCATAACAATGACGCTTCTAGAGAAAAAAATAACTGCTGCTGATGAAATTCCGAATGATGAATATTTTTCATGAGAAAGGCGCTTCTCTAGAATATTGATACGTTTGACAACTTCCAATGCTTGTTCTTGTTCGTCATAGATCTTTACAGCAATGCTAGCTTCATCAAATCCCAAATCTGATTCAAGTTGAACTTTAACGATATGAATGCCAGTAGCACCTAATTTTCGCTCAACTGTAATATTTCGAACTTCAATAGTTTTTGGGGTCTGATGATAGGATTTCTCTAGACTAGATACGAAGTAGTCAGAAAATCCTTCAATAATTCTCATTAAAACTACTTTTAACCGGTCTTGGTGGGATTCATTCATGTTAGCTTTCTAGCACTCGTCTCCGCTAATAAATTTATTTCAATCAATAAAACAGAAAAAAAATGAATATTTCTTTCAATAGAAAAATATTTTCGGAGAAGATTGGCCATGATTCTTTCTTATCAAGATATTTTAGTAGCAATTGAATCTCGTGAGATAGTAATTTCACCTTTTGACAAAACAGCAGTAGGTCCATGTAGTATTGATCTAAAACTTGGTGATACGTTTTTAGTGTTTCATCATGGCAGACTGTTCCGACCTAATGATCGTAAGGCTATTTTAAAGAACTCTGAAGTTTTTACGATCGAAAAAGATGAAGCCTTTTTACTATCACCCAATCAATTTGTACTCGCATCAACACTTGAGAAGATTTCGATATCAAAGAAGTACGCGGCGACCTTAGAAGGGAAATCATCAATCGCTCGTTTGGGAATTGTAGTTCAAGCTGCTGGTTTAGTTAATCCAGGAACAGGACTTAAAGATCCAACTACATTAACTCTTGAAATTGCGCATCAAGCGAACTCGCCTGTGGAGCTTGTTCCAGGAATGCCAATAATTCAAATAATCTTTCATCAATTAACTTCAGAATCGAATCTTGGGTATGATGATAGAGAAACAAGTAGCTACAGGGGCTTAACCAGTAAGCCAAGAGTTTAAATAAAGCGATAAGTTATTTAATAGCCATTGAAAGCCTTAGATAAATGTGAGTTGTTACTTTTTCGATTTACTAATTAATAGGATTGACATGATACCTAATGAAATAATTAACATCATAAAGATGATGGTGTAGGGGAATTCTGGAAGATTAGTGGATGTTTCTATATATTCTCTCTCTGCTGCTGCAAGCCATGTGATGGAATTCAATGCAAGAATACTATTATCCAGCTTATCCCCAGTATAGGCATAATCAGAGAATCCAAAATTATCAAAGATCAAATCAGTGCCGAAAAGGAGAACACGTCCTCCTTTTGGATCTCTATAAAGAGCTAATGTAGCTTCTCCATTAATTTCTGCAACAATTTCTGTATTATTCCCAGATGTTTGAATATAATTTCCTCGGAAGGGAAAAGATGAGATATCAGTCGTGAAGTCTTGTGGATTGACAATATTACTTGTGCTTATTCCTCCTGAATAGTCAGATTTGATTTGCATATTGAAGCGTACAAGAAATTCATTTAAGGC
This sequence comes from Promethearchaeota archaeon, assembly GCA_048939725.1. Lineage (GTDB taxonomy): Archaea > Asgardarchaeota > Heimdallarchaeia > Hodarchaeales > Hodarchaeaceae > Hodarchaeum. Next base: position 796 of record JBHLPG010000024.1, on the reverse strand, counting down.
TGTTATGTTATAATATGCATCATCATTCCCATTAATTATAAGTAAGCCTCCACCTGAAGATATAAACTGCGAAATAGCGTCTATTGAGTCGGCTGTCAAGGATAAATATTCTGGAGAAGGATTTACAACCCAATCCATATATTGATCAGTTGTATTAGAAAAGGGGTTGGCTAGAATTAATACATCATACTTCAAGAGGTCTTTGAGAGATATTTCTCCTTCCATATGGGGTGTGACGCTATAATTGTGCTCGTACGTAAGAAATTGTGTGAAAGTAGAATATAAACCAATCGTATTAGAAGAATCCCCTCGTATTTCATATGCACCAGTACCATACCCGTGCCTAACTATGCGATTTAGTGTTTCATCAAATAAAATATTAACGTCTGTTTCCCGAATTTCAAAATCTATTATTAGTGATTCATTAGCTATTTTAATAAAACCTGAAACGAATTGAGATTCAGAGGAAGCAGGTATTGTGAAATTAATAGGAATAAGAGTAGTATTATTAATAATATAAGATGAATTTGGAGTACTGACAAAATCAGAAATTGATTCTGAGATATCAATACTAGTGTTTTTCTCCCTGCTACTAATTACAGTGAGATTAAATCTTATAGAAGTTCCGTTAAATAAGATTCTATAGGGATCAAAGGGTAGTTTTTGTGGATGCAGATATACAAGATCTGGAGTGTTATTAATCACCTCCGTTGAATTGATAATTTCTATAGATCTAGTAATGTTAATGAAACCAGCACCTTCCTCCCAAATTGGTTTGTTAAGTGTTCTTGCACCA
>JBHLPG010000200.1:0-7102 GCA_048939725.1 Promethearchaeota archaeon | reverse complement strand
TAGGAGCTAGTAACCGTTTTGGGATTCAAATAAGGGAAAGTGAAGCACAGCAAGGTGCATTTATTATTCCATTAACTGTTTTTTTTAATCAATAAGTTTAACTGGCTTTTTGTCGAGAAATAGAGCCTATTTCTAAAAATTCGAACACCCTTTCCTCTTTTTTGAAAACCTGTTCGAATGCTTGGTATCTTATTGTAGATATGATAAGTACTGGTTAAAATCAGTCTTGTGATTAAAAGATTCTTATGAGATGATTACATGATAAAACGAGTACTCGGACTATTTTTGTTGGTTATTCTCCTTACAAATTTATATCAAACTTTAGGAGTTCCATATGAAGGTTCTATAGGGCATGATGGTAGTGTCATCAATTTTGATAATAATAATTCGCAATTCTCTGTTGATCAAGAGATTGAACAGATTGATGATGAAAACTATCAATCTCAGCACAGGAACTTTCAACCTAGCCCCTTATCACTAGATCAATCAGATACTGTAACGAAAAAGACTTCATATACGAGTAGGTTAGTTATTAATATAGATTTAGAAAACCAAATTACTTCTCCAAATGAGCCACTACAATTTACAATCCAGGCAAAGCGCGGATTGAATCCTGCAGCAGCAACAGTGTTAACACTTGAAATCATTGAGGGAGAGTATTGGGGATGGTTTTACTATTATGATTATGAACCTCGATCTGAGCGTATAGTACATACAGAGATGATCACAACCGACTCTAATGGTGAATGGTCAGGTTCTTACACAACTGGTGTTAGTGGCCGGTATTCAATTATTGTTAGATCAGAGTCTGATTCAGTAACGAGATACCGTGCTTTCACTGTTGCCAGCATTGGTCTGTTTTGGCGAGTTCCTTACGAATTTGTCCCCGGAATTCCTCATCCCTCAATCGCATATGTCTTAAACACGACTGATTTCTCACCTATTTCGATGGCTAATGTCAGCTTAGTTGTTGGCAGCTACTTCTATAATTACAACACTTCTCAATATGAGTACTCAAGCGAGGATCCATTAACCTGGCAAACTGATGACAATGGTGTTGTCGAAGTAGAGTTTACTCCGGCAGAAACTTCAGATTGGAGTATTTTAGCAAATCTTAGTGCCACGTTTAACGACGAGACTGTTTATGTTATGCGTGATTTATACAGAGGTGGTTATTCTTGGGATTGGAGTGGAAATTACCAGACATTCGAACCATATGAGTTTGTAATTACGACTGATAAACCGATTTATCTACCAACCGAGACGATCAATGTACGAATTTTGGTATGGAAAAATGATTATTACAAGGCAATAAAGGAGCCTGTTGAAACAGAAGTGACATTGAAATTCCTCTCTCCTTCTCAGCATATCCTAATTCAAAAAATAATGTCCACAGATGAACACGGAATCATTTCTTATTCTTTTTCTTTAGATCCTGACACTGAACTCGGGGATTATTATATTTCTGTTGAAAAGGGAGACTCTGATGATTCAGTCAAAGTCCGAGTCGATAAATATGAAAAACCTGCATTCCGAGTTACTTTAAACCTAGATCAGGAATATGTAGCTCCTGGAAATGTACTAACTGGAAATGTGAGTGCGGAGTATTATTTCGGACGTCCTGTCTCAAATAGTGAGATTGAGTTGCTAATCGGAGATTTTGAGATTCTTTCAGGAATTACTGATAGTAATGGTTATTGGGAATTTAAACAAAGACTGCCTGATGAAGACGAATTTGGTGATGAGACCTCTATTCCAATAAATGTCACCGTTATAGATACAGTAGGTCGGGAGGTAACTGTATCAGACAATTTGCAAATTACAGATTACATATACATTTGGTCATATATCAATCCTTGGTTTCCAAAGGCAGAGGAAGCTATCACGGTCTACTTCGGAGCGTATCAAGTAATCGGAACAAGATATTGGTGGTGGAATTGGGAACCTGTTACTAATGTAGACGTTGATATTACCCTCTATGGACTAAATGATAAAGGAGAAAACACTTCCTTAGTGAAATTTGATTCTTTCATTGATGATTCTGGTCACGGTAGCTATGAATTTAATCTGACTCATTCAATGCTGGCCGATTTCATTCACTTTCGTCTATTAGTCGAATTAAAGAGCAAGGATGGACGCGAGGCTTCAAATATAATTAGATTTACTGTTGATCGTAATTTGCTAAGAGTATCCTTCGATTCTATGATATATGAACCAGAGGCCAATGTTGAATTATCAGTTGTGATAATAAATGGAGTATCAAAGGAACAGGTTGAGGGGACAGTATTACTTCGAGTCTATGACCCTGATTTCGATTTAATAGTGGAAACAGAAGAAGAAATCGTAAAAGAGGGAGAATCATTAGTCTTTAAACTTTCTTCAAAAGCCCCTGTTGGAAATTACAGAGTTTGGATCTATTTAGAAACTGAAGTAAGTTATGAGTGGGGTTCTTGGGTCATGTTTCGATCACCCACGGCCCTAGAATTTTCTGTTGGGGCTCTTCAAGAAATTTCTCTATCTTCAGATGAAGAAAGATACAGTATTGATGAAAGTATCGAGTTACAGTGTAGTCTTGATGGGAATACTAATGCTCCAGTTATGGTTCAATTCGTTAAGAGGGGAATTGTTGCTACCGAGTTTATTGACCTCCCCCCAACTGAGAGCTTCTCTCTTAATATCGATAAAATTGGATTTTTGGCGCCTTATTTCTGGGTTTATGTGTACGCAATCTTAAATGATGGGACAATTCTTGATACCTATCTAAAAATCGAAGTTGATTCCACCATTCAGGTCGAGATCACCTCAGATCGTCCAATTTATGAACCTGGTGATACTGCAGATATTACAATCAAAGTGTTTGATGCTAGGGATAATCCTATTTCAGCCGTACTCGCTATTTCTTTCGTAGATAGTTCCGTATACGGTGTTGAACCCGACCCTGAGTCTGAGAAAGAACATTTTGGTGATCCTAGCTATTGGCCTTCAGTGTTAACCGTTGCCTCATGGAAGAGTAGACAGGAACTTTGGTGGTTCTGGTGGTATGAAGAATATTCAGTCCTGCAAGGAGGATTCTATTGGGGATACGAGGATAATTTCTTTAAAGGAATTCCTGTAGCTGTCCCTGATTCTAGTGAGGATCTTGGAGAAAAACAAGGGGATATATCCACTTCTCAAGAAGAAAAGGGGAAGGACATCCGAGATAATTTGCCTGAGAACGCTTTTTGGAATCCCTGTGTGATAGTTCAATCGGGAGTCTGGGAAATGGAAATCGTTCTTCCCGATAATATTGGAGAATGGACCGTTAGAGTAATTGCTACGACGGAACCTGGAATTGGAGTACTAGAGAAAAATTCATTCAAGACTTTCCTTCCCTTCTTTGTAGAGATCAATAAAGACCCCTATGTACTTCAAGATGATGTATTTATTATTCGTGGAATTGTGTACAATTACTTAGAAGAGCTTGTAGATATTTCTCTCCACTTAAAGACAGAGCAAGGTGTGCTTTTATTAGGTTATGAAGAACAGAATATCTTTCTCCCAAGTGGGTTTCTGGGTTCCATAGGATGGGCATGTTTAGCTGAAGGCTCTGGATACTTCAACATAACCCTTTATGGAAGTACAACCGTTTCAAATGGTACAGAATTTAATGATGCTATTCGTAAACCTCTGAATATTTTGCCTAATGGGGTACGTTTTGAAGTTGAAGAAAGTGGTTTCGTCACAAGCAATCCTTCATTCACCTATGAGAAGTATGAAGAAGCTGTTCAGGTTTCCGAATTCTTACAATTAACGCTTGGGTTTGGTACAGCAGCAATTTCCTCTTGGGATCGTCTAATTGGCTATCCTTATGGTTGTGTTGAGCAAACAACATCACGGTTAATACCAAATGCCTTAGTGCTGCGATATTTGTCTGAAATAGATCTACTAGATAATAAAACGGAGGAAGAAATTCATAGCATGATAGTATCAGGTCTATCACGACTTTACAGCTTCCAACACAGAGATGGTGGATGGGGTTGGTGGTATGATGATGAATCCAAAGTTTATATGACAAGTTTAGCGCTATACTGTTTGGGACTGATAAACGAAACGGGAGTTGCCGTTGATCCTACTGTGATTAGCGATGGACTTGAGTACATAGCAACTCATCAGCGAAGAGACGGATACTGGATACCAGATTCTTGGCGGAACATTGATCAAACGGCCTTTACAGCGGTTATTTTGAGATCAGTATTAGCATTTAAAGAGTTAATAAAGGTTGATGTCATCAATGACGCCATTGATTATATAGAATCAGCTTGGATTGATTCAAGTAATCAATCGACTTATCTTGCGGGCTTATACTTATCTAGTGTTCCTGGATCAGGGTTTGGAACATCTGAGTTCACTAATGATCTTGTGGAACATTTAGTTAAAGAGGCAAAGTGTACTCCCGAAGGTTGTCATTGGGAGTATGCAACTAAAGAGAATGAATGGTGGCGTGCTTTAGGTGGAGATGTTGAGGTAACTGCTTTGGCATTACAGGCATTGGTTGTGAACGATGCTGGTCCAAATATGCATATTATTCAACAAGTATTGGAATGGCTTTTAGATAAACAGTCATATTACGGATGGGGAAATACAGCGGATACAGCAGCAGCAATATCCAGTCTTATTGTAGCGAATCGCGAATTGAGCGGCTCAGATGAGGATACAGCTGTAGCATTATATGTGAACGATCAGCTTCAAGAGAATTACAGTCTTTCTCTCTCCTCCCACGCCTCTATATACCTTAAGCTCTCAGATAGACTTAAAACAGGCACGAATCAATTCGAGTTTATCAAATATGGTGAGGGAAATGTCTCATTCTACTTCAAAGGATCTCAAGTTCTCAGAAAATTACCATTAATCGAAGTCCCCGATAAGGTGACAGCCACCCCTGGGAGTGATGTGAGTTTGGAAATCTCGCTTTTGCCCCAATCTCTTAATGTTTTTGCATCAGATTTAATCCTAGAACCACTTGAAGGGGAGTTTACTCCTCTTATAAATATGAGCCAGTCAATTTCGATTCTTACTCAAAAGACATCTGTATTCTATGAATATGAAGCACCTTCAAGGTTTGGATCCTATTTAATATCGGGCTTTGAGATCACTTACCAACTAACTGATGAAAACAACAAAGAAAAGTCACCAGGCATTATATCACGGAGATATGGACCAATTAAACTTGAAGTAGTTGAATCCGAAAGTGTTCTTATCGTTCCTCCCCAGGATTCAACCCCTCTGATTTCTAGTGGAATGGATCAGAGTCAAAAAATAATGCAAGAAGGATTAACTCTAGGCAGAGAGTATTCCCAGTCAACCTCGTATCAAAAGGGTGACTTGGTCATTGTCACACTCGCGATTACAAATACCAAACAGGTTGAAAATTTCATCATGCTCGAAGATACCATTCCTAGTGGTTTTGACCTTGATTCAAATACTATTATTCATCCAGAGGCAACTTATGAGATCACTTCTTCTGGAATCGCATTTTTCTTCCCTGAACTAGCAATTGGAACAACTACAGTCTCTTATGGTATCATTGCGATGGATGTTCGTCAATCTCTTGTTTCTCCAGCTCAATTATCAAGTATGTATAATGATTGGACAATTCTCAGTAAATCCAAGGTTCTAGGGGCAACTCGGATTCCAATTGATCCTTCAACTGGTAATGTGATCAAGGATATGGAATTTCCCAGTATCAAAGATCTATTACTTGTAGAAGGGCTATATAATGGCGAAGCAGTACTAAATATAGCTGTTAAAGCTGAAGATAACTGGGGTGTGGCAAGTGTGCGGATATTTGTTGAACAGGAGGCATGGGGAATGTATGAGTGTATAGAAAAAGGTGATAGTTGGACAGTTCAGGCATTTAAACTTCATGATGGTCCTAGTCAGGTTTACATTGAAGTAATTGATTTAGCTGGAAACACGATAGTAAGTGAAACATTAGAGAAGTATTTGGAATTGGATTCCTTAGTAATCCCGATATTTCCTATTGTCACACTAATTATTGTTGCTGTTCTGTCTGCAACTATTGTTAGTATGGTTGTACGGAGAAAATCGATCTAAACCTCCTCCTTTTTTCTTTTTAAACAAAACTCATTTTATATATTCGTCCAATTGCTACTTGAACAAGCCAAAACGAGATCTTCTTTGATAATTGCTTATGTTAGGGAAGAATTGAAAGGAAAACTGTCGAACCTCAAAAATTCGGAAACAGACTAGAAAAGAGATATGAAAAGTGTTCACACTTTTTGCTCTTGTTCAGAGACAACAGATCGGATCTTTTTCAGTTCAGTAAGCATTTGTTTACGGAGGATAGCGATTCCCGTCGCGCGATCTTCTTCCCGGCCACTAGTGGATCGTGACAAGGGGCTGAGGGAAGGTGGTGAGGTAGGCTTAGAAGGCTTAGAGGGGAATGATATTTTTGGAATTGTGGGAGGAGTAATTTGTTTTGTGGGAGTTGGGGTAGGTGTTGGTGAGATCTCTTTTGGTTCAGCTGGGGACTCTGGAAATGAAAAACTAATTGTAGGACGAGGTTTTGGCTCAACTGGGACACTGGGTGTTGTGGGCCTGGCGTCAGGGGAAGGTTCTGTAGGAGTTATGGTAGGGGAGGTGATGGAAGGAGATTCAGGAGCTATAGGTTTGGGAGCAGCGGGTTCAGTTTTTGGAATAGGAGTAGGTGATACAGCTTTTGTAGTCGGTTTCTTTACAACCTCTTGAACTTCTTCGGTACCAAAGACCTCCTGTAATGAGGGGGTGTCAGGAATTTCCAGTGCTCGGATTTCTGAGAGATTTAACTCCCGTGAGATTTTTTCTAATGTCGTAGAAGTGATATATCCTTCAAGAAGGCTTTCTTTTAGCATTCGTTCAAACCGAAGAATTGCTACTTGAAACGCATATGACACATGGGCGTATTCCTCGAGTGGGAGAGATTTGAGCTTTAAAGAGGTGTCAAATTTGAAATCTTGTGTTTCTACTTTGGACTTCTTCTTAAAGAGTTTTACCACCGTTATCGTCCGTCCTAAAGCGCTTTAGCATCCTTTTACTAAGTATCTAATAATACTTTTTTTTACTA
>JBHLPG010000199.1:0-7134 GCA_048939725.1 Promethearchaeota archaeon | reverse complement strand
CTAAGGATACAGGAACAAATTCCCGTTTTTCGCAACAGCTTCCACATTTTGTGCAATTGAACACATATTTTTTCTTAGATTTAGGTGCAGATTCTTGTTCTGCTTGATTTTCTTTATCCTCGGTAGTGTCTTCCGCAGAAGATGTATCTGACTCCTTTTCAAGGTTCTCATTGTTCTTTTTTTCAGACATTTTACCATCTTCCTTTGTATTTAGGATTGGCTTAGTTTTTTGAAAGATTTTTTGATGAGCCTCAAGTTGTAAAATCAAATAAAAATTGGAGTAATACTCCCCTATCTGCTTATTAGCTTTCACATTTACTCTGTTTTGCAATTAGGGCCGCAGTTGCACCTGCATTAATACCATTATCAATGTTGACAACAACTAATCCTGGAGAACACGTCTGCAGCATAGTCATTAAAGCAGCTTCTCCTTTTCCACCGTATCCATAACCAGTTGAAGCTGGAACACCTATTACAGGTACATTAACTAAACTTGACACAATTGCAGGAAGGGCTCCTTCCATACCTGCAACAGCTACAATTGCTTTTACGTTTTGTTTGATCATTTCTTTTAAGGGTACGATTAAGCGATGAACCCCCGCAATCCCGACATCATTAAACTGGACGGTTTCTACTCCCATTAAGCGAGCAATTGCTTTAACTTCCTCTGCAATGGGAATATCTGATGTTCCAGCTGTTAATAGGCCTATATTACAGGTAGTTGATCCAAAATTATAATTTTTCGACGTAATTGTAACAGTATAAGGTTCATTAGCGGGGGAAATACGGAGATCATATCTCTCTGAAAATTTTTCTCGAATGGGGTCAAGATGTTTTGTTAAAACTCTGGAGAGAAGAATGGCTGAATTTTCCGCCATATACTTTGAAATGATTGAAAGCAACACTTTTGGGCTTTTTTTTTCTGCATAGATTACTTCTGGTATTCCCTTTCGCAGGTGTCTGCTGATGTCAAGTGTAACACCTTCCTCAATGAATTCAAGACTAAACAAATTCAATTCAGCTTTAGTTTTTTCTAGGTTGATTTTTCCCTCTTTGAATTGTTTCAAAATTTCTTCAATATCACGCATTATCTTCATCCACCTTGTGAATTTCCGAGAGAACACGTTTTCTTATCTCTCGTAGTGAAACACCCTTTTCCTGTGCAATTCGCTTTAAATCTTCATATTCTACTTTCTCTGATATCAATTCTGAATCGACAAATCCTCTCTTTAGTCGTACCGTCTCTTTTCCATTCATTATTCTGATATCATGTGATGTTTGTTCACGCGGTACAATATGACGAAATCCTGGAAGAATTCGTACTCCCAGTGTACCTAATTCGTGAGATAAAACAGTACTTACTTCATGGGTTTTTAGTGGATCAATAACTGCTCGAATAAGAAATCCTGGTCTATTTTTTTTGGTTATAGTATTGTGAATTGATAAATCAAGGACTAATCTTTTTTCAAATAGTAGATCAAAAAGATAACCGAGTGTCTCTCCGTCCACATCATCAACATTCGTTTCTACAATATTAATTTCCTCTTTTATTAATGTAGAAGGTCTAGATCCTTGAATGATTTGGAAACAAATCAGAGTGTCTCCTTTATATTCACGAGTTCCGAAACTTCGACCTATCTTCTTGACCTTCATTAATGGAAGATACTCAAGAAAGGTTGGATTTAGGGAGGAAAGAAGCGAGGCGCCAGTAGGAGTTAAAAGTTCTCCCTCTATTGGCCCCCCTTTGATTAATAATCCACCCTGACGTATTATCTCATTGGTTGCTGGTGTTGGAACGGATACTGTCCCATGAGCTATTTTGATTACCCCTCCCCCAACGGCTATCGGTAAGATATGAAGTTCTGAGTTTTGGAAAGTCATCCTTTCCCAAAGATAGACAAAACCAATAATATCAAAGATGGTATCAATGAGGGCCAGTTCATGAAAATGTAATTCCTTAGATTGATCTATATGACCATGGACTTTTTTTTCAGCTTCTATTAAGTATGTTAATGCGTTAAAAGCTATTTTATAACTTTCTGAAGACAAGTTTAATGTTTTAGATAGTTCTTCCATTATTTCTCGCATTTCATGGTGTGAAAACTTCTTCTTTGCTAATGTTCGAATTTGTGTGCCTGAAAAACCTTTTTTTCTGACAGAATGCCACTCAACTTGGAAATCAGGATCATATTTCACTAAAAGGTTCTTAAAGAGTTCGCAGAATTCGGTACGAAAGGCTTCTTCCTGTAAGTCTAAGAGGGAAGCAATTAATAAGTCGCCTGAGGCGCCTGATGTTGTGGGATCTAATATTAAAAGGGACATAACTAATTTCCTTTTGAAAATAGGTAATTTTTCTTAAAATTTTAACTTTAATTGTCAGAATTCCGCCCACTCCATTAAGATAAAATTTTAAGTACAATCTTTTAGATACTTATTGAGTGAAAAAATGCCCGAATTGCCAGAGATAGAAGCCATTCGTAGATACCTTACATTAACTATTTCTAACCAGATAATAACTGAAGTTAAGACATATCGACACACTGTGATACGTAATCTACCAAAAGCAGATTTTGAAGACCTGTTGAATTCAGCTTCACTAGAACAAATAGATAGAATAGGCAAAATTTTGAAATTTCTTATGCATAAAGGTAGCTCAAATATTAATTTCTATATAGACCATGGTTTGACTGGAAGATTATCTTGGTCTACCTTAGAAAAGCTTCCAGCAAAAACTGTTTTCTCAATAAAGTTTAATCAGGGGAAAACGTTAATTTATCATGATTCTCGGTTACATGGGGCTGTTTGGTTATTTGTAGATAAGAATAACAAGCCAAGTGGGTACCCCCCAAAAATTGATAGTTTTGGTCCTGATATTTTACAGATTAGAGAAGAAGAATTTATAAAACGATTACAGGGGTTCAATGGTGAAATTAAAGGCGTTTTAACAAATCAGAATTTTGTTTCTGGAATTGGGAATGCCTATGCAGACGAGATTCTATTTGAAGCAAAAATTCACCCCTTTAATAAACGTCCTCAACTTACTGATGAGGAAAAAATTAAGCTCTATTACGCATGCAAGAAAGTATTAACTGAATCAATGAATAAGATATATCACATTCTCTGTGAAACACAGAAGCTGGATAATCAGCGTTTTTGGAGGCAACAAATTTTTCGGATTCATCTGAAAGGTAAAGAACCTTGTCCTGTCTGTGGAAACCCGATTTCGACAATTAAAGCAAAAAGATTCACGAATTTTTGCAGAAAATGCCAGAATCCTAGAAATAGGAGCTTTTTTTAATAAAGGCAGAAAGATGGTTTATGTTAATGAACTTTGGTTGTGGTTTATATCAAACTATAGTTCAACCAACGCTCGTGAGATGCGTCTCGAAACTATCGATAATATCTCTCATCTCCCTCTCTTGACAACAATTAGAAAATTTTCCTGATGGGACATCTTTTGCTTGACTTTTTCTTTGAACCAAGGTCTGTGGCCATAATTGGAGCTTCCTCAGATGAAAAGAAATATGGGCGTCTAATTTTTAATCATTTTGTTGTTCCTTTTCATAACCGAATATATCCTATCAACCCAAACACTTCTGAAATAATGGGTATTCGTTGTTACGCTAGTGTTTTTGATCTTCCTGAAGTCCCAGATCTTGCAGTCGTAATATTACCAGCTAAATTAGCAATTAAAGCCGTAGCAGAAGCTTCTAAACGTGGAATCCCAGCAATTGTCTGTATAACTGCGGGATTCTCAGAAATTGGGAGAGATGATCTTCAAAAGGAGTTAGTAAGACACTTAGGCGATTCTCGCTTGATTGGGCCAAACTGCTTAGGGATAATAGATACCAATACTCATGTGAATACATTATTTCCAAATTTTGAATTGCCAAAGAAGGGAAATGTTTCATTAATATCCCAATCTGGGTCGCTTGCCATTGATCTTCTTCTAGCACTTCAACAAAACAGGATTGGGTTGAGAAGATTTGTTTCATATGGAAATGGAGCAGATCTTAATGAAACCGACTTTATTCAGTATTTCGGGCAGGATCCTGAAACAAAAGTTATTGGAGCTTATTTGGAGAATGTAAAAGCAGGAAGAAAATTTATTAAAATATCTAAAGCTGTTGCACGGAAAAAAGCCATAGTAGCTTTGAAATTACCTATGACCGAATTTGTAACAATGGCAGCACGAAGTCATACAGGTGCTGTTGCAAGTACAATGGGGCTATACAAGGAAATATTGAGACAGGCTGGGATTATTCAGTGTGATAGCACTTCTCAGTTCTTTAATTCCATAAAAGCTTTATATAATCAACCCCCTGCATTTGGTAATAAAATAGCTATTGTTGGAAACACAGGAGGCCCCCTAGCGATGGCATTATATCGGATGAATCGCTATAATCTAGAATTAGGATCATTATCATCAGTAGCTGTTACAGAAGTCGAGGAAGTCATCAAAGAACATGGTGTTCAAACCTCTCTTTCTTTAGGAAAAGAAAATAATCCATTAGCTTTTCTCGACTTAACAGGAAGCGCAACGACGGAAGTGATAGCAGAAGTTACACGGATTTTCTTAAAAGAAGATACTGTTTCTGGAATTATTGTTGTACCACGATCCGACGCACCTGTTGTCTCAAAAGATGCTCCTGCACGAATAGCTTTAATTAAACAAGAATATGCACATAAACCTATTCTTGTTTACAATCTTCCAGATCCTACTATTAATGCTGAATTTGAAAATTATGGGATCACAGTTTTCAATACAGCAGAAGACGCAGTTGATGGATTGTATGCATTGGTAGAAAGAGGAAGAATCCTACACCAATATCTACGCTAGGAGATTAAAGCGTGAGTATTATTGAACCAAATAATGATAAACAGAAGAAGATTCACGAACGTGTTAGGGCTCTAATTCTTCAATCAAGTGAAAAAATCACTAAAAATATCCAAATCACTACTGGCCGAATTTCTGATACTCGTTTAAAAGAAATCCGTTCATATAAAGGAGCAGGAGGGAATACTTATGTTATTGAGGCTGCACTTTCCACATCTTTAGCAGGTGAAGTCGATGGAGGGATTGTAATAAAATTTGCACACGATTTAGAAGCGGAAGTAGATAATGCTCGAAAATTATCAAGTTTACTTAATTCTCGTCAAACTGACTGGGAGAACTGGAAAGCGAATCATGAAATTTCAGCCCGGATTAGTAAGTTTCCAGATAGATTATTTGCACCAGAGGTAATTCATGTAATTCCTAAAGTAAAAGCTTTGATACTAGAGTTCTTAAGTGGGTTTGTTCCACTACTTCAGCTAACAGTTAAACAAGCTGACCGATGGGGTTACGCTGGATACGCATTAGCTCGATTACATGGTTCAGAACGTCAAAAAATTAATGTTCAACTATATAATCCTATTTTAAAGTTACTAAAAACGTATATTGAAGAAGATTTTTTGAATTATTGGATTGAGATATTAAAAGAGTCAAAAGGGGGAGTGGAATTTATCCATGGAGATAGCCATTTGAGTAATATTTTGGTTTCTCCAAATAGAATCGCTTGGATAGATGCAATTTTACTTCCTCAATTGGATCGGATGGATGATGTAGGATATATCATAAGCCATGCGATACAAGAAAACGTTGCATCAAAAATAGGATTCGGTATAGATGACACTAAGCTGATTAAATCTATAACTAGATCTTGGGTACCTCTTATTCTTACAACTTATAAGCAAACTTATGATATTTCACAGTTATATTCACGACTTCCCCTAGATTTTTTCATAGGCTCCCATCTAATTATTCGTGCTGGATTATGGGAAAAAGAAATAGCAGCTGTCCTTACTAGGTTAGGTAAAAAATTTATCTATGAGATGCCAATATCTAACATGCTTTTAGAATAAAATGTTTGAAGACCATGTTTAGATGTTTGAGAGAGAGATTTCAACTTTTAATCCTTTAAAGAGAAATCACCCTGAAAGAAATTTTCATATAGGGAAATTTTAGATTAAGTTCTCGGAAACCGAGAAAAGTAGGAAAAATCTAGAAGATTTATTCTAAAAAGAAGGTGAAATCAATGAAATTATTGATCAATGAGACAATAGTTGATACACCTGCAGTTTGGTGGGATAGTACTATTAATGCTGTTAGAATGATTGATCAAACCAAAATTCCTTTTCAGGTTGAGGTTTACACATGTTCTAGCTATCGAGATACAGCCAAAGCGATAAGAGACATGATCATTCGTGGAGCTCCTTCTATTGGAGCTGCAGCTGCTTACGGGTTCGCACAAGCAGTCCAAGAATTTTGGAATCATGAATCTATGGACGAATCCATCGTAAATGCTTATAATGACCTAATGGCTGCACGACCTACAGCAGTCGATCTCAAAAATGGACTTGATTTTGTCAAGGACACTGATCAACTAACACCAGAAACAGCTTTAAGCCGTGCAAAAATTTTTGCAAATCATATCGTAGAAGAGGGACGGAAAATTGGTCAAGTTGGTAAAAATTTGATTAAATCCAACATGAATGTCCTTACCCACTGTCATACAGGAGCATTAGCCTTAGTTGATAATGGTAGTGCCCTTGCTCCTATTATTCATGCATGGGAAGAAGGAAAGCGTTTTCATGTATACATTGATGAAACGCGACCTAGATTTCAAGGTAGAATGACTGCATGGGAACTAAATCAATATGGGATTAATCTTACGGTTATTTGTGATTCAGCAAGTGGTTTTTTCTTTTCACAAGGCAAAATTGATCTTATTATTCTAGGTGCTGACCGGGTGACAAGAAATGGTGACATTGCAAACAAGATTGGCACTTATAACCTCGCAGTTCTTGCTAGCCACCATGATATCCCCTTTTATACTGCTTTTCCTAAATCCACTTTTGATTCTTCTACCCAAACTGGAAAAGACATTAAAATCGAATTCCGTGATTCTAATGAAGTTAAAATGGCCCTAGGATATTCAAATGAACTAAATCGAAATCAAATTGTATCGTTATATACTGACGATATTAAATTTAGTAATCCAGCTTTTGATATAACCCCTAGTAAGCTTATTACAGGGTATATTACACCTTATGGGATATTAGAACAATCTCAGCTTGAAAAAACATTAATGA
>JBHLPG010000023.1:0-28479 GCA_048939725.1 Promethearchaeota archaeon | reverse complement strand
CCAACTTGATTTGAATATTTGAATTTGAGCTTCTGATGAAGTAGTGTTTGATTTCTTGGAAGATCCGATCCTTGAGTAGCCATTATTCTCAACTTACGTAATGCTGAGTATTTTCTTGTATAAGGATTCATATTATGCCAGTCATGTTTCTAGCTAATTATATTAGTTTGCCATATGGCTCAGATCTTTCAGATGGAAAGGAACACTTCTAGCTGTTCTTCTTCGAGGGGATTGGGGTTAAGAGAGGTGCGTCATCCTTAATTCCCATCTCTGCAATGTAATTATTAGGATAAACTGTCATCTCTGACCGTAATGCAACTATGTGTCCATCATAATCGGTTCGGATATATCCATCACCAAGTTTTCTACCTAAAATATCTGTTATAACTGCTATAGGCTGTCCTTTCTTTACTTCGTCACCTGGATGAACTAGAAATCGGATTATTCCCGCATGTTTGGATCGGGGGTGGGAACTTCGTCTTAGTTGTTCTTTTGGTTTAAGTATGGGAAATTCTGTAATCTCTTCTCTTGGACTTTCAAGCATCCCCACATGTCTCAGCACATTTCTTGTTCCTTTTATTGAACCTTCAACAACGTTTGGGATAACCACACTGTTTTCCCCAAGCTCAGCTGTGAACGCAGGAATCCTCAGACTGTTTAAAGTTGACCCAGAGACAGAACGATGAAGTTTCATCTTTAAATATTTATTAGCAGGAAATTCTGTACAAACCAGTGCCCCAAAAGCCTCGACCATCCCTTTCACTCGGTCTTTTAATTCCTCTGCTTCTTTTTTCTTTGATTCGTCCTCATAGAATATCCGATCAAGAATAACATACGGAATTGAACGAATTGTATGATTATGAAAATCAATATGGTAATCTGCATATTTCTTGAAATATGAGAATATTTCTGCTGCTACTTGTTCAAACATTTCAGGTGGTTCTTTATCTACATCTGCTTCCTCCTCCTCTTTGGCAAACTTCTCTTCTGGAAAAAGTCGATTAGGATCTCTGTTATCAAAACCTGGTCGACTCTGATAATGACGTAATGCAGAGGGGTTAAGACTAGGAATGGCGACTACTGTTCCCTTTAACTCTTGCGTAAGTTCTTCTGTCACCAATTGATGAATAACAGCAATTCCAGTCAGTTCGTTCCCGTGAACATTTGCAGTTAAGAAGAATGTAGGCCCTGGTTCATGTCCTTGAGCAATCATCACTGGAATTCTTTCTTTCATTCCAGTAGGATGGTCTATACTTTCAATAAAGCCATAGGTTAATTTTCCTGGTTCACTTTTAGCGTTTCCAATCTTGATTTCCTTCATAAATACAACCACCTGAAGCCTTCTATCCCCAAACTTGTTTTAAAAGTCGTAAAGCATTCCCACCAATAATTTTCACAATTTCTTGGTCAGAATAACCATTCTTGACCATCCACCTAGTTATGTTTTGCAAACATTCAGTGGGATTCTCCATACCTTTTACATAATCTGGTAAATGGTCAGTTATTAGACCATCACCTCTTTTCCCTGGCCGAGGATAACGTCCTAGTCCTGCAGTCTTGGCATTTTCCTCCTCAAAGCGGTATAACCCTACATGATCGCCATAAAGGGTATCAGGGCCACAACCAACGTAATCAATCCCTATTAAGTCAATAATATAGACAAGATGATCCATGTAAGTATCTATACTTGGAATGGGCTGATCCTTTGTTGCAGTAAATCCAGGTGCAGCTTCAACTCCAAAAACACCTCCTTTCTCTGCTAAAGCTTGGATTACTTCATCAGGGAACATCCGAGCAATAGGGTTCAATTTTTGCGCCCCACAATGAGAAATGATAATAGGCCCTTTACTGGATTCAATAGCATCAAGAGCAGTTCGATCACTCACATGGCTGACATCTATAAGCATGTTTACTTTATTCATTCTAATTATGCTATCATAACCAAAGTCCGTTAAGCCCCCATCATGGATTTCACCTAATCCTGTTCCAAGCATGTTTGATTCACTATAATTCAATCCCATGGATCTGATACCGAGGCCATACAAAATATCAATTCGATCAACCTCATTCTCAATACACGATGATGATTCAAGGACAGCAATCCATGCTAATCTCCCTGTTTTATGAGCTGTGACAATATCCTCTACTTTTTTACAATGGATAACAAAATTCTGATGAGCAATATCACACAACCGTTGTCCCAAATCATGAATTGTATCAGTCCATTTCCAACCATGTTTACTAGTGATTTTCACGCTTCCATCCATGAGGTTATCAAAAACTGCATCGAGTCTAGAAAGACTGAGCGCTTCATAAGCCATGAAATCTCGTCCTTCTCTCACATATTCAGCTGAATCCTTTCGATCTTCTGTGTAAAATGTTGGATGTTCATGAAGATCAATCACGATGTTCTTTTCGAGGATTTCTTGCGTTCGCTCTTCCTCACTCTGAGATACTGGAACTATATATTCCCATTCTTTTTTAATTGCTTCTCTAAACTTAAAAACTTTATAATCTACATGTGGTGTTAAGTATTGATAAGCCTTATAACCACCATATTTCTTATTACTACCCAAATCGTTTCACTCCTATAAATTGAAAAAATCTCTAATTTTATCTCTACAAATAATGTTTGTTATAGTAAAATTCCAATGATTTCAGATTTAATCTTCCAAGAATTTATACATTACTCCGAGTCCAGAAGATGTAGGTACTTCAATTACTCCTTGTTTCTGATGGAGCCCAGAAGTTGGATCGTCCTTTAATGCTCCGATTCCAAGATCTTGGGGATGATTAAAGTTTGGGGACGATAGCACAAGATGAATTGCTGCAGCAATCCCAATCTGTGTTTCCCAGGGACTGATTAAGACGCATTCAATGTCATTAACTTCAGCAAGAGTTGCAATTTTCTTTGTTTTGAAGATTCCTCCATGTTTGATAAGTTTAAGCCCAAAGAAGTCAACAGATTCGCTCCGAATGAGCTCCACAGCATCACCAATAGAACAAATACTCTCGTCAACCATAATAGGTACACTGAAAGACTTCCTCAATAGCCCAAGTCCTTCACGATCCCATGCTGCAATGGGTTGTTCCGCGTATTCAATATCCCATCGTTGAATCTTTTTAAGGACTTTCATTGCAGTTTTTAAGGAGTAACCCGCATTTGCATCTATCCTGATATTAATATCCTCTCCCAATGTTTCTCGCACAACTTTTACTGTTTCAATATCTTGTTTTACATTAACACCGACCTTTAACTTGATTGCCTTTGCCCCTTGTTCAAGAAAGTGTGCTGCTTTTTCTGCAATTTCTATCGGCTTCCCCATCCCAAGAGATTCTCCAGTCTCAACCTTAGCTCGACATAATCCTCCAAGAAGTTTGTACACAGGGATATCTAACGTTTTGCCAATCAGATCATATAAAGCCATGTCTATAGCTGCCTTGGCGGCATTATTAGCTGGAAATTTGTGATCTAGTTCTTGATGGATGGCCTCAAGATTAAAAGGATCCCTTTTAAGTAATATTTCAGAATAATATTTATCGATCATTAATTTTATGGTATCATGAGTCTCTCCTGAAAAATCAGGTAGAGAGCAACTCTCTCCTATTCCTGAAATGTCATCACTACTCGTGATCTTTACCATCACATGAGTTTTGATTGATGGTTCTGTTCCATAGGTCGTTATAAAATCTTGATCCGTGAGTTGTGTCGTTAAATATTCTGTTTTGACTGCAATGATCTTGGTCATTCTAACATCCCGATTATTCTTTAAAAACAGTTGTCATTAATTTATCAAAATCCGCAGCTGGGTATGTAATCCGACTATGCTGAACTCCGAGTTCCACAAACATTTCAGCTGTTTTAATAGCAATTTTTAACGGATTTACTATAGGTAATTCTGTTGTTTTAGCTACTAAATCATCAACTAAGAGAAAAGCCATTGACATGCATCCTAAAACAACGCAACCTGCTCCTTTTTCCTTGGCTTTTTTCACGCTGTTGTTCAGCTGTTCAATCATAATATCTGTATTTTTTCCCCACATATCCGCAACTGAAAGTTGAACGAATTCCACTGAAGCCAACCGAGATTCAAGGCCCATTTCTCTTATACGACTGCGTACACCATCTTCAGATGCTACACCAGCATGTAAAATTGTAAGAATGCTAAATCGGTCAGAGATCATACAAGCAAAGTGATAAGAGGACTCAGCTGGACCGATAACTGGGATATTAAGAAGCTCTCGGGCTGGTTTCAATCCAGGATCTCCTGCACATCCTATAATAACCGCATCATAATTACATTCAGTACGAATTTCCAGCAGCTTCTCCAACATGGGTCCAATTGCCATGTATTCCTCAATTGAAGATTCAATAGACAGTGGACCAATGCCAACTTCCTTAACTGTCACATTGGTGCCAGGATTTGCAATAGAATTAGCAACTTTTGTTCGATGTTCGATTTCCTCTACAGGCATGCCTGCTCCAGGCAAGAGATAAAACAGATTCATCACAACATTCCTCAAATTGTATAAAAATATTACTTACTTCTTCTAATGATTCCATATATAAAAATTGGAAGGTTCTCTCTTGAATACTGAATTGTCTTAAAGCTCGTAAATATTGTCTTGATTCAGGTGAATAGAATAAAAATTTACTAGCTTCTTTATTTAATGTTTTATTTTAATTAATAGGTTTTTTCAAGTTAGATTGATGTTTCTGGAATTGGAACAGCTGGTATAAAACCAGCAAAATGAAGAAAGTAACTTCAAAGCTTATGAAAATCAAAAAAGTGGGGAGATCAAGCGGAAATGCAAGCCCGATCCTGGGTACAATTTCTTTATAAGCTTGCGAGTTGACGTACAGAATACTTTGAATCAGAATATGAACTGAACTCAAAAAAAGAAATCCCATCTGGCCTATTGAGCCGTTCTTTTTAATCCATGTTATTTTTTGAATTAAAGACAAATCAAAATTCATTCCTTGAAAGATCAAAAAAGCCCAGATCCTTTGAAATAATATTAATTCAATAATTACAATTAATACTCCCAACCCAATGATTAAGATAAAGAATTGGAGAGGAAGATCAACTAAGTAACCTGGTATCACGACAGTTGTAAAGCCTAATAAAAATATGATAACAACCATATGGATAGTAAAGAGTATAAAGCATACTAATATTCCAGCAACTCCTGCTGAAATAAAATTTTGAAATAATCCTCTCATCAGGTTTTTAGGAAGTGTTCCGTTCATAAAAAAGGATACAATTGGACCTATAGCGGCAAGGCCTAAAAATAGAAACAAAGGATTAATATAGAGAAACAACTCGGTTGGAGGATAAATTATTAGATCCTCGGTTGACTTGACAAAGAGCTGTAAGAACAAGCTTCGCCAAATATAATCAGAGATAACCAAACCTCGGATCAATATTGACTGGTCGAACATGTAATAAATCGTCCCAATGCCTAGAAGTATCAGGAATGTAATCTGGACTTTTGTTTTATGATGCTTCAAAAATCCCCAAAAAGACAATGATTTTGGTACAGAATAGGAACCCCAAAAGAAGTTTTGTAAATGTCTATCTTGGTTAACTGGTGTCTCGCTCTTTTCAACATGAACTCTTGTCATTGGTCTCCCAGAAATTGTAGCTACTAAGTTACTCTGACTTGACCTATAAGAAGGAGGTAGAGTACTCGCCACTGTTATTGCAAAAGAGATGAGAACCCATAGTATAACTCGATCAAAAGGAAACTGTATTTTAACTGGAATACTTAAAGATATATACCACGTAAGGAGAATAGACCCTATTAATCCATCGATTATGCCAAAAATAAGCCCTGAGAAAGCTAAAGCTATTGATTCAGCCATAAAAATGCTGAATACTTGTTTTTTATGTAATCCCATACTTCGAATTATTCCCATCTCTCTTTCTGTACGGAGTGTGGAGACTAATATACAGACAAATTGGGTAATTCCTGATAGAATAAAGGATTCAAGAAAGATAACATGAAAAAGTACTGTTTGAAAGACAAGACTTCTCTCTAATGCGTTTTTAAAGAAAGTAATACCAATAACCTCTTTAAATTGGCTATATTCAACTTCAAAGGAAAGCTGTATTGCAGAAATATCGCCCTCAACGTCACAAACAAACCACTTAGCAAGAGTAGAATTAAAAAAGTGTTGATAACTTTCAGACGTGATATATAAGTATTCACCTCCTCCTAGAAAGACATTTCCTTTGATTACAGCACTGAGGGTTATATTTACCATATTATTATCAGCTAATCGGATTGAGACATTCGATCCCAAAGGAAGTTGGGGATAATATTTCTGATAAAGAAGATGGGAGATTAAACCATATGTCGCATTACCTTTAATTTTCGTATTTTCAGCTGTACTATTCAAAAGTTCATAAGAGGGTTGATCACTGATTGCACTCAAAACAGGTTCGGAGAAATAAGCATATTTCATTGGGTCCACACCGAAAACATATCCATTGATTCCTCCAATCTCCGTTCGGGTCTCTTGAATATAAGAAGAGCGTTTGATATCACTCCTATTGTCAAGATTCTCTGTGAAGCTGATGGATTGAGGTGTGGTATCGCGAACTTCTGCAACTAATTCAATTCCTCCCCATTGATTATGAAAATAATCTGGAACTGCATCAGTTATTGCTGCTGACGTAAGACCTACTACAATAATGAAGGTTAATGCCATTGCTGAAGTCATAATTGTGAACAGAGATTTTTGGAACTCTCGAGCAAGGTTTCTCATAGCAATAGTCCGTGTAACAAGACCAAACCAAACAAGAATTTTGTTTGATATTCGTGGGAGAAATACAAGTAATGCAACCTCAAGTAAGATTGTTCCAAGAAAAATTAGAATGACAATTACGAAATGTACTGAGAGAAGTGAGAAATCTAATAAATAGGATGGTCCAATAAAAAACTGGAGAAGATAACCAGTAGTTATAAGAAGAATTCCTGCAATAGCTGAGTACCTCCAACTACTAAATATAGATGATCTGTGACTACGCATTTGAAAATGAATATTTTTGATAATTGGCATCTTTAGGGCTATAAAAATAGGATACAGACCAGCTATGAGAGCTACAATTATCCCCGACAAGAATGTAGTAATAATTGATGCGGGACGAATTGAAATTGTTTGAAATTCAAGACTTGTGTAAAACTCACCCATGAAGCCAATTAGTAAAGTAGAGAAACTAATACCAACAAATACTCCCAAAATACATCCAATAATCGAATAAAGCAGAATTTCTATTCCAATAAGACTAACTAATTGTTTCGGTTCGCATCCTAAGGTACGAAGAATACCAAATTCACTTTGACGATCCCTGATAGCTATAATTAATATATTCGTTATGAATAAAAATTCTACAAGCAAAGATGCAATTATGACTAAGTTCATAGCAGATTGATAAGCACGGATCCCCGTAGCTTGAATCTCAGAAATATCTTTCTCTACAAAAATAAAATACTCAAGACCTAGAATATCTTTGATATTCTCACTTGTTTTTTCAATGTTAACAAAGTTATTCACTGAAACATCAATCTCAACGCTCAATAAGCTTGCTTTTTGATCGTCTGGGATAACATTTGTTAGAGTTACAATGTCCACTAATATAAAAAGAAAACCAATCTTGTTTGCAAAATAGGGTTCGTTACTCATAACGCCTCCTATTGTTACATCAGTAGTATTAATTCTAGGGTCAAAAGAAGAGAGATCTATTGTGTCTCCAATGTTTTTCCCGATAATATCTTGAATTCTTTTTGAAATAATTATGGTTTTGGCAGCAACTTTTTTCTCTCCATCTAATATATTTAGATTTTTGAAATCTGGATGAGTTTTTGATTCTATTCCGTATAATACAATTTTTGTTCTCAACTGTCCCTGTAAAAATTGATTCAAATTAATATAATAAACAGGACTCGCTTGTGCTACCCCTGAAGCCCTTTGAACTTCCCTAGCTAGAGCCTCAAGATTGTTTAGGTTATGCCATTTTGAAGGATTGACTGTAATATCTGTATCATTTTGATTTTTGTGATCTGAGATAAAATCGTCATGAAGGGTATCTATACTTACGACGATTCCTGTCTCAAGGGCAGTCGTAAGTATCATGCCTAGAATTAAGAGTAAGCTTCGATATTTTGGACGAGCAGCATTTTTCCATGCTAAACTCACTAAAAACTTCGTCTGTACTCTTCTAGTATGAATAGCTCTCCTGAAAGCCCCCGTACTCATCAATAATTTTGCCTTCACGTCTTTAATATAGAAATCTTTCCTAAGTATTCGTGACATGACTTAAAACTCAAAAGAATCCTCAAACATTATTTCATCAAACCAATTCAAGATTACGATTTTAAAATCATCTATCTGAGCAATTGTAAGGAATATTTGAACTTCAAAACTAGTTCAAAATATAAAAAGCAGTTTAACGATAAAAACTCAAAAATATCTCTTTATGTCCATTTTACATTCATTTTCTCTAATATCTATGTTCTAAGTGTGTATTAAAACTGCTAAAGGTCATACAAGACAAAAACCTAAGAATGTAATTTCAGCTACCAATACCTTTTTTTAAAAAAAAATGGTTTTTAGAATAACTATTGGAAAAATATTTTTTAGCTTAAATGAACTTAGATAAAAAATTATTAATAATATCATTTAAGTAAAATCGATTATTGGGAAAAAATTCTGGATAGGTGTCAATAGTTGGGCCTTAGAGAATATATTGGTAAAAGAGCAGTAGATAGTATTGTTTTATTTATAGTAACGGTAATTTTCAACTTCATTTTATTCCGTTTAATGCCAGGTGACCCCACTCTAGCTATTTTAGGCACAAGAGGGCAGTTTGATCCAGACTTCATTCTGGAACTTCGGGCAAAATATGGTTTAGACAAACCAGTTCTACCTCTAATTCAAAGTGTTAATCCCCTCACATTCTCTTCGGATCTAAATTCTTTGTTAGATAATCAATTTATAATTTATCTCCAACATCTTATTCCAATAGTGAATGGTCAATTATTTCCTGACTTGGGGACTTCCACTCTTTTCTATCCGAGAAGTGTGGGTGATATTATATTTAGTTATAGATTATTAAACACAATAATATTGATGGGGGCTTCAATTTTCATTTCATTCATAATTGCAATCATTATAGGAACCTTAGCAGCTTCAAAATTTAGATCGAAGACTGATATAACTTCAATCATAATCAACCTAACCTCTTATTCCACTCCTGTTTTTTGGGTTGGAATGTTAATTATTGTTATTTTCTTTAGGGAATTAGGTTGGATTCCTTTATCAGGAGCTCCCCGAATGGAGGAATACAATACCTTAGACATAAATCTGATAATTTTTGTCATACCTATTCCAATAGAATGGGCTTTAGATTATTTTCATCATATGCTTGGTCCTTTAATAACTTTGACCATTAGTTTTGTAGGTGGTTGGTTTTTGCTGGCGAGGGATCAGATGTTAGGAATCTTTACTGAAGATTATATGATGACAGCAAGAGCTAAAGGTCTGCCAACGAGGAGAGTATTATTCACACATGCTCGAAAAAACGCGATGCTGCCAATGATTTCTGTTCTAGCTGTAGCTATGACTTACTTGGTATCAGGAGCTACCTTAACAGAAACAGTTTTTGTTTGGGATGGAATTGGCCTACTCACGATTAATGCTGTTGTAAATGCGGATTATCCACTACTCCAAGGATTATTTATGATTGTAGCAGCCGTTGCAATTATGGCAAATTTTGTTGCTGATGTTATTTACGCATTTCTCGACCCGAGAATTAGATATTGAGGCAATTAAAATGACAGTTGATTTGAACGTCACAGAAGAAGTACCAGAATATATGTATCCATCTTTTTTTACTCGATATAAACTTCGGTTTCGTCACTTCTTGGGATTGTTTATTGATAGCTCATTTGGTCTTCTAGGGGCTTACATCGTACTATTCTTTATAATAATAGCGCTTTTTGCACCTTCATTAGCCCCTTATAACCCAAATAAGTCAGATCTTGAAGCCC
Source organism: Promethearchaeota archaeon (assembly GCA_048939725.1). Taxonomy (GTDB): domain Archaea; phylum Asgardarchaeota; class Heimdallarchaeia; order Hodarchaeales; family Hodarchaeaceae; genus Hodarchaeum. Next base: position 18,423 of record JBHLPG010000023.1, on the reverse strand, counting down.
GTTATCAAGATCCGACAGTACTTCACCCACTTGGTACAGATCGAATTGGACGAGACATTTTAAGTCAGATTATTTATGGCTCTCAAGCTTCTCTTATTATTGGGTTAACTGCTGCGTTTATATCTGTAGTAATTGGTTCCCTCTTTGGGCTTTTAGCTGGCTATTATGGAGGATGGATTGATACTCTGCTAATGCGTACAACAGATTTCTTCATACAAATTCCAGTTTTTCCATTGATGCTGATCGCAGTTGCCCTTTTTGGTGGAACCATGGAAAATTTGATATTAGTAATAGGTCTATTAGGATGGACTGGGACAGCACGAATGGTACGCTCAGAAACCCTCTCTTTAAAGGAAAGGGCTTTTGTTGAAGCAACAAGATCCATTGGTGCCACCGATAGATACATTATTTTCATTCATATTCTACCAAATGTTTTCCCTTTAGTTTTTGCAAACATGACCCTTAATATTGTTGATGCGATAATTTCTGAAGCAGGGCTAAGCTTTTTAGGGTTTGGTGTTGCTGATGTATGGTCCTGGGGAAGGGTACTTCATGAGGCTCAAAAAGAGCTTGCTATGTTAAAAGGGGCATGGTGGCATTGGTTTGTTCCAGGAATGTGCATTATGTTTCTTGCCCTTGGTTTCGCATTAATTAGTTTTGGGCTTAACGAAATCCTTAATCCAAGATTACGAAGAAGATGACGCTATGCCATTATTAGAAGTAAATGACTTATCAACACACTATTTCCTAAAGAGATCTCGAGTTAGGGCTGTTGATGATGTTTTTTTTACTGTTGAAAAGGGCAAAATGCTTGGACTCGCAGGAGAAAGTGGTTGTGGAAAAACGACAGTAGCTCTCTCAATTATTAGGCTGCTTCCTCCAGAAGGTAAAATTATCAAAGGTGAGGTCCTTCTCAATGACAAAAATTTGTTCCAGTTGAACTTAAAGGAAGTAAGAAAAAATCGCTGGAAAGACATATCTTATGTCTTTCAATATGCTATGAATGCTTTCAATCCTGTAATGACGGTAGGGGAGCAAATTGCTGAAGTCATAATCGAGAAATCTGATAGTAAATCCAAATCAATAAAACAGGAAGCGTGGAGAAAAGTTAAAGACTTGTTTGAGATTGTTGGTCTAGACCCTGGTCGTATTAGAGACTATCCACATGAATTTTCTGGTGGAATGAAACAAAGAGCGGTTATTGCCATGGCAATGGCTTGTGATCCAAAAGTTCTCATTGCAGATGAACCAGTAACCGCTTTAGATGTTATTGTGGAAAAAAAGATAATTAAGCTTTTAAAAGATCTACAAAAAGAATTTGAGCTTGGTATCATCTTTATCACTCACGATTTAAGTGTGATTGCTGAATCTTGTGAGGAGGTTGGAATAATGTATGCTGGCAAACTTGTCGAAATAGGAGACGCTTCAACAATTTTTCATCATGGTGCACATCCATATTCAAAAATGTTGATTAGATCATTTCCAAGTATTCTTGGGGAGAAATCCAGAATTACTCCCATAGAGGGAATCCCTCCCAACTTGGCTAATCCCCCTTCTGGTTGTCGCTTCCATCCTCGTTGTCCATTGGCAACTGCAGAGTGTAAAAAAGAACATCCATCCTTTAATACTCACTCATCCCCTCGTCATTTCGTTGCTTGTTATCATGCTGGAGAGGATCTGCCATGAGTTCAGAAACAGACTATATATTTAAAGTTACAAATCTAAAAAAATGGTTTCCTTTTCGAACAGGATTAATGTCTAGCTTTTCTGGCACGAAGGAGTATGTCAGAGCTGTTGATAATATATCTTTTGAAGTTAAAAAGGGAGAAGTTGTTTGTTTAGTGGGGGAAAGTGGTTCAGGGAAAACTACAGCTGCTAGACTCATCTTAAGATTAGAAGATGTTACAGAAGGACAGATATTATTCAAGGGAACTGATATCACGGAATTAAAACAATCAAAAGTCCGAAAACTTAGAAAAGATATGCAAATTGTATTTCAGAATCCATATGAATCCCTTGATCCCAGAATGACAATCTATGAAATTTTAAGTGAACCTTTACGAGTGTTAAAAGTTTGTAAGGGAGCTGAAATCATGGAAAGGGTTGTTAAAGCCTTAGAAGATGTGGGGTTAACTCCTGCTCAAGAATTCAATCATAGGTACCCACATGAATTATCTGGGGGGCAAAGACAACGAGTATCAATTGCTCGAGCATTAATTGTAGAACCTGAATTCATAGTTGCTGACGAGCCTGCAAGCATGCTTGATGCTAATACTCGAATCGAAATATTGAATCTATTAGAGGATCTCCAGAATGAATACAAAATGGGAATCTTGTTTATCACACATGATCTTGCCCAAGCACGCTATTTAGGGGACACATTAATTCTCTTATATCTTGGCAAGATTATTGAGAAGGGTAATATTAATTTGGTAATCAAATCCCCACATCATCCTTATACCCAGGCTTTAATTTCGAATGTTCCTGTGCCTGATCCAGATGCACAGAGAACTCGAATGGAAATTGAAGGGGAAATTCCCACTGCAGTTCGACTCCCTCCTGGATGTAGATTTGCCCCACGATGCCCTAATGTTTTTGATAAGTGTCGAGAGGAAGAACCAGAACTTATGATGAAACATGGACGGTTATCAGCATGTTGGTTAGATTAAAAAGTAAAAAGAAAAAGGCCGTTCTCCTATTACTCATCATTGTACTATTCACTAGAATGGTATATGTAACACCTCTTCCTGAAATAGGTAATAAGATTGAAGAAAACACTCTTAGAAATATCAAACAAAATACAAATTTTCGCATTGAAATCCCTTCCCCTGAGTATTATATTGAATATTGGGAAACCGTTAATATTACAATTGAGATTACTGAACTTAAAAATCGAGCGTGGACTAATCTTAGGACTGAACTCGAATGGAAAGATGAAGGAAAACTCTTCTTAACGGAAGGTGAGAATCCTATACATAATCTCGGAGATATCCAACCAAATGAAACCATCACAACAAATTACACAATTTGTGCATGCCAACAAAAGTTAACTAATCCAGTTGAAATTGGACACGTCTACTTATATCAAGAGGGAGTACAACAGGTGGTTGAAACGGCTTCTTGGTTTGAAGATGAGTACAGTGAGTGGGGTGTATTGAATTATGGTCTTTTTGGAATCGAGATCCAATATCCCCTCATGACGATTGATGGCCCTCTTGAAGTCAGTGGGGTAATACCCGTTCTTGAACTAGCTTTTGGGGAAAATACCACGATAACATATAATATCACCAATATTAGCAATGTGGATCTAAAAAACCTAACTTTTATAACTCGAACAGATAGTAATTTGGTAGAGATTACTTCAAAATCCTTTGATCTCTTGAATACGTTACCTAATAAAAGTTCTACTTTATTTGAGATCAATTTACTCTGTAAAGCTACAGAAGAAACTGAAACCATACTTTACTTAGATGTAAATACAACCATACTAGGACTCATTCAGAGTAGTTTAACGATTAAGATTATTGCTGAACATCTAGCTTTAAATTATGACAATAGACTTGTGTTCTATTCATGGCCAATTTTAATTTTCTCTTTTGCTGTTCTAGGACTTCTCATTATTGTTTTTTCTTATGCTAAACGAGCAAGAACAATAAGGATTGAGAAGGAACTAGAAGAGATGTATGGAAAGAGCTATATTGATTAACTGAAGTGGAGTTTTTCTGCATTGAAATATTAGTATGATTGATCGAGAATCAATATTTTTACCAATTATGCTATTTATTTTGCCTACTATCATCCTTGCAGCAGCACTAGATTTTTTTTTGTTCAATGCCTTAGATTAAGTCAAATTATGACAAATAGTTAATAATTGTAAGAATATTTGGCTAATGATAATGTCAAAAATAAACTAATTACTCCTAGTGTGAAATGAGGGATATTCTCTTCACTGAAAGAAAGGTTATTATAATCAATTGAATCACAAAGTTTGGCCTGAGTAATCCTTAAACGAACACATTTAGATCTAAAGAATAACCTTGACTGAAATATTAGTCATTCATTGTTGAAATTTAGCGTCAAAAACTATTATGTGTTAGTAGAAGAGTTTACTCTTGAGGATGTAATACGCATGAATAAAAAAAGAATTTTAGTGTTAAATGCACTGTTCTTCTGTCTTCTTTTTGTTATGAGTATCTCATCTCCAGCTGCTGCCAACGTTAATGCATTTATCACTGATCTACCAGAGCTAGAGATAGAGATGATGTCTTTGGAATGGGATGATCCTTCCCCTCTTTCAGCAGATTACTTAAAGGAGACTTTAGCAGAAATAGGCATTAAGATCGTGCATAGACCCCTTGATGATACGGTTATGTACCCCCTTATCTATTCAGGGGGACGCTATAGCGAACCACTACCCGATGGAATGGAGATTAATCATACTCGCCTTTTTATAACGTATGAAATGTCTGATAGTATTGGCCCAACCCCTCAACATCTTTATTGGGAACTCCACAGTAGTCAGGATTACCCTTGGGGTTCAAACCACTGTTTTTTCAAGAATGCAACAATGGATGCAGCACTGGAAGATATGAATGCAGCAACCAACCCTCTTGAACTACAAAGCGCTTTGAATGAGATTCAAGAGATAATGGCAGACCAAGCACCTCTTATCCCATTGTTCCTGTCAAGTGATAGCCACATTATCAATAAAAAGTGGATTAACTTCTGTAACATGTCTGGGGGTCTTTTCACCTCGTATAATAAATGGACGATGATAAATATGAGCGCAACAGATAGCGATAATGAATTTCATATGGCTTATCCTGGTTCTGGTATATCCCACTTGAATCCTTTCTTATATGTTGACGCTCGTTCCAGTTGGGCAGCAATGTTGCACCATGACACTCTCCTAACTCTAGATGCAAACTACGAATTAGCTCCTTGGGTAGCAGAAGAATGGGAAAAATCAGCTGATGCAATGCAAGTAAATTTCACCTTGAGATCAGGTGTGAAATTCCATGACGGCACTGATGTTACTCCTGATGACGTGAAACACAGCATTGAATTTACTATGGCTGCCAAAGCAAGCCCAAGATATGGCGGTGCAGAGAAAGTTGATAATGTGACCATTGATGGCAATGTTATTGTTGTTAATTTCATTGAACCATATGCATTTGCTGAGTATGACATTGGATTGGCAGATATGTGGATATTACCAAAAGCTGCTTGGGAAGGCCAAGACTATGACGATCCAGACTTTGATTTGGTTGCGAATACTGCTGATAAAATTGGCTGTGGGCCCTACAAGTATGTCAGAGGAGTCGAAGATCAATCTTGGACTTTCGAGAAATTTGATGACTACTGGTTTACTGGTGGTCCAACCATGCCTAATATCACCGAGAATAACCCCTTACCTGTTGGTGACTACCCTCGAATTGAGAACGTTACCATTTATGTTGGTGGAGGTTCAGACAGTAGATTACTCGGTATGCAATCAGGTATATATGACACGGAACGCTATGAATCCTATGCTATTGATATTATGGATGATATTAAGGCTGGAGCTTCAGAGTATAATATGTTGAAAGTAGCAGAATATCCTTCAGAGTGGTTGTATAAAATCACATTTAATACCGCGATTAAACCTCTTGATGACGTAAATGTTCGAAGAGCAATAGCTTATGCTATCGACAGGGACGCTTGTGTTGACTTTGCTCGTGGAGGTTATGGCTATGCCACTTACTCATGGATTCCCGAGGTATACTACCCACACTGGTTTAATCCCAACATAGAAAAATATCCATACAATATTGCAACAGCAAAACAGATTCTCGAAGACGCTGGTTATATCGACGTCGATGGTGATGGCGTGCGTGAATGCCCAGGTCACTATACACTTCCCACAGAAACCACAGCCACAAGTGCAACCGAGGCTACAGAGCCTACGAAAACTAAAACAAAGACAAAGGAAGGAGCAACTTCTGGATTCCTCATTGCTTTAGCGATGGTTGCTTTAGTACCTATAATACTTCGTCGAAAAAGGAAATAGTTACTCTTAATTTCCTCTTTTTCTCTTTTTTTTTCTCTTTTTTTATCTTTATTAGTTTTAAATTATCTTAACTGAATTTTATTGATATTATTCAGAATTTGGGTGAATTTAGCCATTGACAAATTTAGAGGCATTAGAAAGCTTAATTTGGATCGGATATGTTTTTTTGTTAATTGGAATCATGGCAACTTCTTTTTTTTTGGTAAGATATAGCAAATTCGAACATAAAATAATCAGAAATAGCTTTGTCTTTACTGGGGCTTTTTTTGGTATTGTTTCCTTTTTTCTTGTCTTTTTAAGTCAACCACGAATCGTAAATAATATTTTTAATTATCTTTTAGGTATTCCGATAATGATATTCGGAATTATTGGAAGGGTTTACGCTGCGGTATATCTTAGAACAAAAGGCACAACAACGACTTTAGATCCTGTAACCTCTATTATTAAATCAGGGCCATATGGCTGGGTAAGACATCCTCAATATGTAACAGGCATTTTGAGCCTTTTGGGTTGGTTTATGATATGGGGGGCAATTAATTGTATGTTAATCTTCCCTCTTATATTGATACTAGTTGTATTTCAGGCAGTTATTGAAGAGAAATACATTCTGGAGAAAGAGTTCGGGATAGAATACTCTGAGTACCGAAAACAAGTAGGAATGATCTTCCCAAAGAGAAATCGCTTCAATTTTTAATATGAAAAACTTTTAAATTAATTTCCTTAAACTAAAGGAAATTTATTCCAAATGTTCACAATGGAAAACTTTTTTATTTGAGTTAATAATTGTTGGTTTCAGATGATGAGTAGCCTTTCGGAATAATTTTTTGTGAAATATCACCAGATAAAGGGTGTTGCAACTGGAACCAACAATAGAACTAGTCGAATTAACCAAATTCTACGGAAAACAAAGGGGAATTGAAAACTTAAGTATCATGATCGATCCAGGAACTATTTCAGGCTTCTTAGGTCCCAATGGATCTGGAAAAACAACAACCATCCGCTGTCTTCTTGGAATTCTCAAACCAACAAAAGGTACAATAAAGGTTTTTGGCCATGAGATAGATAACTGGAATTCTCTAATTGAGTTTAAAGAAAAAATAGGCTATTTACCTGGTGAATTCGATTTATACAAGCATTTCACCGTAAGAGGTATATTAGATTATTTTGCTTCTCTAAGAAATCGCCCAGCTATTCTCAGGAATACGTTGGTAAATACATTTGAACTTGATGAATCAAGAAATGTCAGTCAGCTAAGCAAAGGGAATAAACAGAAAGTTGGGTTAATTCAGGCTTTAATGCATGACCCTGATCTACTTATTCTTGACGAACCATCCAGTGGACTAGATCCATTAATGCAGCAGCGTTTGTATAATGTGTTAAAAGAGTTTCGAGATCGTGGAAAGACCGTTTTCTTCTCTTCTCACAATCTAGCAGAAGTTCAAAAGATCTGTGACGAAGTTGCAATTATTAAGGAAGGATTCCTTGTAAGTCAGGATCATATTGACCACCTTAGTCAGCAGGTACAACAAAGAGTAATTCTTACCATGGAAGAATCTATTGATTCCCTTCTAGGCCAAATACCTCTTATTAGTCATTTCGAGAAGATTCAAACAAATGGAAAGGGACAACGATACTCTATATACCTGAAATCAGCTCAACTTAATTTTTCTGATCTATTTCAATCGTTAAGTGGTCATAATATCCAGAATGTTATTATTCCTGAACCAAATTTAGAGGATTACTTCCTACAGTATTATAAGGAGGATTAATCCCTTGTTTCAGATGTGGACTAGCAGTTTTCGCTTGATTCTTAGACAACAGTGGCTTACATACACCCTTATATTTATAATAGGCTTTATCGGAGCTTTGATTACATTTTGGACATTTCCAGGTGAAGAAGGTGTCCAAGCAATGTTAGGATTAGCAGACACAGCCTTTGTTAAGTCCATATGGGGAGAGCTGATTACAAATCTCGACTCAGAGAATTCTGATTTTTTTCTTTATTTTATTTTTCTGTACTTTATTGCCTATATGGCCAATGTCTATCCTATAGCTGGTATATGGTTGGGAGGAGCAGGGACAGCGGATGAAGTTAAATCTGGAATGGCTGACATTTTTATGTCAAGTCCCCATCGAAAAGCAAAGCTGATCTTACGTCATTTGATTTCTCACCTCCTTCTTCTTACGTTTCTCACACTACTAGTTTACATTTTAATTCCCATTAGTTACGATTTATTGGGAACAAGCATCAATTATGGAAGGGTTTTTTCTGGTTTTATTTTACTCTGGATTTCGGGAATAATTTTCTATTCAGTTTCATTCTGTGTAACCTCAACCACATTAAGGAGTGATATTGGTCGCGGAATAGCCTTTATAATATTCCTCTTGTCGTTTCTCCTTACAATGATAGTGAATATGAATCCAAATTATGAGGATCTGAAGTATCTGAACATTCTTCATTATACTAACCTTACACCGATTCTTATGAATGGAGAGGCTCTTAAATTTGATAATTTCTTTCCACTAATAACTTCAATTTTTTTATTAACATTTGGAATGTTAATTTTTTTATCAAAAGACCTATTACCTTTACAAATTGATCAAAATCAGATTTTTCGCAAGAAAATTAGTTGTGATGTTCAATTAAAATTCATAAGCATCAGTGAGAAATTCACCCTAAAGGACTATATTAAACAATTAATTCAAAAAATCTCGCCGATTTCAGCAGAACAATGGGTAGCAGATAGGACGATTTTCATAATCTTCTTTGTTCTTTGTTTTTTTGCTGCAGTCTCGATACTAGTTGGATATCCTACAGGTGAGGGAGGATTTGCTGAAATGGCCCAAATATATCGTAATAATCCCTTTGCTAAAGCCATAGTCCGGAATTCAATGGATAAAATACTTAATGACCCTCTTGGCCCTATTTACCCCCAATTCTATGGTTATACTTGGTTATATTTTTTTCCATTTATTATAATTGAGGCTGGAAGGATAGTAGATCGAGATAGACAGGATAAAACTATCGACTTAGTCCTTGGAACACCAACTAAACCAAGAAACATAATCTTTCCTCGTATAATCACGGTATTTGTCGAATTGACTATTTTAAGTACTATGACGTTGTTATTTATCATCTTAGGCGAGTTTTTTCTTGAAATTGACTCTAAAATCTTCGAGCAATTATTTGCTCTAATCATTATTCCATTTACTTATGGAGCAATGTTATGTTTTCTTATTGCAGTTAGCTTGCTTCTCCCTACACCAGATTATCGAAAAAAGATTATTTATATTTTGGGTGCCTTGACAATTATTTTAGTTACTTTACCGTACTTCAGTGAACCACTCATGCCTCTAAGATACCTTTCACCTCTTTATTACATGGATTTAGTTGGATTAATTTCCCAAGGATATCAATTTGAACATGTAAGCTTATTAATGGTTCTTTTTGGAATTTTAATCTCCTCTGTTCTTGTTATTTTCCGAACCAGTAATAAAGCGACTTTTGTTTAAATCTTGTAAAACAAGAGTCGATTAAGATCTTTGAGGTTTTGCCAATATCGTGTTCCTTTAAACGATCCATTAAAACTAACACTTTTTGACGAATAAGATTGATTTTGGGCTCAATATGACAGAAATTAACAAAGAGGCTGAAAAAACTAAGAATCTTCGTGGCTACTTAATTTTCTTGGTTGGTCAATGGATCTCTATGTTCGGATCGAACGTTGTGGGTTTTAGCATAATCTGGTTTTTAACGGTTACAACGGGTAGTACTTTCGTATTAGGATTAGCTGCATTTTTAAATTTCGCTCCTTTTATAATCGCAACGCCTATTGCTGGGGTTTTCATAGATCGCTGGAGTAGAAAGAAGGTAATTGCTTTTGTGGATTTTATGCAAGCTTTCTTCACAATTATTCTGATTGGTTGCTTTGTAATAGATATTTTCAGCCCGTTAGAACTAGTCGCGATCCTTCTCTTCCTTAACACTATTCGAGCTTTATTTGGGGCTTTCCATACCTCAGCTGTTGACACTCTCCTGCCCATAATGGTTCCAAAAAATCAATTGAGTAGGATCAATGGCATCAATTATCTAGTAAATGGCATAATTGGAGGTATTGCTGGACCAATTATAGGAGCTTATACATTAGAGGTATTATTAATTCCACTAAAAACCATATTATGGTTAGATGTAATAACATTTCTTATTGCTATTCTTCCAACAGTATTAATCTTTATTCCTGAAGTTACAAGGAAAATTTCAGATAAAAAAGAAAAATATTCATTTAGAACGGAATTTACAGAAGGTTTGAAATTTATTCGAGATACCCCTGGTTTATTTGCTCTTTTATTCGTCTTTGCTGGAGCTAACTTCTTCATGACTCCTTTTTATACTCAGCTTCCTCTTTTTGTTACTGTTATTCATCTTGGTGGCGCTGCTCAATTGGCCTTTCTCTTTACCGCTCAACAAGCAGGAATGCTTATTGGTTCAACTGTGATGTCAACTTGGAAAGGATTTGAGAATCATGCAAGGGGCGTGGCTTTAGGTTTGTTCATCGGATATATTGGGTTTGTTATACTAGTTGCAGCCCCTATTGGATATTTTATATTAATTGCCATCGGGTTATTTATGGCTGGTTTTACCCTACCAGTTGCTAATGTCTCTAGTGAGGCGATTTGGGCCAGTACAGTTCCTCCAGGCATACTAGGCCGAGTTTATGCTGTTAGAAGGACACTAGCTCAAATTACAGCTCCCGTAACAATGATTTTTTCAGGGATTATCGCAGAATTTATTAATCTGAACTTGGTTTTTTTGACATGTGCTTTTTCTGGTCTTATGGTTCTCGGTTACTCATGGTTCTTCACAAGATTGTCAGAAGTGGAAAAACTAATAGGGATTAAAGAAAAAGCTGAAGTACAACCATCTATTAGTTAATATTTCCACACTCATTATTTTCGCAGATCACATTCTCTGTGAGAAAATCCACGCTCCTTAATCCATGTAACGATAGATTTCTTTGTTGTTTTCAATGTAGTCCCTCGACCACCTGCAGCTCTAGGATGACCTCCACCTGTGAATTCTGCTGCTAATTTATCAACACGATAGTTTTCTAATTCTGATGGAGAAATTTGAGAGTTTACCCTTAAAGAAATTCCAGTAAATTGTTTTCCTGGAAATAATATACATGTTATCTTTACCCCTCTCTCAAATAGCCTATTTACTAGGGCTGACGTCATGATCCTTTTTTTCCCATGGATTATAACAAGGACATCCGCTAATTCAATTTGATCTCCTATACTAATACTTTCCTTCCTGAAGGTTCTTAGATTTAAAATTTTCTTGGAATATATCTTATTCGAAAAAATATTTAATTTTTGATTTGTAAAATCTTGAAAAAGTGAAAGAACTTCTTCTGTCGACTCAGGAGTGCGACAGATATCGTTTAATAACCATGCTTGTTCTTGACGTGTTGTATCATCAAAATTTGAAGGCATTATTTCTGGAGGAGGAATAGTAAAACTAGCTGTATCAGTAATTATCGTAAGATCAGCTAAAATTCTTAAGAATCGTGGAATTTGGTCTCCAAAATAGTTTGAAAGTAAATAAGCAGCGCTAGGAGCGTTTTCGTCAAAGAGAATCACTTTTGCATCCTTAGTTAAGGATTTATTTGATAGATGATGGTCACAATAAAGATTAATTAATGAAGAATTAAATGGAGGGAGATCCACAATTGCATGCCAGTTTAGTGCTTTTAAAAACGAACCAAATTTCGTATGACGGATCTCTGCATATTCTAGTGGAATAAAAATAGCTTGTTGGAATTCTTTCAAAGTTCTTAGAATAACTGCTGATACAATTCCATCTGCATCTGCACCATGAAAAGCAACTTTTGGCTTTGGAAGAAGAGAGAGGGAGTAGATAAATTTTAAATTCTGCTGCATTTGATCCGAAAATTCAGGAAGAATTGTTTCTAAATCCAGTAGAATAGACATATTCTCACTTACTTCTATCTATTAATGCTTTTACTTTATAATGATATTATCCGATTTAAGGGAATGTTCCTTTTTTTCAGATGATTTATGGCTAATACAGAATTGCCTAGGCTATCTTTGTGATGTGCATCGGACCCTATGGAGAACCAGTATTCTTCATCAAGGTAATTGAACCACTGATCCATATAATTTCCATAACCAGTATTTAGTTCAACAATAATTTCATATTCGCGAATACTACTTAACACATAATCTAGACTCGACTCTGAGACACGTGTTAACCGTGTATGAGCTAACCCAACGTTCAAATGAGGATTTTTCTTTTTGAAGGTTAATAATTGTTGAAATTTTTTCTCCCAGGATGATTCAGCAAATACATACTCAAATAATACGAGATCCCATTGAAAATCTCGCAATGGATCTAGAAATTCAATTGAGGAGAGATCTACTTCTATACCTATAAAGATCTTTGGACCTAATGATTTTTTACTCCGTAGATCGTCAAGAGAGGAAAAATAGTCTTCGAAATCCACGTCTGAAAGCGCAGGTTTCCAAATTGAATAATGGTCAGTGATGCAAATCTCTTCGATTCCCCTGTTCGCAGCAGCTTGAATCATGTCTTGAGGGCTGAAAAAACCGTCAGAAAATGATGTATGAATATGGTAATCAATATTTCTAGACACGTGGTACCACATTTACCATTTTATGGATGGAAACGAACGACTTGTAAGATAAGTAAGTATTTTATTATTTAATAAGGAGGAGTGTAATTCAGATTAATAACCATGATTGATGATATTTAGGCATGAAACACACAAATTATTAGTTAATTCAGTTTTAATGCTTTAATTTGTTTAAGTGGAGTTGTTGAAAGTTACAAAGCTTGCGATTCTGATTGATCCCAATAAAGGGGAAGCAACAGAACGTACGTTTCAGGCTCTAAAAGAAATTTTAACGGAATGTGAAGATCCGACAAAATTTCCCCTAGAAATCTGGGTAGGGGATAGCTCCGAGATTTACAGAGGAGTACATCGCTATTTAAAGAGACTCCACCAGCTTCCTATTAACTTTCCCCCTGTGGTGATATTCCCAGGTCATCCTTTACAGATCTCTTCTTTAGCAGACTATATTCAAATGCCAACCCTTCTCAATACATATCGATTTCGGATCAAAGTTGTAGTCAAGCTAGGCAAAAAATATCACTGGTTAATGAAATGGTGCCGCAAACCTTTGGGAAAACATTGGCCAATTGACCGTAAGTATGGGTACATGGTGCTTAGCCCACATTCATCAGTCGGAAAAAGGCTCCACGCAAAAGAATTATCTGATGAGGAAGCTCTCGAAGAAATAACCAATAAATGGAGGGATTACTGGTCAATGATTTATCTTGAAGCAGGATCAGGACGATTTGGCGCCTCTATAGCAGGAAGATTGGATTTAGTAAGCAGAGTGAAAGCATTTTCTAAAGATAAGAATGCTACCTTAATTACTGGTGGAGGTATTCGTACAAAAGCTCAAGTTGAGGACTTGATGAAAGCAGGATCAGATCTTATTGTAGTATCAACTGTACTTGAACAATCTGAAAATCCCAAGGAGCTTATGGAGCAATTTTTGGACGCAGTAAGCAAAACTTCAGAAAATCCCCATTAATTTCCTTTTAATTGCATAATATTCATTACTCAAGCGTTCTTCCATAATCAAATAGAGTTCCTGCCTGATAGATATCTAATTGAACTTTGGATAGTGGGAGACCAGTTTTTAATGACTGATTGTTTGTAATATTCACTATTTCGCCCGTTTTTAAGTTAACTTGGATTTTATCACTCGATTTGATGTCCTCATTCATGATCTCTGGGGCAGTCATTAGAGGCATACCCGAATTAATGGCATTACGTTTGTAAATCGCCCCAAAAGACTCACCTATAATCATTTGAATACCCAAAGCTCGAAAACAATCTACAGCTTGTTGTCTACTACTTCCAGCGCCAAAATTCTTCCCAACAACTAAAATATCTCCTGACCTCGCATTTTTAGAGAATGCTTCCCAACCTTGTAGATTTCCAAAAGCATACTGTCCCATTTCATCAATATCAGTAATGTGTAAATGCTTATTATGAAAAATCATATCGGTATCGATATCATCTATCGCTTTTCCGGTACTATCCTTTATTACGATTGCTTTTCCTTCTAATATGGTTGGTTTCATTCGAATACCTCAATTACTTCTTTCTTATAGTTCAGGGACTGAAATTTCACCTGTTAAAGCTGCTGCAGTCGCAGTTGCTGGAGAAGCCAAATATGTATCACCAGCTCCTTGTTTACCTGCAAAATTACGATTACCAGTAGAAATTTGTACCTCTCCCTTCCCTGTCATTCCAATTTGACCTGCTGCGCAACCACCACACCCAGGGTTTGTAATGATAGCACCAGCTTCATATAGAATGCTGATTAGACCATCCTTCAATAGCTGTCCATAAACTTCTTTCGTTGCTGGGACAATCTTCATCATCACACTAGGATGAACCTTTTTATTTTTGAGCATTTTAGCCACTATCAGAATATCTTCATATCGGCCATTAGTACAACTAGCGACAACTACGGAGTCAACAGGTGTTCCAGTGACCTCAGTTACGGGTTTAACGTTTGCTGGTGATGGTGGTAAAGCTATTAAAGGTTCTAAATCTGAGAAATCGAATTCTAATCTTTCAAAGTACTCTACATCTGGATCTGATTCGTATACAGGGAATTCAAGGCCACTTCGTTCTTTACAGAACTGTACAACCTGATCATTTGGGGGAATTAGGCCAATTATTCCACCCATCTCAGTCACCATAGATGCGAGAGTAATTCTTCCCGCTAGGTCTAGAGACTCAACAGTACTCCCATAAAACTCTATAGCCTTTCCTAAAGCTCTTTTGGAACCAATTTGTTGAATAACCCCTAGTGTTACATCTTTTGCAGAGGAATTAGGCGCAGGAGTCCCATTAATTGTTATTTGTATTGATTCTGGGACTTCAAACCATGCTTTCCCTGTTTTAAATGTAAAAGCAATATCCTGATCACCCATACCTTGTCCAAAGGAACCAATAGCCCCAAGAATATTTAAATGTGAATCTGTTCCGACAACAGTGGAACCAGGAATAGCTATCCCTTTTTCAATCATTACATGAGAACCAATACCTGCATCAACATCATAGAGATGTTCTAGAGGTAAATTTTCCCGAGCAAAGACTCTAGCAATATGTTGGTTCTCCGCATAACCAATCGTCTTTGCAGGTACAACACAATCAAATGTAAAAAATGTCTTCATAGGATCTGCAATTTGTTGCTCATTTGGATAATACTTTTCCAAATTTTTAACAACGTTCGCTCCACCAAAATCTCGGGCTGAACGAACATCTATTTCCATCCAAACGATGTTACCTGGCATGACATCCTCTGTGGTGTGATTTACAATTATTTTTTCGATGATTGACTTACCCATCGGTCCATACACCTTTTGAAACGCAATCACAGCATAATTATAAATTATTAAAATTCTATAGCTTAATTTATTACTGAATTACATTCCCATAACAATATTGTTATATAGGAAGAGATCAATAGACCATTTTGAATATAAACTCAAATACTCTAAAAAGTGATTTGAGAAGAGGAATTCGTCCTAAGATTATAAGGATGTTACAAGAGTGACTTTAGACATCAAAGAAGATGTTGATCTTCAGCACAAGGCTGAATTAGAATTAATCTGTCCATGGTGTCATACTCACACCATTAGGGCTACTATTAATCATGGTACACTTCGTTTGAGATGCACTCAATGTAATATGGATGCTTATGCAACTCGAATTCCCCGAAGCAAAAAATTAGATGATTATATATCTCGACGATTGATTTCTTGATGAAAAATCTTCTTAGGGGTTTTATTTTTAAAATTCATAACCTTATTAAGCCCCAAGCTTTGTTTTTGCCAGATATCTGTTAACAACAAAGAATTTAACTCCTCTTACTACATCTAAATTCAAGAGGAAACAAGAGATGACTGGCCAAACGCTGATTCAAAAAATCCTTGCACGAGCTGCAGGGAAAGGAGAGAAAGGAGTAGCTGAGAATGAGATTGTTTTTGTTTCTCCTCATATGATTCTAAGTCATGACAATTCCGCTGCCATCTCAAAGACGTTTTATCAAATAACTGGATCTAATGGCAAAGTCTGGGATCCAAATAAAATTTTCATTGATTTAGATCACGCTGTTCCTCCACCTGACTTTAAAAAAGCAGAGAATCATAAAATAATAAGAGAATTTGTAAAAAAACAAGGAATAAAACATTTTTACGATTGTGGGACTGGGATTTGTCATCAGGTCCTACCAGAGGAAGGTCTAGTCCCTCCAAATGTAGTTATTCTTGGATCTGATTCTCATACAACAACTCATGGGGCTTTTGGTGCAGCTGGTATTCCAATAGGCCGTACTGAGACAGCATCGGTCTGGGCAATTGGGGAAACATGGCTTAAGGTTCCTGAAACAGTAAAAATTACCTTTGAAGAGCATTTACCAAAATATGTTTATGCTAAAGACGTTATTTTAGATATAATTGGAAGAATTTCTGCAGATGGGGCGACTTACAAGTCTATTGAATTTTATGGTAAAGCTGTAGAAGAAATGACTATTAGTGATAGGATGACCATCAGCAATATGTCAGCTGAGGCTGGAGCGAAAGCTGGCATCTTCCCTGTTGACAGTGTGACCGAAGATTGGAATAAACAATTCAATATTACCGATAAGGGATTAACAGCAGATGA
Source organism: Promethearchaeota archaeon (assembly GCA_048939725.1). GTDB lineage: Archaea > Asgardarchaeota > Heimdallarchaeia > Hodarchaeales > Hodarchaeaceae > Hodarchaeum. The sequence goes on along the minus strand of JBHLPG010000023.1, from coordinate 1,581 downwards.
GGATGCAAATTATGAACAAGAACTCAGCTTTGACCTTTCAGCTTTGACCCCACGGATAGCCCAACCTCATAAAGTCGATAATGTAATTCCAGTTGATGAATTACCGAGAATCGAAATTGATGTTGCACTTCTTGGAACTTGCACTAATGGAAGGATCGAAGATCTTCGGATTGCAGCTGAAATTTTGAAAGGAAGAAAGATCAATCCGAATACTCGGTTACTTGTATATCCTGCATCAAGAGGCATCCTTAACCAAGCGATAAAAGAGGGGATTATGGAGATCCTTGTGGATGCTGAAGGCCAAATTGGAGTCCCCGCTTGCGGCCCTTGCCTAGGTGAATATGGAGGAACACTAGCACCAGGAGAGAAAGCTATTTCTACAGCAAATCGTAATTTTAAAGGGAGAATGGGAACAAGAGATGCTGAAATCTACTTAGCCAATCCCGCTGTCGTTGCCAAATCAGCGCTTGCTGGATATATCACTAATGAGGAGATTTGAAAGTGAAATTTACAGGTAAAATGTGGATATTCCCTGATGATGACATTAATACTGACGTCATATTCCCAGGTAAATATACCTATGAACCTTTGACTCCAGAACAAATGGCCGAACACGCCATGGAAGACTATAATCCGAATTTTGCAAAGGAGGTAACCAAGGGTGACATTATTGTCGCGGGAAAGAACTTTGGTTGTGGGAGTAGTCGTGAGCAAGCCGTCATCTGTTTGGTAAAAGCAGGTGTAAGTTGTATCATTGCCAAATCTTTTGCTCGTATTTTTTACCGAAATGCCATTAATCAGGCCCTCCCTCTATTAATCTCTTTCGATTGCTCAGATTATGTCATCCGAAATAGATATGCTTTGAAAAGCACAACAATTTCTGTAGATTTCGACATAGGTATCATCAAACTCCAAGATAAAGAATTTCTTTTTCCTAAACTCGATAGTCAGGCACTAGAAATCTTTAAAGCTGGAGGATTGGTTGAATATACAAAGAATCGTTTATAATACCTTAATAAATTAAATATCTTAGTTGAATCTTGAGATGAAAAAGATAGAAAACACTGAAGAGAAGTCCATTAGGAACTCGTTAGAAGCTTATGGTGTGATCTCACTTCTAATCTTCCTTCTTTACACGTTTATAGTCGCACTAGGAATTTTCATGTTTCTATCAACTGTACAGTTAGGGTTCTTTGAATCAAGCCAATTCAATGAATGGAATCTTTATGGCTTGTTTGATTGGTTATTGTCATTTGAGTGGCTTGGTAAGTTTATAACTGATTCCTTGTTTGTTCTGCTAATTTCTTATATCTACACCATTGTTATTTGGATATATGTCTATTATAGTACTGTTAAACCCTCATATTTTGGAAAAGAGAAAGATTGGCATTTAGGATGGTATTTAGAGACCTGGTTCTTTTTTATTACCATTTTTTTTATACCAGCAGTAATGATTGTACAAAATCTTCCGTTTAGAGCGAAGAATGTTCTTTACAAATTTGATCTAAATTTATGCTTGTAAAATGGCAAATCTTCCTGGTTTCACAAAGGAAAGAAGAAAAAGGCTTATTTTCTCTCTTT
>JBHLPG010000022.1:0-28496 GCA_048939725.1 Promethearchaeota archaeon | reverse complement strand
TAGATTTTTCTTTCGCTCTGTATTCACGGTAAATTGTTTGAATCAGATCTGCATATGTGGTGGTTTGGAAAGTTTCAATAGCTTCGGTAAAGGTATAAGCCTTTAAAGCTTGGGATAATGTAGAGCCTAGTTTATGATTAATAGGAATAATTTGCGTTCTAATCTCTTTAGGGGGGTAGTTAAGCAGTTTCCCTCGTAAGATAAGATTAATGTTGATTAAATCGATTTCCATCCCTATAATCTTCTGTGTTACCTCACGATCCCTCTTACTCTGGAGTGGAATCATAACATCCCATAATTGACGGTAGAAAAAGTGATCCAAAGTATTTTCTAACAATAAGATATCTCGTTGTTTTTGATATTCATTTAATATCGAATTCAGAGCCTCTATAACCCACGGGGTCTGTAACTTTTTTATTAATTCTTCCATACTTTCAGCTTTTGAAATAATTGTTAGCTCTGTTTTCTCTTCTGAAGTTGCAACAAAGTATTCCTCCTCCAATGATTCGGATTCTTTTGCATGAATCTGCCGTATAATGTGTTTAAGAGCATTAACATATGATTTTTTCAGATAAAACTTTATTAAAGATTGAGGTTTCTGGGAAATGTCCTTTACTAAGACAAATATCTCTGTATGGAAATTTTTGTAAAGAATCCTTTCTATTTCTTTTATAAAATCTTTTGAATCTGGATCTATGTTTTCAAAAGCTTCTTGATAACGGGGAGTGTCTTGAAGGAACGTTAATCCTTCCGCTAATGATCCAGATAGTAGACGTTCATAATCTGCTGCAGCCAATAATTGTCCTTTGCGGGCCTTAATCCGAGTATTGACAAAAGAATAGGTCTTTGCTTCAGATACTTGCCCAAGTTTCATTTACATCGTCTCAATCTTATTAACACGATTTATTTTTAAAACAATTTTATTTTCCTGATGTTGTGAAAACGCGGTTTTCTTTAAATGGTTGAAATATATATCCAGAACCTTGAAAGTGTATTTTAGAAAAGAATTCGACCCAACAAAGTCGTAAAGACTGTAAAAATGAAACTAACAATTCAAGGGGAATTACTACAAATCCACCTAAAATCATACCAGGGAGATATTCAACAAGATTATGAGCGTTACCAGAAAATAGTTGAATGAATACAAGGGAAAGTGACCCATGTACCATAGTATAGGCGAAAATCCTAGCAAAAGAGATTGTATTTGAAATCATCGTAATTAGGTAATCTAGTAATTCACCAATTCCATCCATACCATGTCTGAAATGGTAAATAGATGATAAAACCAGAGGAAACACTACTAATGCGAGTGGATAACTGATGTTAAGTCCAGGAATTGCAAAGACTGGGATTCCCCACTCTGTTGCATGTAAACTTTCTAAAACCGTCCCTATGGGGCTAGTAAAATCAACATGGTGATGATGCATTACTTCTTCTTGATAATGTGCGATTGTTTGTAAAGCTCTCAAATCAAACTTCCCCTCTGTAGCACTTAACCAGAGAGTTGGATTTGGACCAAATGTAAAAACTAGAAATATCAAACCCACATAAAAAAGGAAAAACATTCCTGGAAGGAAAATCGCTTCATTTTTATCATGGCTCCACGCTCCTAAGAATTGAATAACTAGGGCGGATCCTATAACTATTGCTCCTATAAAAATAGCCAGTTCTAATAGTGCAAACTGACCTCCCTCTATTTCTGGGGAGAACCATAGAATAGGGAAACCAACTTCTAAGGCGTGATGACCTCCCAGCCCACGGTAGTTACCAAACAGAAAACCAAATATTATTGCTGTAGATCCAAGTGTAACTAAAACGGGTCCTCCCTTGTCGAAATAAGTTTGAAGCTCAGCAAGCATGTCATTTTTCGAATATTTCTTAGAATTCAAGGATAAACCATATAACCCTAGAAGAAAAACCACTAATCCATCAATAACATCTCCAAACATAATACCAAAAAAGATTGGAATCAAAATACTCAGGAATTTAGTAGGATCCCATTCTTTGTATCCAGGGACACCAAAGCCATAGACAAGACCCTCAAAAGAACGTGAATAGATGTTGTTTCGTACTTTCGTGGGAAATTCACTACTTTCAAGCTTTGGTTCAATTATCTCTACAGTCGTTGAAGAATTAAATTTTTCAACTGCTTTGAAAAATTTCTTTTTCCTCTTTGAAGGCAGCCAAGCCCAGATAATATGATTTTGTCTTCGAAATTGTGTTCGTCGGAGAAGTTTCAATCGTTTTTCTTCTAATGATAGTTGTTCTTCCATCGCACGGATAGATAATTCATGTTCATCCACTAATTCTTTTATGTTCTGTTGAAGGATTTTAATTTCTTGCTTGCGTTTACCAAACTCACTTTTTGCTTGTTCTATAGCTTCTAGGGGGGTGCCTTGAATTTCTTTGGGAAAAGTGACCTCCTCAAATCCTAATCCACTTAGTAGTCGATTAAGAGCTGCTTGATGAGATTTCATTACTCCAACTAGACAAATAACCTTTGCTTTCTTTGAAGCAACAGGATTGAAGATAAAATCCCCCCCAGTGAGTTGGTCAAGCGCCATTTCGAGACGATATTGATTAATCCCTTTTAAAAAGCCGAGTACAGCATAAAAATGACTTCCCTCACCTAAATCCTGAATATTTTGGATTTCCAGATTTTTAATATCTTCTAAAGAATTGATAATCCTTTCGTAATTTGAGATTTCCTCTCCAAGGGTATTTATTAAATCTAATTCCTTTTTCAATGGTTGAGCTTTTTCTAGAAGAGATTTTCCTTTTTCATTGAGCTCTGTCAATGATAGGTTTTCAATATTCATTTTTCCCTTGGACTTTAGACCTATCCCATCTAGAAGCTCGACCATTTGTGTAAATTCAGCCCGTAAGTCAATAGTTTGGGATTCTACATCGGTTAATGCTAGTGGTTCAGACTGAGCAACCCTTACCAAGTCTATTATATCTAATTCGTATTTAGTACATACCTGATTAAGAAACTGTCTTGCTAGATCTTTTTTAACACTGATTTTGGCGATACTCATTTTTTCAGGGCGAAACCCCACACTGTCCGCCTCCGTGGAATGTTCATGACAATTAATTCTCGACTTGAAGAATACAGTTATTATTTATTTCGAGAAAGAATGATAGCTCAATGGGGATAAAATGGACAAAAATGAAGCAAAAATTGCAAAAAAACCACCCTTCGTCCATACTACTACTGATATATTCTCGAATCTTTTGTCCACAGTAACCACCAACGATTTAGGTAAGTACATACGGATCAAACGTGATAAACAAAAAATCATGAAAGATATACCACTTTCTAGATTGTTTTTCCTCCTCGAAAGGGAGAATCTATTGAATGCAATTTCGCATCAAGTCCATCTATCTGAGACTATCGAATTAATCGCAGGCACGATAGTTTCGGATGATATAAGACGATTTAGAGGACTGTTACTAAATATTGAACGAGCTTCTATCTATTTCTATACTTACTATTGGATTTTTCGCTTTTTAAATAACTTCAAAGCATCGAGACTAGCTCTTGAAAGTTATAATTCATTTTGGTATATTTTTGAACTGATATGGGAGAAAAAATATCCACTAGGATTAATACGTCCAGAAACTATACTCCACCCAATAACTCTCACCAAGATTCCAGAAATCCGAAAAATCGTAATTATTCAACAAAAAAATGCTTGGAAAATTGCTAATATCATTGAGAAAAAAACACCCCTAAAAAATACCCTTGAAGAAGTGGAAAATCTTTCCTTGAACATGATAAAGAAAACAGGAATTACTGGCCCAATGATACGAACTTTAGGAACAGTAACTTCTCAAACTATCCCATCATCTTTTCCTACAAGACATTCAGCTCAGATGTTCCTAAAATACACTTATACAACCGAAAATAATCTACTAAATGTATTACGAGTGAGTTATACCGAATTAATTCTAAGTTTGAATCAGATTTCACATTTATTTAAGGGCTATTCTATTTCCCCTCAAGGAACCTTAAATTCTTTAAATGGTGAAGCAACAACCTCCTTTACAACTACTCTTGGTGAAAGCCACTTAACTCTAGATATTCTAGATGATCAAGTTAGATATTTCAACTTTATTTCTCCTCAAATGATAAACATGACTGGGGTAGTAGAAAGCCTTTCTATGTGCCCAAGTTCTTTACAATCAATAATTTTATTGTTATTTGATCCCGAATTCCTTCTTTACTTAGAGTGACTAATAATGATACCAACTCAGCTTTTATTTCTATCTTTCATCTTAATTCTTCTTGTCCTCTTCATCTTATTAGCTCTAGATATCGATTTCTTAGGCCGTTTATTTTCACGTGAAAAATATTGGCCCTTTACTAAAACATCCTCTCATAAAAATAACATTGGGGACATTAGCCATCTGATTAATCTTGAATCAAAGGGACTTGCAGAGAAATTGATTAGGATATGCCCTACAAATGCAATTACACAATCTGAAAAACTATTAAAAATCTCAGAGACACATTGTTTAGGGTATACTTGCATTGAGTGCTTAAGACTAATTCAATACGATAAAATACAGAAAGAAACCAATAATTAGATAATAATTTACCAATGAAAAAAATAGAAATGAGAGGAATTATGGTTTAATACCTAATTCCTGTTCTTTTTTCGCAATATCGAGTTTTGTTTTAACAACAGTATCAGGATTTAAGCTCATAGAATCGATTCCACACTCAACAAGAAAAGTTGCAAATTCGGGAAAATCACTGGGAGCTTGTCCACAAATACCGATTTTTCTACCTTTTGCTTTAGCTGTTTCGATGACAGACTTTACAAGCCTCTTTACTGATGTATCTCGTTCATCATAAATATGTGCAACTAGTTCTGAGTCTCGATCAAGGCCAAGAGCTAGTTGTGTAAGATCATTACTCCCAATTGAGAATCCATCAAAAACTTCTGCGAATCCATCAGCTTCAATCACATTTGAAGGGATCTCAGCCATGACATAGACTTCTAGCCCATTCTCACCTTGTTTAAGACCTGCTTCAGCCATTGCAGCGATTACTTTTCGTCCTTCTTCAACTGTACGGCAAAATGGAATCATGGTAATGACATTACTCAGACCCATTACATCACGGACGCGTTTAATGGCTTTACATTCCATGATAAAAGCTGGTTTGAAGTTTGGGTCGTAATAACGGGAAGCTCCACGCCAACCTATCATGGGATTGGATTCATCAGGTTCATAAAGTGAACCACCTATTAAATTGGCATACTCATTAGTTTTAAAGTCTGATAACCGCACAACAACATCGTTGGGGTAGAATCCAGCAGCGATACGTCCAATTCCCATTGCAAGATTTTCAATAAAGAATTCCTCTTTATTTTCATAAGCAGCTGTTCTCTCATCAATCTTTCTGACAATTTCACGGATTTCGCCATCAGTATCAGCTTTTTCTTTAAGTTCCTCATAGTGATGTAAAGCAAGAGGATGAATCCCAATATAAGAGTTAATAATAAATTCTTCTCGAGCTAGACCTACTCCATCATTGGGAATTTGACCTTGATCAAAGGCTTTTTCGGGGATTCCCACATTCATCATGATCTTTGTCCGAGTTTCTGGCATTTGATCCAAAAAGATTCTTTCAACATTGAAAGGAAGTATTCCTTCATAGATAATACCTTCCTGGCCTTCAGCACAAGAAGCTGTGACCTCCATGCCATCTTTCAAAATTTTTGTTGCATTTTCAGTCCCAATAACTGCTGGAATACCAAGTTCTCGAGAAACAATCGCGGCGTGACACGTACGCCCTCCACGATTTGTTATGATAGCAGATGCTATCTTCATGATTGGCTCCCAGTCAGGATCCGTCATATCAGTTACTAGAACTTCACCTTTTTTAAATTCATGAATACGAGAGGATTTTTCTATGACATTAACTTTACCTTGTCCTATTTTAGACCCTACAGCTTGACCTCTTACCAATTCTTTTCCCTTATCTCCTAGTACATAAGTTTCTATAACATTGGCAGCTTTCTGGGAATGAACAGTTTCGGGTCGTGCTTGAACAATATATAGCTTACCATCTCCTTCGTAATCACCATCTCCGTTCTTAGCCCATTCAATGTCCATAGGTTTATCATAATGATCCTCAATTATTGTGGCCCACTTAGCGAGTTGGATTACCTCATCATCAGAGATACAAAATGATTTTCGCATAGATTCTGGTGTATCAACATTTTTGGTTGGACGCCGCTGATCAGAGGTGTAAACCATCATTTCTTCTTTTGTTCCAAGACGTTTTCCGATGATAGGCCGTTTTCCTCCCTTCAGTGTTGGCTTGAATACATAAAACTCATCTGGATTCACAGCACCTTGAACCACATTTTCACCAAGACCAAATGCACCAGTGATATACACTGCATCCTTGAAACCAGATTCGGTATCGATTGAGAAAATGACCCCAGAAGATGCTGCATCCGAACGAACCATGACTTGGACGCCTATTGAAAGATAAACATCAAAATGTCCAAATCCTTTGTCTTCCCTGTAGCTTATGGCCCGATTAGTGAAAAGACTCGCAAAACATGAACGACAAGCATATAACAACGATTCCTCTCCTCGAATGTTAAGATAGGTCTCCTGTTGGCCTGCGAAAGAGGCATCAGGAAGATCTTCAGCAGTAGCAGAGGAACGAACTGCCACATCTGCATCATGGGTTCCTATTTCTTCACAGAGTTTGTGATAAGCTTCTCTGATTTGCTTATCTAAATCATCAGGTAGTTTAGCATATCGAATAATCTCTCTTACTTTCCGTCCTCTCTCCTGAAGATTACGAATATCATGAGTATCTAATCCTTCTAATGCTTCCCTAACTGCATCTTCTATTCCAGCATTTTTAAGAAGATGACGATAAGCAGCAGCAGTTATAGCAAATCCATTAGGAACTAAAACTCCTTTTTCTTTGAGACTATGGTACATTTCACCCAGGGAGGCATTCTTTCCTCCAACTAAGGGCACATCTTCGATTCTGAGCTCATCGAACCAGAGGATAAACTTCTCGCTTTTATTTTCTGACATAATTTCACACGTCAATGAATTGATAACTAAAAAGACAAATTAAGGCGAATTCCTTACCAAATATGGTTTATTTCGCCAAGTGGTCTCATTTAACCAAAGATATATATATGTAATTTACTACAGGATTACATTTACTATATATCATAAAGAAGAGAAAAAGAGAAATTTCTAGATTATTTCTTGTTTATCAATTAAAAGAAAAGAGAAGAAAATATGGAAGGAAAGTGGGTGATTCATTTAGAGATGTCTGAATTTTTTCCCCGCATATGTCGCTTGATCACCTAACTGTTCCTCAATTCGGATTAATTGGTTATATTTCGCTAATCTTTCAGAACGACATGGAGCGCCAGTTTTAATCTGGCCTGTTTTTAATCCTACGACTAAATCAGCTATGAAAGGATCTTCTGTCTCACCAGATCGATGTGAGACCATTACTGTCCAACCATTATCCTGACTTAGTTTAGCAGCATTGATACTTTCAGTTACAGATCCGATTTGATTAACCTTTAATAAGAGGGCATTACATGCCTTTCTATCAATTGCAGTCTGAATGCGTTTAACGTTGGTAACCAGCAAGTCATCTCCTACAATTTGAAGTTTATCGCCATTTCTCTTTGTAAATTTTTGAAACGTTACCCAATCATCCTGATCAAAAGCATCCTCGATAGAAACTATAGGGTATTTGGCAATGAAATCTTCATAAACCTCGATAAAAGCATTCCCATCAATAGCTTTGCCATCTACGATGTATTTCCCATTTTCATAGAATTCGGATGCAGCTGGATCCAAAGCTAACTGAAATTTTCCTGTATGACCAGCCTCATCAATTGCTTCCATAATAAACTTCAGAGGTTCTTCAACCAAGCGTAAAGGAGGGGCAAATCCCCCTTCATCTCCGACATTGACAGCAGTAGGCCCATACTTCTGTTTAAGGAGTTTCTTCAGAGTATGATACACTTCAACTCCTAAAACCATTGCTTCCTTAAATGTGGGGGCATCAACGGGCAGAAGCATGAATTCCTGAAAGGCAATGTCGTTACCACCATGTTTTCCGCCATTAATAACATTCAAACTAGGAACAGGCAACACAAATTGGTTATTCCCTCTTAGATTTCCAAGATGTTGATAAAGGGGAATACCTTGAGCAAACGCTCCAGCCTTACAAACGGCCATAGAAACGCCTAAAATGGCGTTTGCTCCGAGTTTTGACTTATTTTCGGTTCCATCTAGTTCAAGTAGTAAATTATCAATTTCAGTCTGATTTCTTGGATCCATACCCACTAATTTTGAACTGACACTACCCACATTAGCTACAGCTTGTGAGACTGATTTTCCCATAAGTCGGGTGCCACCATCTCGCAGTTCTAGAGCTTCATATATACCAGTAGAAGCACCTGATGGTACCATGGCTCGAGTTAATGTGCCATTATCAAGTGTACACTCCACCTCTACCGTGGGATTCCCACGAGAATCAAACACTTCTCTTGCATATATTTTTTTAATATTCACTCTAATCTCTCCTTATATTTTAATCATCAATTTACTCTTAATAGCTTATCAATTTGATTTGAGTTCTTTTTGATAAATCTTTATGTAATAAAAAAAAGGTGTAATTATCGATCATGTAAAATTGAGTGAACAAGAACTCCGTGAACAAATCAAAAGTTATTCACTAGAAGAATTAAATGAGATATCAGATAGAATGATTGAATTAGTAACATAATGACAAATTTGAATCGTTTAATCTTGAATGATAAACGATTGGTTTTGAATATCATGTGAAAATGCGGTAATCACAGTTAGAATTGTAAGAAGAGTTGTAAAATTACCAATACCTAATAGCAAGATAGTCATCTGATCAAGATTCAAGACCCAAATAAAAGGAATCCCGAAAATTGCTATCTCGACTCCAAGTAGAGAGAAGAATACCACACAGATAATTGACCAAGGCCATAATTTGGCAATCATTTCTTGAAAATCTTCAGAAATATTTGTACGCCACCAGTTCAGTGGTTTATTTATTCGAGTGGCTACAAGACTGGCAATGATTCCATTTACTAAGGGCGGAGAACCTCCTCCAACCAAGAATAATACAATACAGAGAAGAAAGAAGATTCGGGCACCAAATTTTTTTTCAATGAATACAAGTGACCAAATTACGATAACACCTCCCACAATCATTGCCAGAATGCCTGTTATGAGAAAATTTGGGATAATAGTGAAAGCAGGTTCACTCGCTCCAGACCAGAACTCATGACCAGACCCAATAGCATCTATGACGAAACCAAAACCTAGTAAATCGATCGGGAGACCTAAAGGGGCTTCTGTAGGTAAAACGTTTCCTTGTAACATTTCAAAGAATCCATGCTCCATCCCAAAGATCCCAACAAGGACACCAAAGGTTGAAGCAACTAACCTGGTGGCGCTTAAATTTCGTTCATTTGTGTGTGTCATGTCAATTTGCCCTTGACATAACAACTGGTATTAATACATATATAATGAGGTGAGAGTTGCAATACCAGGAACCTTAGATCTTATCTTAAAGGGAGTATTTCTTTTATTTTGTAAAGAAAAAGAGTGATTAGATTATTCACTCATTGCTTCTAGTACTAATTCAATGAGATCGATAACCTCTATTTCTTCCTCTAGTTGTTGAGTTTTTGTTGCATCGGTAAGCATGCTTGTGCAGAATGGACACGCAGTAATCAAAACTTTTTTGACCCCTGATTCTACATCTTGGAAAGTTTCCTTGGCTTCCATTACTCGCCGTTCAGAAATCCGAGTCTCTACCCATTCTGGAGTTTCACGAAACATTCCACCTCCACCACCGCCACAACAATAACTAAATTGTCTGTTATTGGGCATTTCTTTTAATTTTACTCCAGGGATACTCTCAATGACCTTTCTGGGGGCTTCGTAAATATCATTGTACCGCCCAAGATAACAGGGATCATGAAAAGTTACTTCATAGTTCAATTCCTTAGTGAATTTCATTTTCCCTCCTTCAATAAGTTCTAATAGCAATTCACTAACATGGGTAACATTAAATTCGCCACCGTACTCAGGATATTCATTTTTGATGGCGTTATAGGCATGCGGAGAGGAAGTAACTATCCTCTCAACTTTATTCTTTTTGAACATCCTGATGTTATCTTCAGCGAGCATCTGGAATAATGCCTCTTCTCCTAATCGTCGCATTTCGTTCCCATCATTCTTCTCTGCATCCCCAAGGGTACCAAATTCGACTCCTGCTTTCGTAAAGACTTCATATGTGGAACGAGCAACTTTTTGATTACGAGGGTCGTACGCTAATGTATCACCTGGAAGCCAAAGAAGTTTGGATTCCGACTGTTTGATACTAGGTAATTCTCCTTCTTTTAACCATTTCACGCGGTCACGTTTGGGTTGATCCCAGATATTCCCATAGTTATAGGCGCTTTCAAGCATTGTCGTAAGAGTACCAGGTATTTCTCCTTCTTCAATCAATGCCGCTCGCATCCCCACAATCATATCTACATGTCCGATAAGATGAGGACAAGCGTTGGTACAAGCATAACAAGTAACACAAGCCCATAAAACATCATTTGTAATTCCCGAGGTTTCACCAATAATGGGGGTATCCTTATTGGAACTAAACAACCCATATTGTCTTTTACCCCAGTTTTTAATGTCTTGAATTAGCTTAAGGGGTGAAAGAGGTTCACCCGAGTCTTGAGCAGGACAATAGTTGTGACAAAAGTGACATTTCATACAGGCTGAAGCCTCAAATAGTTGGTAGAAGGTGAAGTCTTCTATCTTTTTGATTCCCTCTGGATCAAACTGTAACTGTCCTGCTGGAGATTGCATATCTTTCAGAACGACATTACCAAGGCCCACTCCTATGTGGAAGAATTTCCCATAAGCAATATATGCTGCTCCGATAAAAGCTACAAGTAGATGAGAAAGATAGAAAAAGAGATGTAAAGCAAAAATTTGTCCATTATTTTGTATAATTCCTTGGAGAACTATTGCTAGAGGATAGCTGATGAAAGAATAGATCTCAAACCAAATATCAACATCATTAACTAAACCATATACTATTCTAGTAGCTTCTACAAAGAATCCTGAAATGCTTACCCAGAATAGTAACAACAATAATACAAGATCCTCGTACCCAGCACGGTCGTAATAATCCTTATCCATAATATATCGGCGGATCAATGCTAGTAGTACCCCCAGAAATAGAAGCACTCCTGCAAGATCGGCAAAAAAGGAATGAAGAATATATAAAGTGCCTACCAATAACTGTTCATGTAAAAACCATTCATGAACAGTAGAAATAACTGTTGCTATTGCAGCTCCGAGGAAACCAAGCATAATCATAGAATGGGCAATGAAACTAGACCATTGTCTAGATTCTCGTTTAGTTATACCTAAACCAAAACCATAATAGATTCTTTTAGGAAGACTTCGGGAGAAAAGATTCTTGAAAACCTTGATAATCAAGTTAATGAAAAATGATAGAAATGTTTGCTCTTCCTCATCATATTTACCATGGAACCAGACTCGCATTGCACGATAAATCCCAATTAGAACTATTAACACCGCAATCATTGCGCTGATATAAATAAGAAAACCTAGTTGATGTCCGTAAAGCTGTAAGTGACGAGGCCAATAACTTTCTCTTCCAGGAGTTGTTTGAAGGATAGTTAGAATTGTTTGAATCATAGAATCCACTCAAATATCTGAAAATTAAACCTATACTTTCTTAATCAGTTCTGGAAGCACTTCATGGAGATCCGCGATAATCGCATAATGTGCTACATCAAGCATTGGTGCTTCTTCATCAGTATTTACAGCGATTATTGTTTTTGAGTTCCTCATTCCAACGAGGTGTTGAATAGCACCAGAGATCCCCAGTCCAATATAGAAGTCAGGTGTGATAGTTTTTCCCGTTTGACCGATCTCATGATCATAGGGCACCCAATCTGCATCAACAGCAGCACGACTTGCTCCAACTTCACCACCTAAGGCCTTTGCTGCTTCATGAATGATTGAGAACTTCTCTTTACTGCCTACCCCACGACCACCAGCCACAATTAACTTGGCTTTCGTGATATCGACTGATACTTTAGCTATTTTCTCCTCTACAAAAGACTCACGATTGTCACTATCTGAAATTACGGGTGAGAAGTCTGTTACTTCTCCAGATAAAGATTCATCAAGTTCGGCCTCAGGATTATTACCACCCAGTATAGTTGCAAAATTGAGTTGATTATTATCGGCTGACATTGTCCCCAAGAGTTTCTCTTCAAAGAGAGGATGAATACCCATAAGGTTCTCGCCCTCAACACTCAAAGATGTTACCGAGGCAAACAACGCACTATTGAATCGGGCAGCTAACCGAGGGATTATTTCCTGTCCATATAGGCTCGCACCAGCTAAAACAATAGTAGGAGGGGAATATTGTTTGACTAATGCTTCTAATGTTCTGGTATGATAGAGTATGTTTATTCCCTCAAATTGAGCATCATCAATCTTGTAAACTTTCTTCACGCCATACTTTGTTGCTTCAATAGCTAAATCCCCGACTCCCTGTCCTAAAATTACTCCATTAATTTCAGCTCCGAGTTCATCGCTCAGTTTGTTGGCGACGGTAAGGCATTCTTTCGTTATTCCTGTGATTTTTCCTTTAGCAATCTCAATAACAACAAGCAAGTTTGTCATTCTTCTTCACCTTCTTATTTATACGCTCCTAGGTTTAATCCCTTCTCTTTGAGGACAGCGAGTAGCTTATCTACCAGAACAGGTACGTCATCATCCTTGAAAACAACGCATTCCTCCATCCGTGCTGGAGGTTCTTCAATTTCAGTGAATTGAACATTGGTATCAAGAGAACCAGCTTCTAATTCATCAATCTCCCATACAGGAACTTTTGTTCGGCTGGCTTTCATAATTCGCCGAACACTGGTATATCGGGGTTCTTCAAAATCACCACTAGAAGCAATACTGAGGACCGCTGGAAGCTTCAGTTCAATGGTTCTGGTACCGCCCTCAATTACCTTCTCAACCTTAACTGTGTCACCATTCAATGATATTTTTTCGACCCAGGAGGCAGTTGGGAGATCAAGAAACTCTGAAACCATGGGAGCCATTGTAGCTGTACTAAAATCGTAGCTTTGCATTCCAAACATGATTAGGTCATATGTCCCAATTTTTTTGACTGCTGCAGCTAGGATTTTGGCAACGGAAAAGAAATTTGTTATCCGTACTTCTGAATTTTCGATACGAATCGCTTCTTGGCACCCCATTGCGATTGCTTCCTTAACAACTTTATCAGCCATATCAGATCCTAAACAAACTGCAATAACTTTTCCTTCTCCTTTTTTTTCAATAGTTTGGAGAGCTGCTTCAATTGCATGTTTGTCATAATTATTTGTCATAACATCTGCTTTATCATCACGATCCCCTGGGAATGTCTCATCAGCACTCAAGGGAGCATTTCGATCTATTGTTGCTTTCACAAACACAATTATATTCATACGTTTAATCCTTCCTTCTATACTCTCTTTATTGCTGAGCTCTGCCTAGAGTACATCGTCCAATAATTGTTTTCTGCATTTCAGATGTACCTTCGTAAATAGTAAGCACTCGAGCGTCTCTAAACAGTCGTTCAACACGATACTCACGACTATACCCATACCCTCCATGAATTTGAACCGCGTCGTAAGTGATTTTTTGAGCAACTTCCGTTGCAAAGTATTTTGCCATGGATGACTCAATTTGGGTGTTTTCCCCATTATCCTTCATCCGAGCAGTGTTTAAATACATTAAGCGAGCTTGATGTACTTTGGTAGCCATATCTGCAAGCATAAATGAGATAGCTTGATGTTTACCTATTGGCCTACCAAATTGAACTCGTTGATTAGCATAATTGATACTTTCTTGTAGTGCTGTTTCAGCAATTCCAGCTGATTGAGCTGCAATACCAATACGGCTTGATGCTAAACTACCTAGGACTAACCTTAAACCATCATTTTCCTTTCCTAATAAATTTTCTTTAGGTACTTCAGCACGATCCAACGCAACCTGCGAAGTAATTGAGCCATGCAAACCCATTTTTTCTTCAATTCGGACTACCTCATACGCATTACCAGCAATCTTAGGATCAAGTATAAAAGCACTTAACCCTCTTGGGCCTTGGGATTTATCAGTAACAGCAAGGGTAATATTAGTGCCAGCTGCCCCGCCATGAGACAACCAAATCTTATTTCCCGTTAAATAATACGAGTCCCCTTCTCTTTCTGCTTTTGTAGCAACAGCTGAAATATCAGATCCTGCATTAGGTTCAGAAAAAGCCATAGCTCCAATTGCATCTCCACTTGAGAGAAGAGGAAGATATTTTTGCTTAGCTTCTGGAGTACCATGATTATTGACAATCTCAATACTGAGACTTTGACTTGGGAAAAACATTGAGAAAGCTAATGAGGCTCGTGCCATCAACTCTATAACAGCAGTCCAGAGCGTATAACTTAATCCAAATCCATCGTATTCCTCTGGGACAATAATTGCAAACAGATCATTTTCCTGGCATTTCTTGTATAAATCCATCATCCCTAAGGGGTAACTAGCCTGTTTTGTTTGAGGGTCGAAATGGGCTCCTTCTTCATCCCATTCCTGTTCTTTTTCGATAATTTCGTTCATAGCAAGATCATACACCATCTCTAAGATCATCTGATTCTGCTCTTGCTCCTCTTTTGAGAAATTAAAGTTCTTAAAAATCTTTAAAATTTGTTTCATTTGTTGTACCTCTAGCATGTGTTTGATTTACACACATGGAGAATTTGGGGCAAAAACTGACGGTTTTTTCTGTTAGGTTCATCGCAGGAATAATCCTCATAAAATTCTTACGGGGTTAAAAAATAATTATAGTCTGACCGTTTCCAAAGAAAACTAAATTCTGTCAAATATGTAATTCTAAAAGTAAAAGGGTAGCTCCCCCTTCAGAAATGAATAGATGGCACGTAGATTATATTAATATCCAAATCCGTATTGATAAGCAGGTCGACGATAGAGAGCTATTCGAACACTGAACTAATTAAATCAAAAGAGGGATAAGGATTATCTTGATCGGATTTGGTCAGTCAACATTTTTTTTTGGCTCGTTTTTCGATCATTTCGAAGTTTTTCTTGATGAAGGGTACTCTTGATAATTTCTCTCGCAAGTAATTTGAATGCTTCATCAACGTTGATGTTTTCTTTTGCGGATGTTTCCATATAATGAACTTCGAACCCATACTTCCTGAGCAGAATTTTTGTTAGTTCCGCTGCATACTCCTTTCCATATCGAGCTGAAACTTGAGTGGGAAAAGCTGGATTGTCACGAAGATCACACTTTGAACCAATAATGAGAAGTGGCATCTTTCCATGACCATTCAATGCCCAATAAGATTGGATCCACTCAACAAGGTTCATATAGGATTCTTGATTTGTGATATCAAAAAAACATAAAGCTCCGATTGCACCGCGATAATAGAGATCTCTTACCGCCTTAAATCGTGGTTGGCCCGCAAGATCCCAGATTTGAAACTTAATATCATATGTGGATTTAGTATCTGCGTAATACAAGGATATCTCTTGGCTTGCAAAATCAGCGCCAATAGTCATCAAATATTCTGTTTTGAAGCCTTCCCCTAACCACGCTCGTCTTAACGCAGTTTTGCCCACTCCGCCATCACCGATGAGAACAATTTTTGCACGTAATTTGGCACCTGGCCTTAATGACGTGCTTCGGGATGTCGCACGGCGTGAAGCCCCTCTTTGTGACATATCATTTCCCTTGTTTTTAAACGATTTAGATATGTAGTCTATCCTCTGTTACCTTTCGTCAATATCACGCATAGGCCTTTATAAGCTATTCGATATAAAAGTGCCAACAATAATCTTTTATTGTTGAAAAATCACTACTAACTTCCAAAAGCAACAAAAAAACACAATTTTGATCGAATTTTGAATGAAGTAAGTATTTGAGTATTCAGAATAAATGAACATTTCTTTATAAATTTCTTGGGGATTTATAGAAACTATTCAAATATCTTGTTGCAATAATTTACATGTAGCAGAATTATCTACGATAGGACAGAAGGGAATCCTTAGATTGGTTCTGAAGAACTAGTCTAGTAATATTATCTGACTTAAAACAGTGAGATTTGTCTGATTTATTATTCGGCTCAAATACAAAATAACAATGATGTAGCTACCAAAGAATAAAAGAGTCTTATCTAAGAACTCCTTCAATTACTTTTTGAGGTCACATCATTGAATACACCAGTTATTACAAGTATGTGTCGAACTCCAATGGGGCGAATGTTGGGAGCTTATTCTAATTTGTCTGCAGCCCGACTTGGGGCTGTTGTAATAAAAGAAGCAGTTAATCGCTCTCAAATTCAACCTGAAGAGGTTAATCATGTTCTGATGGGACAAGTGATTTCCGCAGGATGTGCTCAAAATACCGCACGTCAAGCTTCAATTTATGCTGGATTACCAGTATCAGTCGGCGCGATTACAGTCAACAAAGTCTGCGGATCGGGGATGGCAACGGTCATGTGGGCAGCCCAAATGATTAAAACAGGTGATATGGATATTATAATAGCAGGAGGGACAGAAAACATGTCAATGGCTCCTTATCTGCTAATGAAAGGACGACAAGGATACCGATATGGCAATGATCAACTAGTCGATGCAATGTATTATGATGGACTTTATGATATTTACAACGACATGGCGATGGGAAATACAGGGGATATCATTTCAGAACGGTTTAATATCAGTCGTGAGGAGATGGATGCCTTTGCTTTCAGATCACACCAGCGGGCTCATCAAGCAACAGAGGAAGGGAAGTTTGAAAAGGAAATTGTCCCAGTAGATGTCCCAGTACGGAGAAAAGGAAGTGTTACTATTACTAAAGATGAGGGAATTCGGTCAGATACTACAATAGAAAAGCTAGCTAAACTACCTCCTGTCTTTAACCCCAAGGATGGGAAGGTTACTGCTGGAAACGCATCCCAAATATCAGATGGGGCGAGTGCTGTTGTCGTCATGTCTGAAGATTTGGCAAAAGAGAAGGGGATTCCTATCCTCGCAAAGATAGGGCTTTATGAAACAAATGCTACAAAACCTGAATGGGTTATGGAAGCACCAGTCACTGGTGTCGAGCGATTACTTGAAAGAACTGGTCTTACCATCAGTGACTTTGACCTAATTGAACATAATGAGGCGTTTGCTTCTGCCAGCTGTGCAGTGCGAAATAGTTTGAATATCCCCGATGAAAGATTTAATGTCAACGGAGGAGCAGTTGCTTTAGGGCATCCTTTGGGATGCTCAGGTACAAGGATTCTCGTAACATTATACCATGAGCTTGAAAAGAGAAATGGACATCGTGGTTTAGCTACAATCTGTCTGGGTGGTGGAGAAGCATTAACGATGGTCATTGAGAGATAACTTTCACTGAAGAAAATACAAACCTTCTAAAAGGAGGAAGAAAGAGGAGTACCCAAATAATTATCCTCGGAGATTATAATTTGGAAATCTCTCAAAAGACAAGTAAGTACAATGCAATATTACCCTCGTTGCGTTCTGAATTAGCCAAAACCAATGAGGAAGCTTTTATCTACAAGCTAATTGTCGATACTCTTACAAATTTTCCATATTTCTCATGGATTGGTGTCTATTTCTTCAACCCAGTCACCGAGGAATTTTATCTAGGCTATTACACAGGGAAATTAACAAAAACCTCAGTTATTAGGCTTGATCAACTCAAATTTGAAAAATTTGAGATAATTAATGATATCAATGCCAAGCAAAAACTTTCAATCTGCCCTGATGTTTACTCTGAATGTAAATTACTATTGAAAAAGAATAATGAAATATTAGGTCTAATTGTAGTTGGTTCAGAAAATCCAAATATATTCGATGAAATAGATCAAAAATACCTACTAGAGATAGCAGAAACAGTGGCAGATAAAGTATATCATCGTTAATAAAAGTGACTCGGAATTATTTTTAATTTTATCCAGTCAATACATTTATTAAGTATTTTTATCCTATTAACTCGGTTCTGATGAATGAGAGAGATCCAAAGCTAATCGCTCTTCTTTATAATGAGTGTATAAATGCACGTGATTTAAAAGGTGTTATTGCTTTAATGGCGGAGAATCATAAGTTCATTGATACAAAAAATAGGGTAGAGACAAAAGAACAGATGAAAACAAGCTGGGATGAGTTCTTTACTGAATATCCTGATTATAAAAATGTTTTTCACACTATTATCTCAAGAAACAATTTTGTCATTTTATTAGGCCATTCAGAATGCTCAGAACCCGCTCTTGATGGTCCTGCAATATGGACAGCAAAAATTAACAATAATCAAGTTGCAGAGTGGCGAATTTATGATGATTCTGAGGATAATCGGAAGTTATTGAGGATTTAGGAAACCAAATTTGTAGATTAACTCTTTTAGTGTTTGATCTCTATCCATTGACTTAAAGGTAGGTGTCTTCTTCAACATCTAGTAGTTCTGTTGTTCCGTAAACCCTCTCATACGATAAAATAATTCCTGAAATCAATTGACGTAATAAGCGAACTCTCATAATTATTTCATCCTTTTTTGTCGGATGATTATCCATCAAGATATGAATTTCATGGATTTTGGGAAGAATTTCTTCTGAAAACTGATTAACTAGAGAAAATAGCCCAGAATAAATTAGGATGTTTAACGTGATATTTTCAATTCCACCACGAGCTTCAGGTCGATTTAATGAGAATGCATATGATAATATTCCAAATTCTGTGTTTGATGAAATTTCAAAATCAAATGTAGCCATTTTCTCCTTTGTGAAGTCCTTCACAAACCCGCAACTGCTAAACGATTGATCTGACAACCTGACTAATGCTAAAAAGTTATCCTTTAAAATCTCTGGTTCAACTATAATGGGAATGGGGCCATGACGTTGATCGAAGAATGAGATAACAATACCAAGAGAATGATAGTTCAGTGAGTTTTGAATAAGGTTTACATCGATTTTATTTATTCTTGATAGGATAAGTTCAGTATCTAAACCAACGATTTTTGGTTTCCGAATGAACTTCATATACAGAAGAGACCCAAATATCGCAACCATAATCGTGGTTATGATAAGTACCATAACAATCATAGGAGGAAGTCCGACCGATGTATAAGTTAAGAGGTCGCGCTCAACTCGGCTTGGATCAGCAAGAATATCAAATGCAATCGGATTGATGTTTCCTGCCTTATCTTGTGTTTTGATACGATAAATTACCCGCCAATTTGATTCGTTCTGTTGAAAAAGAACTGTCGCGGTGTAGATTTCTTGATCGTTGGTTTGATTAGTCTGAATCATTAAGACAGACTGCTCTGATTGAAAAACCGCAGCCCCAGTTCCTCCTGACACAGGATCGAAATAATAATTTAATATAACATTTTCAACGCCACTACCATACTCCTCAATCTTAGCGTAGAATGTTATTTCAGTTGGGATATGTTCATTATTAAGAATGAAGAATGCATCACGTACTCGTGGAGCTGCTTTATCCAACAAAGTAAAATTAATCGTTTCCTCTATCATAACCAGAAGATCTGTATTAGGAACTAATACAAAAGCTAAGATTCTTGCCATGATTTCGGTGTTGAGATTGTTCAAGTCTTCAATTTCTAATAATACACTCCAATTTCCTAACTGACGTGATATTCCCAAAACTCGCTGTTCGGTACCATCTTGAAATAAGAAATTACATTCCACTGTTTCAACATCATGGAGAGAATTGGTCACGCCTACGAGGATTTTTAATTGGGTTTCAGTCATAGGATTGTGCACAATTTGATAACTATGAATGATAGGACGACTTTCAATCACAATAATTTCTCCAATCGTCACTTCACCTGTATCAAACATGTCAAATGGTGTAATTTGATAATACCATTCGTCACTAACTGCAGTGATGATTGCAGGAATTACGGTACTGTTTTCATACGCGGACATTTCAATCCATGGGTCTTCGAATGTAGTTCGACGAAACCATTGTACCCGTGAACGATCAATGTCCGATAGATCCGCGTCTAAGAAATCATAACTCACTACAAGGTCTTCATCTTCAACATAAAACTCATCCATCCTCTTCCCAGTTGGACTGACACGCCCTATTATGTCATTAAACTGATATTGTTCGTTAATGACTTGTGGAATGGAGTTTTGAATTGTTATATTTGTTGGACAAATCACCCGCAGGCCAATAGTGGTGCCATCATTAGGCTGGACATGTAAAGCCCATTCCTGACCTCGGATTAGATAACCACTGGGCACTATGGAGGAGTTCATTAATGCAAATTGTAAATTTCCATCACAATACCAATAGAACAATGTATTGTACTCAAAATCGTTGTCAAGATCGATGTATTCATAATGGGCTCTTAGAAATGAAGTAGTACATGCGGGATTTGGATTAATATTAACTCCAGTGATTGTTGGAGCTGTATTTTCAATGATGACGCTGGATGATTGATAGTCCAGTCCCATATTATCCTCATCTGAAGGTCGAATGATAACATACCAAGTTTCACCTTTGGTAATATTCCCTGAATTAACCACCAGTGCATTTGTTAGGGGTGGTTGTAATATACCGTTTTTATACCAATGAATAAGGGACCCATTTTCTGCGTCATTATCCATATCAAAGTAGGAATAATTCACCGACAAGTTACTCTGAGTTTGGGGATTACTTGGGTTGAGCTGTACACTCAAGACTAAAGGGGTGGTGTTTTCAATAGTACGGTTAACAAAACATCCTATCCACTTCCCGAAATCAGTCCCATCATTTGAACATAATCTAACGTGCCACAGGTCGTTTTTTGTCGTTTTCCCTGCATTTACTATGAGTGATCCATTCAAATCTCCTTGTAATATTCCATTCTTATACCAAATTATCAATCGACTCACAAGATCCTCAGTGTCTCCATCGTGATCAGAAAAGGTATAAATTGCCACTAAATCATCTGTGGTGTAAGCAGTACTCGGAGAAATCATCACATTAGTGACAACGGGAGGAGTATTCTGAATGGTCACGGTGGGTGACGTTTCACGGGTACCAAAGTCTTGTCCGTCTTTGGGTCGCACAGTAGCATACCATTGGTCAGTTTTCATCAGCGCACTCTCAGGTACCGCTTTAAGATCATTATATGCACTTTGAAGGAACGAGTTTTTATACCAGCGGATCTCAGTCCCCCCCTCACTATCATTATCAGGATCATAAAAATCATATGCCAGGAACATTGTGCAATTACTATAAATTGGTAGACGGACACTACTCGTACTTCGAGACAGAGTAAGATTTCCTACTGAGGGCGGGTCATTCGACGGATCAGAAGGGGCAAAGCCTTGGTGATTTGCTGAAACCCTGATGTTCCCGTAGGTATCATTCACGAGGATATCAAAGTAGAATGTTCCTGGAGGAAGCACTAAGGTATTATTGATGAATTGCCAATTGGTATTGATCAGAACCATAATGGCCCAAAGATCGTTCCGAGGAACACCCTCTGCTTCCGTGACATTCACGAGTACCGTATCAAGGAGTCCCCAAGTATCTGAAGCATTGGCTCGAAAAGCGCCATATTGGCCAACCTCGGGATCATACTCCCACGCGACGATGGTCGGGACGATAATATCGTAAGTACAGGTATATTGTTGTTCTGTGGTCATCTCGGCAATGAAATTCCCAGACACATCCGAGGCATTACTAATTTGATAAGTATAATATTCTCCCCAATTAATCGGTTGGGAATAGATCCAGATGGAACCATTAAACGTCATGGCGTGGTCAGTTCCGTTTAGACGGAGCGTGACCGCCTCAACGCCACTGATGTCATCCACCACTTGAGCCCAGAAAGTGATTGCCGCCCCTGTTCCAGAGTCATCCACCCCAACCACAACAATCTCGGCAGGTACCGAGTCATTTAGAATTTGTTCTGGGCTAACCACGAGCACATTCGCTTCGGGGTGTTCCTGGTTGTCAAACGCACTCCGCAGCCACGTAATATCTTCATCTCGATTCACCGCGATACGCACCTCATCAATGATACCATTGAACGCCTCACTCGCATTTTCTGTGAATCCCATTCCGACTAAATCTGGATTCACCGACGTATCCATCGGGTACCAAGTAGGGGTCGTATCACCGTTTACCATGAACGATACACGGGGAGAGGTTGCCCATGACCGCCGGACTTCCACATAATGCCATTGGTTGAGGGGCATGATAAAATCATCCGACACTGGATTGCCTCCAGATTGCCAAATAAGTACACAGACATTCTGGGCAATATTATCAGGATATATACTGAAACGCGGGCCATTGAGATCTCCCCAGATCACTATCCCGTCTTTCGGAAACTCGTAGAGATAGATCCACGCGCTAATGTGGAGTTCATCTGATTCCACGAAGTCCCAAAGGGTGGGATGAGTCACATTAACATTATCTCCCACGTCATTTAAGCGCCATCCACTTCCTAAGTGTCCAGTGACTAAATCGTCGCTTGTCATGGTCGTGTTGGCAATACCATGGAGTTGTGAGGGGGAAGCATCGTGAAGTTGGGGAACGGTTCCAGTGGGATCCTCCTCCATGTGCCACACACTACGGTAGTTTTCCCATACTACCATGGGGGTCTCTTGTGCCTCGAGAACGTCGTTATAATAGTACATCACGACATGGATGTGATTATAACGCCTGAAAAAAGGGATTTGAATCCATCCTTGTAAATGGGCGTGGGTACTATTATAGTTTTGGTCGAAAACCAGGATTTCATGGTGAAGTTTCGTCCCATTGGGTGTAGTGAATAGGATGTCCGCCCCTGTCGCTTGTACGACATTCGCATCATGAAGATCTGAATCGTAAATATCAATAAGAAAAGGAAAATTGACATAAGTCTCATCCGAGGCCCCCCACATATTGGATCCATCTAGGATGAGGTCTTTGCGACAAATAAACGTACCATCAGCCCACCACCAGCGATAATTCTCTTGGACACCGACCGTACAAAAACTCTCGGGATTCGCTTGAGTTATATAGGTAGTAGCGAGCCAATCTCCTGAATGGGCAATACGAGACAAACGCAGTTCATCAATCAGGCCATCAAAGCGCATGTGAGACAACATCGTTGAGTGACGGGTTGAGGCAACCCAGATGTCGTAGGCATCATCTGTAATATAGAGCGGATCATTACTTACCGTGATGGAGTCCAGTAAGATTCCATTCTTATACAGCCCGACTCCAGTGCCATTATACATCAGGGCGACGTGTTGCCAGACATTGGGCTCAATTGTTACATTTCCCCAGGCTTCAGGCAATACTGGTGGCAGGATCACCTGAAGTTGGGAACCATTAATAAAAAATAATAATTGGATCTCAGCACTTAAATTACAACGGCTGACAATTGTCTGTTCTCCTGTAACGACATCTGGTTTGATCCAGGCTTCCATTGTAAAATTATCTGGGAATAACGGTTCTGTGTTGGTGATATAGCGTTCATCTGACGTTGGTTCCTCGCCCTCGATGCACAACCCAATTTTTCCTTGGCGTTCGATCGGCGGGCTAGAGTAACATCTTAACGGTAAGTAACTCACCGAGGAATGGAGATACGATCCCGAACCGTCCTCCAAATGCCACACTATATAGTAATTTGCATCCCAAAAGTCCGCGTTTGAGCTATAGTAATCCCATGTGATCGTCTCACTCTCGTAGACGGTATTACCATAATACATATACAACACAAGGTCATCTTGCGGCCCCAAAGATGGCACTCCGACCCACGCGACCAAATGGGCATGCGTGGTGTTGTATGTTTGATTAAAAATTTCGAGTTCGACTTTTGCTTTGGTACCATTCGCAAATGCAAACTCTAATCCGTTGCCATCACTTCGAAGAAGGGTCGAATCATTGAGATCTGCATCATAAATGTCTAAAAGTACGGGGACGTCCGTGAGATTTGTGGTGCCGCTGATTTGGTTCCCATGGATTGTGATGGGTTTACGGTATCGCAACGCAGGAAAGATCCAATCATCCTTTGGATTCTGTTCCGTGCTGGATATTATATAGAAGCTGGCAGGGGCATATTGATTGGTATAACCAGTATTGATCCGTTCCGCGGAGAAGATCGATGGTGCCGCCCGAGCTTCATCCAACCGTCCCCGGATAGGTGCTCCATAATCTTCACTATTTCCTAACAAAAAATCGTATGCCGCATCAGATGAAGGTAAATTGGATCGAATAACCTCTTGGATGACATTACAACTAGTACCATCAATATAGATTACAGGATCATTAGTATATACCGTACCATTTAGTGTGATGGCAATATGGTGCCACTGGCTAGGACTAAACGCGTTATAGACCGCCCAACGAGACTCACTTACAGTATATCGTCGGGTAAATTTCAGATCACCGTTAATTGTGGCAAACAACGTCCATCCATAGTTTGAATATCCTTTTGATAAAATATACTGAGTGCCATAGGGAAAAAATTGATCAAAGTAGACCCATACCTCAATTGTTCCCCCTTCCCCTAGAAAAAGATCATCCAGAGATGTATCAGATCCACAATCCACTTGATCATAATTAGCAGACCCAAAGTGGCGGCCTTCTAGAATTTTCCCTTCCACTACAGTCGTTCCTTGGCTAATACCATGATTCAAATACTGAGTTGAATCATTCAAATCGTCGTCCAGATGCCACACGCCATTGTAAGCATCCCAGAGTGCAGATGTGTTTTCTAATTTCTTGGCCAAAGGATTTCCAAAATATAATGAAACCACATTATCATCTGATGCAGAGAGGTTGGTTTTCACCCACGCGTTTAACTGGGCATGGGTATCATTATACAGGCGTCGATATTGCACGAGTTCATGCGCTAGCTGGGTGCCGCTACTATCGGCGAACATAATATCTTGACCATCCGTCCGAGCCCACTGTTGGAGTTCAGAGTCCAATAGTTCCATATATAAGGGAAAATCAATCAAGTCTTCATTAATATTCACTGCGGGGATGGTTATATTTTTACGGAACTTCCAGCGGGAATCACCCCATCCTGACGTGAAGTACGGAGTGTGTATATCATAATGAGGATTGTACGACGGAAGAATATTGTTTTCATCTACTTCATGTGGATTAGGGAAAATGAGACGAGGAATGCTCTTAATCGTATCTCTCTTGTGAAGAGGATTTACCTCTTTACTATTCATAATTGAGCTGTGACTTATATATGGAGAACCATTTAGAAAGAGAAGTAGTAGATAAGAGAGACAGTAAATGCCTAATATCAAGATGGAACCATATTTTCTTTGCATATGGAAAGCCTTCTCAAAATTATCTACTTTTCTTCCTCCACTACCTTTTTAATGACACAAGTTCTTTTAATAGAGCTTTTTTGACTTTATAAATAACTTCTATTGGCATAATTTCGATTTATACTAGTAAATGATCATTTAAAAAGATTCCTGAATAATCTATCAGCATAAAATTAAAATAATTAACAATTAGAAGGAGTTCTCTCTCCGACAAAACGATAGAATTAAAAAGAAGTAGTATGTAGAGAAATTAAACTATTAAAAATCAATGTAGACTAAATGGAGATTTATTTGAAAGGTTTTGCCGATTTATTCGCGAAGGAGAAATTCGATCCGACAGAAAAGATCGTTTGGGCTATACGCTGTTTGATAAGTTTATAATGGTTATTACACAATCTTTACGATTTATTCACATTTATACAACATTCTAAATTGGTTAAATTAAAATATACAATTTTTATACTTATTCACCTAAGTGCCTAATACATCACTAATAACACCAATAAAGGGCGTTATTCTTCTTCTACAATAAAATTATATATTATATTGAAAAATAAGATTATCAGGATGAATATATCTTTAAGGAAAGAAACAGGAAATAATCCCTTTTTTTCTCCCTAATAACCTAATCAACCTTTTGGGAACGTAAGACGATTAATAAATGAATATCATGAATCCCATCTTCTTTGAATGTTGATCTCTAATTAAAAATCTTTTTTGAGGAAACATTAGAAAAATTATCTATTATTTGTCATTCTACGTCTTTCTTGATATTTTGCCTCAACGAAAGCCTATTTAAATCACTTAGGTAATTCTTATACAAAATCATGTAATTTTGTAAGTTTCTTCCACTTTCATGTAAAAAGGTTTAAAGGTTAATAGAAGGTAGCTTTCCAATGTCTCACCAGAAAATGATTGAAGTTAAGGACCTAGTTAAAGTTTATTCTTCCAAAAAACGAACAGGGGTATTTCGAAGCCAAAAAAAGGAAGTAGAAGCATTAAGGGGTGTGTCATTTCATGTCAATAAAGGAGAAATATTTGGATTACTTGGCCCGAATGGAGCTGGTAAGACCACTTTGATTAAAATTCTCACAACATTACTCCTACCAACCTCTGGTACAGCAAGAATTAATGGATTCACTCTAGACCAAGATAAACAAGTCAAAGCGTCTATTGGTGCAATGTTAATGGGAGAAAGAGGACTTTATTGGAAGTTGACTGGACGAGAGAATCTTGAATATTTTGGTGCTCTCTATCATGTTCCTAAAACTGTACGCCGAGATAGAATTGATGAATTAATCGCTCTCTTAGAACTTGAAAAGCTTGCGGATAGAACAGTTGAAACTTACTCATCAGGCCAAAAAATGAAAATGGTTTTCGCACGTGCTTTGATCAATGATGCTCCTATTCTAATGTTAGATGAACCTACCAACACTCTAGACGTTAAAGAAGCAAGACGTCTCAGAAATATTGTGAAAGAACACAATGAAAGCGAAAATAAGACAATTATTTACTGTACTCACCAAATGTATGAAGCAGAGGAGTTGTGTCATCGAATCGCAATTATTGATCATGGACGAATTATCGCCCTTGATGATCCTTTAGAACTTAAGGACGGATTAGAACAATCTGACATTCTCAGTATTGAAGGAACTATTCCTGAAGAAGCTAGACTAGCTATTAAATCTCTTCCTGGAGTTACATCAGCCAAAATTCTTGTAAAACGATCCAATAACGGTTCTACAGAGGAGAAACCATATCTAAGTGTTGTTTGTGAGGACAGTCGTCAGATTCTGCCAGAGATTATTTCAACTCTTAACATGAGAGGAGCGATAATCCGAAATATTGACAAACATGAAACAACCTTAGAAGATGTCTTTGTTAACATTACGGGCCGTTCACTTATGGATGACACTCGACAGACTGATACGTCGAATTAACGAGTGAGGATCAAAGATGATTATACAATCGAATGGTGCGTCTTTAACAGACCATTTAGGAGTTCTCTTAGGAACATTCATTGTGCGAGTAAAGGTAATTTCTCGATATAAAGGCGCTTTATTTATGGATGTTCTCACACCATTGTTTCTGGCTGCAATGCCGATATTATTAGGCCAAGCTATGGCTGGTTCAACAGCTGCTGCTTCTGCAAACTTTCAACAAAGCACTGGTTTGACAGAAGCGAATTATATAGCTTATATGATCATTGGTGCTAATGTCTTTTCATCAATTATGACTTCATTTTGGCTTTTTGGTCTCTTCATTCGTCGTGAACAGACACTAGGAACTCTTGAATCTCTTTTCATGTCCCCTGCTCATAAACTTTCAATTTTAGCTGGTTTAACTCTTTATGTGGAAGCAAGATCGCTTTTTACTTTTGTGTTAGGATATGGATTAGGTTGTATTGTGTTTGGAGTCAATCCATTTCAAGGCCAAGTACTCTTGGCACTATTCATCCTTTTACTTGGCCTGATCCCAATTAATGGTTTATCATTCCTTCTCGGCGCACTAGTATTAAAAGTTAAACAAGCCAATACAATTTTCAACACTTTTCAATGGCCTTTAGCCATAATTTCAGGGGTTTTCTTCCCTGTTACTGTTTTACCCATCTTCTTCCAGGTCATTGCATACTTGTTTCCAGGATTTTATCTAACTCACGACATTCAGGCGGCTCTAACTGGATTAAAATGGCTTTTTGGGAATATATTCATTGATCTAGGTGTCCTCTTTGCTTTCACTATTGTATGTCCTCTTTTTGGGTACTGGATCTTTGCAAAGACAGAATCAAGGAGTAAAAAGGCAGAAGGAATAGGTCAATTCTAGGAGGAAAATATATGGCAATAATCTCTATCAATAAACATCAGATACGTGGTTTTCAAATGTGGTGGAATCAATTTTGGTCAATGACGAAAAAGGAATTTACAGTCCTTACTCGATATAAATTGTCATTTATCCTTAGTTTCTTCCAGATTTTCTTTATAATGTTCATTTTCACATTGGCAGCATTAGTATTAACTCCCCCCGAAAAAACAA
>JBHLPG010000198.1:0-7209 GCA_048939725.1 Promethearchaeota archaeon | reverse complement strand
TGAAAAAGAAGTTAGTGATACCATAAAATGGTTAGAAAAAGTATCGAATTATGTTCCGATTGATTCTGAACATGAACTAGAAGAAATCGTGAAAATTATGGTTCATTTAAGCCATGAACGTGCTAAATTGAATGAACTTTACGATTATCCTGGTCTTAATTTGATGAAACGAGTTCGAGAGGGAATGATTCGCTATATGGTTGTCTTAAGCGAGATTCGTGCCCGTCAAAAAGAATTCTTGGAACACTGGTTCAGTGATGAATACTGGATAACAGAATGGAGTCGTGTGATACTTGATTTGCCCCCAACAAGTAACATGGAGAAGTACGGATTTGAAAAAATAAAAGCAAAGGATTTTTTATTTCTTTTAGAACTCGAATTAGCGACTGCGGATGATGCTTCTAAATTAGACAAGCCTATGGTGAGATTGCAACCTATAGAGAATAAAACCAACTTTTTAATAATACCCACTCAAATGGCAGCGGATGAATATGAGATTACTGTTGATCGTATTTTAAATGAAACTGTTACGTTCACAGAATGGGTTAATGACTTTTTAAAGTTTCTAAGATTACCAAAATGAGGTAGTAGGTCCAGCTATCCACTAGAGGGAATTACTCAAGAAAATTGTTTCAGCTCTAAGGTAAGTAAATCCCTTGGGATATTTTGATAGGTCTCTTGAAGTATGTCTAGGAGTGTAGAATGACCAATCTCACTAAATAATTTCTTCAAGTTGAGTTGTTGCAAAATTTGCTTGGTTATTGGTCTTTTTGCATCCCAATAGATAAAAGAATGATAAAATTCGTGTGTGATGGGATGATCCATTAAGGAAAGTAGAATGGCTGCTTGTTCCAACGATTCTGCTGGAATAAAGTAACAAGTATCATCTAATACAACTGGTTTATTTTCAAATGGTTTGATTAATCTGAATTTCAACTCTTTGTAAAAACCAGAAATTGCTACCTTCCAAGGAGAGAACGTATAGCTTCCAATACCGAATATTGAAAATTGAGGGCGATTTTGATATATACTACTTGCTCTGTTTTCAAGATAATGAGCATATCTCTCTAAATATTGCCAGGTTAAAGGAGCCTTCTGCTGGATACTAGAAGTATCTTCCCCTATAGACTTTTGTGTGACAATCATCCATCGTTTGATATTATTAATTCGATTGTTTGACAGATCGGAGCTCTTAAGCATTGGATAAAGGTATGTGTCTTCAAGGTTTACAAGTTCTTCAAAACCATTAAGAAATCCATTCTCTTGCTTTGAGAGTTCCATCACTTTGGTACAATCATGCTTAATACCAGAACGCCAAATGTGAGAGTTTTTTCCAGTTAAGTGTCTCCATTTTTCATATAATGGTATATTTGCGATTATTCTATTGTCAATAAAGCCAATTTCTTGAATGGGAGTATTGGAATCGAAACTCTCATGAATATGGCAGGTATAATTGAAAGTTTCAGGTTTTAAAATGCAAATGAATAAGCAGGCATCAACTGAAGCACCGAAATACTCTTTTGCGTCGACAAGAACTATTTTTGATGAAAAAATAGAGATTTTCTCTTTTTTGACGTATGATAACACTTTTCGTGCAACTGCAACTTTACAAAGCATTGCTAGAGTACTTGAATGCCCATTCAGAGCTTTTAAAAGTTCTATTATCATCCATTCCGAGATATCAAAATTACTTTTACCAGTTTTTGTGTCTAAACCTTGAAAACCATGAATATTGCTTTTAATGGGGATATTATTACTGTTTAATACACTAAGTTCAGATGTTGTGATCCATGGAGGATTTCCAATAATTAAAACGGGTTCAGTAAGGGCCTCAAACTTCTTTTGCCAATCTAGTTCAAAAAAGTTCCCTTGATGAAGGTCAACCATTTTTTGTTTATTTATTTCTGACAGTTTCTTGTTTATTACGTCTAAGTAGTTGGAATTAATATCAATTCCGATAATTCTCGTTTTTGGGAAGAATTCTATACATGCGAGAATAAATGAGCCTGTACCACAAGTTGGTTCGATAATTGAAGAAGGAAAAGGGACTAATTGCTTTATATAAAGACATATTTTACTTACTAACTCATTAGGAGTTTGAAAGTCTCCAAATTCTCTCCTTCTTTCTTTCCTCACTTCTATCATCTGAAAGGTTTTGGAATTTACACATAAAACATTGAAAGAGTATCAGTCAGGATTCCTCTGCTTCTATATATTTTGAAATTCCATCTACTATTTTACTTTTATTCCCACTTATCCTAATTCTCAGGTGGTTAGTTAAAACTTTTAATTCGTTGATGGTCAACTTTGAAAGCAAAATTGTATTTTGGTCTTTTGAACTCGATCGTAGCTCTTCTAGAATTCCAGGGATCTTATCAATTGTACTATAGAACGAAAACCAGTGAGGAACAGTTCTAGACCACCATCTTGGATGAAATTCACCATAATAATCAGATATCTCGATATCACGAGGTTTACGATTCTCTTTAATAGCTTTTTTGATACTATTTCTAAGCTTTTGTAAGTTAGAGATGTGGTTGGTGATTTTATCCCCAGTGAGAGATGGCCCGTGGCCTGGGATAATTTTATTTGGTTTTAAGGATTTTATCTTCTCCAAAGCCTGAAACCAGAGCTCTGGATTACAGGTCGGATCCCCTCCAAATGGTGGGAAGAGCTTCTCGAAAATTAAATCTCCAGCAAAAACGATTTTCTCTGCAGGAAAATATACGAACATCGAACCAACGGTATGGCCACCAGTATGGCATATTTGTACATCAAAACTCTCGTCATGGATTAAATGTTCATCTTTGATGAACAGAGGATTCTGAAATCGCCCTTTATTGGTCGGAATATAATCTGAGATTATAAAATCGACATCTTTAAACGCCTGTCTTCCATTAATATGATCTGCATGATAGTGGGTTAATATCACATACTTAATGGGGAGACTATAATATTCCTCAAGTTTTTTACGAAAAATTTTCCCACCGCTTTGGTTACCTGTTGAGTCAATAGCAATTGTAAAATTTTCTAAGCTAACTCCACCGACATTCCCATGAGGCCGCTCACCTATTACCATGCAAGTGTGTTCTGATATGTCTACAAATTCACCAATTTCCATTATAAATAACTCCAATTTCAAATTATATTAATTTAAATAGATAAAAAGGAGTATAATCCTCTTTCTAATAAATATTTTCATAAAGGTAATTTTCTGGAAAAGTACTAACAAAACCTTAAAAGGAGGAAATTCTTTTCTTTTTTATTATCATTTAATCATCGCATCCATACGATATCAGTTCATAATAATTCATTCTATATTCTATATACTCCAATAGTAAGGAGTATTTTTAATAAAAACATAATTTTGAGCCTAATATAACCTTAACTCCATAACCTTAGAAAAGCAAAGAGAGTACTGATTCTCATGACAGATAAGGACAAGAATGATATTAAGATACAACTAAAACGAGAAAAGAAACCGAAGATTCCTAAGGAAGAATTAGTAGAGACTAAACATTCAGTTATGATAAATGGAAAAACTGTTAATTATACTGTAAATGTCGGAACAATGCTCATCAAAGAGGAGGAAGAAGAGAAAGAGCCTCAAGCAAAAGCAACAATATTCTACATTGCTTATATGCGTGATGGGATCGAAAACACAGAAATAAGACCGATCACCTTTTCATTTAATGGGGGTCCGGGGTCTTCTTCAGTATGGCTCCATTTAGGGGTCTTGGGTCCTCGGAGAGTTATTGCTGAGTCTGATGAAAAGCCTGTTCCCCCTCCTTATCGATTAGTTAATAATGAATTTTCCTTACTGGATGTTACAGATTTAATATTTATTGATCCAGTCAGTACTGGGTATTCACGAGCAGTTCCTGGTGAAAAAAATACACAATTCCATGAATACAAAAAGGACATTAAAACTGTGGGAGAGTTTATCCGGTTATACACCTCACGGATAAAGCGGTGGAATTCTCCCAAGTTCTTGATTGGTGAAAGTTATGGAACTACTCGTGCTGCAGGATTAGCTGGGTATTTACATCAGGATCTAGGGATGTTTCTGAATGGAATTATGTTAATTTCTTGCATTCTAAATTTTCAAACAGGTAGATTCAACCCTGGGAATGATCTTCCCAATATTTTATTTCTCCCAACTTATACCGCCACTGCATGGTATCACAAAAAACTTCCAGAGGATTTACAAGCTGACCTTCATCAAACACTGGCAAAGGTTACTTCTTTTGCAATAAATGATTATACTTTGGCATTAATGAAAGGTGATCAGTTAAGTTCAGAGGAGGAAACCCAAATAATCACCCAAGTAGCAAGATACACAGGTCTTTCTGAACGATATGTTAAGGGGGCTAATCTCCGGATAAATATCCACAAGTTTGTAAAAGAGCTACTACGAGAAGAACATCGTACCGTGGGTCGATTAGATAGTCGATTTAAGGGAATTGATCGTGATGACACTGGAGCTGAGGTGGAATTTGACCCCAGTTACGCTGTAATTCAAGGGCCCTATACCGCGACGTTAAATGATTATGTTAGGCGTGACCTTAACTTCTCTAGTGATCTTCCCTATGAGATTATCGCCCCAATCTATAAGACATGGAGATATGAGGATTATGATAATCAATATTTGAATGTGGGAGAGACATTGAGACAAGCGATGAGTATGAACCCTTTTATGAAAGTCTTTGTTGGAAATGGGTATTATGATTTGGCTACTCCATTTCTTGCCACAGACTATACCTTCAGTCATCTAGAATTGGATCCTAGCTTACGAAAGAACGTTTTAATGGGATATTACGAGGCAGGGCATATGATGTATTTACATCCACCATCATTATCGAAGTTGAGAGAGGATTTGGTTGATTTCATTCAATCTGCTCTTCACCCTGTTGAGTAGCACCAGAAGTAAATTATTTCCTCTAAAATAGTAGAGAGGTCGGATTAAAATGAGTGTTCTAATAGATTCTTTAGCAATACTGCTTAATTTTAGAAAATTAAAGAAGGGAGATCCTACATTGTGGGAAAGGAGTATAAGAAAATTTGAAAAAAACGATAGAAAAAATACACCTAGAAACAATATCATCTTATTTACTGGAAGTTCTAGCATCGTCTATTGGAAAAATTTGGAGGAAGATATGAATCCTCTCGCTGTTCTGAACAGAGGATTTGGTGGTTCCCAAATTCCTGATGTGACACACTACATAGATCGTATTGTTGTACCTTATGAACCAAAAGCTATTGTTTTTTACGCAGGAGAGAACGATATAACTGGCCTCTTAATTTCAAAGAAAAAAACAGCAGAAGAAGTTGCTACCTCCTATAGGCAGTTCTGTGATAATGTATTTACCGCTTATAAATCTATCCCAATTTATTTTATTTCTATTAAACCTCCAAAAAGAAGGAAGAAGTTTTGGCCAGAAATGGAGAAAGCTAATAAGCTTATTGAAAAATATTGCTCATTTAATGAAAATTTACATTATATAAACATAGTAGATCCAATGTTACACAGTGAGGGAACTGTAAATCCAGATTTGTTTAAATGGGATGGTATTCATCTTAATAAGAAAGGGTATGAGATCTGGAAGGCTGTCATAAAACCCATTCTCATACGAGATTTTCCAAGCCATGATTAAAATTTCTCTAACTCAGCTTTGACCGTTCGCTCTTTTAAATTGTTAAATTCGTTCATTTCAATCCATATCTATCTAAGGAGAAGTTTTTATTCCAATTAAAATAAGGGATTAACAATCTTTTTAGGGTAAGGCATTTTCTTTAAGAAGAAAACTTAAAATTTTCTAAAAATAGATGAAGGAAATTACGGCAAAAAAGACATTAGTTCTGAAAAAGTTTACCTCAGGATGTACAGAATGATAAAAACGAGAACCAGAAAGGACCTGACTTCTCAGATGATAGAATTATCAGATGGGCGTCGTTTAGGATATGCTGAGTATGGGGATTTAAATGGAGAACCCGTTATTTATATTCATGGTAGTCTTGGAAGTCGGTTAGAAGCAGCTTTTGCTGAGGAAGAACATCTAATAGAGTTGGGGATACGATTAATATGTGTTGATCGTCCTGGAATGGGACTATCTAATTTTCAGCCTGATCGTAAGATATTAGATCTTCCAGATGATATTTTGGAGTTAGCTAATCACATTGGACTAGCTAAAAAAAAATTTACTATATTAGGAGGGAGTGGTGGTGGACCATATGCCCTTGCCTGTGCGTATAAAATCCCATCAGAGCTCTTAAAATGTTGTAGTGTTGTTTCTGGCTTAGGGCCTTATGAATTTGACAAAACGGGGATGGATTCTCGTAGTAGAAATCAACTGGTCATTGCTCGCTATTTTCCATGGCTCTATCGCTTGTTATTGTGGTTCATGATGGGTCGGAAGGCAAAATACGAAAACAGTAAATGGTTGGAGAAGAATTTCCAAAAGCTCCACAAGAGTCTTCCACTCCCAGATCAAGAAGTTGTGTTAAATGTACGAATAGTGGATCGTATGATAGAAAAAACCATTGAGGCATTTCAGCAAGGCTCGAAAGGCCCTGCTCATGATTTCAAATTATATACTAAACCGTGGGGCTTCAAACTGGAAGACATTCCCCTTGAAACAAAGATTTTCTTATTCCATGGGGAATTAGATGCCAATGTTCCAGTATCAATGGCACGTACTATCAGTCAGCAACTTCTAAATTGCAAATCGAAATTTTTTCCAAATGAAGGTCATTTATCCGTTTTAATCAATAATTTTACCGAGATCTTCAATATGATTACCATGAAACAAGAATGACTCACTTTTTATTCAGTATATTTGATATTTGGATATTCCGATTTCTATACGAGAAGGTTGGGTTGAAAAAAAGAAAGGATTAATGAACTAATCTGTCTCTTGTAGATACAACTTTCTTTAACACAACAATATATATTAAGATAACAATAACTGTACAAACCAAAGCACTAGGGAGGACATCTATCAAGACCTTTTCGCCTAAAAATATTCCCATATAGTCAAAATAGCTAAATGGAGTTAATGCAAGTAGTAAGAAGTTTTCAGCTATAAACCCCGCCAAAAGGAGAAGAATACTAATTGTAAATCCAAGTAATAACATTTTTTGAGTGTGTTTATACGGGACTAGAAGTCCTAAAGAGAGAAATGCGATGAAAAATACACAGTACCCCCACAG
>JBHLPG010000197.1:0-7232 GCA_048939725.1 Promethearchaeota archaeon | reverse complement strand
CCCTGTAAGTAAACAACGAGCTAGCGATAGTCTTTTTTATGTTGGCTTGGGAGAAGAAAGATACAGGAAGTTAGACACATTTTCGCTTGGTATGAAGCAAAAAGTGAAGTTAGCTGTTGCCTTGGTTCATGATCCTGAAATTATTATTTGTGATGAACCAACTAATGGTTTAGATCCGTCTGGACGCGTTCAAATGCTTGAATTGATACGAAATTTGCAGAAAGATGAAGGAAAAAATGTGATTCTAAGTTCTCATCTTCTTAGAGATGTTGAGCAAACTACTGATTATGCCTTGGTTGTATCAGAGGGAAAAATCCTCGCTAAAGGTAATATACGGGAACTAACAGCTAATAAACGATCGACTGTAAGTGTAAAAGTGAAAACAGAAAGTGAGAGGTTTTTGGAAGCACTTGAAACAAATGGAATGAAAGTGTGGACTGATGGAGCATATATTGAAGTTGAAAAAACCCCTGATATTGAAAAAGAGATATTTTCTACAGCACATCAACTAGGAGTGGATATCAGATATCTAGGGAGTAGGTCCAGAAGTCTTGAAGATGTCTTTGTTAGCCTATTTAAAGAACAGGAGGTTCAAATTCAATGAGTGAATCAACTGCAAGCTCTGATGCATATGTTAGGAAATTTGCTTTTCGACCTTTTGATGGGACTCGTCGTGGTCGGATCTATAGATTATGGGCAATTGCTTGGCAATGGTGGATTCATGAATGGAAACGCTCTAGAGCAGTAAAAATCCTGATAAGCTTCCTAATATTTACATTCGTTATAATGAACATGTTTTTGCTCTTCATGAGAGATGCAATGCTTGCCATGGATCCTAGCCTTAACACCAATGATTTACTGGAAAATAATCTTCTAACAATGGTTCGTGGAATCGTTACGTTCGGAATATCTTTCGTAGTGGAAACAAATGGATATGGTTCTGCTGCTGAATTCAACTTTGGGGGAACTAGTATATTTATACTTATCCTCTTCGTTATGGTGGGATCAGGACTCATTGCTGATGATATTTCAAATCATACAACTGAAATATACTACAGCAAATTAGAAAGACATGAATACGTGTTAGGGAAGTTCTTAGCGTTCTTTATTTTTGGGAATATCGTTCTAACCTTCCCCTATGTCTTTGAATTTTTCCTTTTGGTAATAGGTCTAGGGAATATTGATCTATTAGGCGCTCTCCCTGTTTTAGTTCATGTTATCGTGTTTACAGAAATTATTACAAT
This sequence comes from Promethearchaeota archaeon, assembly GCA_048939725.1. GTDB lineage: Archaea > Asgardarchaeota > Heimdallarchaeia > Hodarchaeales > Hodarchaeaceae > Hodarchaeum. The sequence goes on along the minus strand of JBHLPG010000197.1, from coordinate 5,988 downwards.
AACATATTCAGCAATAATCCTCGCTTTTTCTTCTATTACGAATCGACGATTGTACGCTGGTTTGACGACATTTATGCTTATGTTCACGAGTAATATGATTATTAGCTCCTTGGCATTCTCAGGAGATAGTGCTGGATATGAGATATTTCTCGATGTGCTCAGTCTCTTGTTATTAACTTCATACATTTTGCTTGGAGTAACTAAAGTCGATTATTACTCTTTTAGAGGTCTTCAGACAATCAATTTGACTGATGGTGTTGGTATTGAGAGCTGGATGATTCTCGGAGTATTAGGTCTCTACATTTTGCTTGGGTTTATGGTTGTCATTTTTCAGGTTTATTGGAGGCATTCAAAATGATCGAACTACATGAGGTATCAAAGTCCTTCGGTGACGTGGTGGCAGTTTCTCGTCTAACTATGACTGCAAAAACAGGTGTAACTGGTTTTCTTGGTCCTAATGGTGCAGGAAAATCAACAGCACTAAAACTCATTATGGGAGAAATACGTCCTGATACAGGAACAGTTCGGGTTTTTGACGAAAATCCTCTCAATAATATCGTATTGAAGAGAAGGATTGGCTATGTTTCCGAACACGACGATCTATATCCGTGGATGAAAGGCAAACAATTTGTATCTTCCCTTGCTAAATTGATTCTTCCCCGGGAACAGGCAGAAACCGCTGCAAAGGAAGCTTTATCAAAAGTGGGACTTGCTGTTAAAGGAAAACGTATCAAATCGTATTCAAAAGGAATGAAACAGCGTCTTAAGGTAGCAGGAGCTATTATTCATCATCCTGACCTATTAATTTTAGATGAACCATTCGGGGGTCTTGATCCACTAGGTCGTCGGGAAATGAAACAACTTGTGTCTGAGCTCAACCAAGAGGGAGTAACTGTGTTGATCTCGAGCCACATTCTATATGAACTTGATGAAATGTCAACGCGTATGGTACTTATTCATAGAGGGCAAGCATTGGCTGAGGGTCCCCCAGAAGAAGTCCTTAACCTTATTGATCAATTTCCACACCAAATCTTACTCCGAGCTCAGCGTAATGAATTGCAGACACTTTCAAAGCTCTTGATTGAAGAGGATATAGTTAGATCGATCACTTTTCCAGTAGAAAAAGAAGGAAAAGATCTTATAGTGATTACAGATACACCGAGTATGTTTTATCCTACTGCTACCAAATTGATCGCAGAGAATGGACTTCTAATAAATCATTTAGAAAGTCAAACCGATAATATTGAAGCCATTTTTGATTTCTTGACATAATTTAATAATGGTGAAAAAGAAATGAGTTTAGGTATTATTGAATCATCACACTCACCTTCTATTTTAAGCAGAAGTGTTTTTCTAGGGCAAATATTTCTCATAAAAGTTCTATTTGATAAAAAAACCTATATCCTGATCTTAGTAAGCATTCTTCCCCTTCTTCCATATCTGAATACAACGAGTGCTAATATAGGTGACTATGTCAACATTATCGCTATTGGTGAGGCTACGAACATCTTCAACTTCCTGATTTTGCCTCTTATTTGCCTAATTTTAGGAATTTCCGCTATTTCTGATGAAAAGGAAAATAAAACAATAAGTCAATTTTTAGCAAGGCCTGTTAAACGAGAGGAAATTGTGTTAATTAAGTGGATCACACTTATTATTATTGGGGTTGTTATCGCTTGTTTGGATGCATTGATTATATATCTCGGTTTATGTATTATCGTAAGTGATTTCACAATTTTAAAATTTGATATTTTGGTTGGGACGTGGTTATTCGTCGGATTATGGGTAGCAGTTTACAGTACGATTTTCTTACTTTTAGGAATAATAATTGATAAGAATGCTTTGGGCTGGGGTTTAGCTATTGCTTATTTTGAAGTTTTCTTTGGACAATTTATCTTTGGATTTGCAGGTGGGGGAAACACTCCCTATTCTATAGCCAATCATATTTATCAAGTTACATCAGAATATTTCCTAATGGATCATTTCACTTTTGAGATAGTTGATTTTGATCCACTCAATTCTTTGATTGTCTGTATCATATTGATCATAGGTTTCTTGTTACTTTCGATGTTAGCGATGCGTAGAAAGGACTTTCCGTAGATTATTTTCTTTCTACCTCCTATCTTTTCCCCAAATAACAAAGAGAATTTTCATTAATGTGTTGTTGAAGCTCAGTCTTATTCTGATTAGTTATATCTGAAATTAAGTCAATAACTTCTGACATCATCCCAGGATGTCCTATTCGGCCTTGATATTTGACATTTCCATCTGATTCAGTTAATAATCGATTTGATGGAACTGATTTAATCACTTGTTGGTGTTTACGGGAGTAGCTTAAAGCTGGACCACAAGAAAAAAAGCAATCTAGATCTATAAGCTTTTTCAGAATCGAAGACGGTCCTGAGTACCAATGTATGCAACAATATTTTCCTGGAAGATTTCTTGTTTCGATGTGCCTTGTTATTTCTTCTTCTGCTCCTTTAACGTGAAGCATAACTCGTAGAGATCGTTTTTCAGCAAGATTAAAGAAAAATTCAAGGACTTTCTTTTGATAGGAGTACCTTTCTTTTTGAAGAACAAAGTGATAATCTAATCCAATTTCACCTAGAATACGAATTTCAGGATTTTTTGTAAGAAGCTGATCAAAAAGCGTTAATTCGGTGTATTTTTTATGGGCTTTCCATGGATGGATTCCTAGAGCGGGGATTACCATGTTTGGGTATTTTTTTGATAGTTCAATTGAGCGAAGAGATTCTTTATAGTCTTGGCTTACAGAGACTACATACTGTAGTCCCTGTTGATGCCATTTTGTGATATGTGCACTAATATTCTTGAAAAAATAATTATCAGGTAGATGACAGTGGATGTCAATATATTTAGCGGAATGCGTTAATTTGGCTGACATTATGATAGATAACCATCCAATATTTTTTTGTATCATTTGATTTTATGATTTATAAATAATTAATAATCTGGATCTTCTTGCGAAATTATTCTCAAATAAGCTTCGAATGTTACAAGGATGGTTTTTTTGCAATCTTTTCGACTAAATTCAGTGTTTAAACTGTTTGAGCGTAAACCATTAGCTGCAGTGGCACGAACGGTTGCGAGTCGCGTTGTTAAAATATGCCCATATTGTCAACTAACCCCGATTGATAGGGTTTTTACAGAGGCTAAAGTTAAACTGCCAAATTGTCTAAATTGTCAACTCAGTACATTTATAGCAAAAAATTTCATTAAAAATGTTCTTAGACTTAATGATAAAGAATTTCAACGTTTTGCATCTAATAACCTATATACACGCTCAGTTAATGCATGGTTAAGAGGTGTTGGTAGGTTTGGTGTTAGTAGGCCCCAACCAACTTTACCTCCTATTGCACTAGTTTGGAACTTTACCTACAAGTGTAATTTAAAATGTTTACATTGTTATCAAGATTCTCATTCTGATTCCGATGAGAATCCATGTTTAGGAGAACTCTCTACATCAGAGGCACTTCGAGTAGTCGATATCATAGCAAAATCTGGTTGTGGATCTTTAAGCTTCTCAGGTGGGGAACCTCTTATTCGTGAAGATTTTTATGAAGTAGCTAGACATACTTCTAAACACAAACTCTTGTGTACACTTTCAACAAACGGTACGATGATCGACCAGTCTGTAGCTAAAGAAATAGCAGCTGCAGGGGTTACTGGTGTCTCAATCAGCCTTGATAGTTATAGTTCGTTCTTCCATGATGAACTTCGGGGTGTAAAAGGTGCTCATAAGAAGGCCTTGAGAGGAATAGAAGCATGTTCAGAGATAGACCAATTTCAAGAATTAATATTGGCGATCACCCTCACTAATAGGAATTTGGAAGAAATTCCCAAGCTTATTGAATTAGCTGCTGAACTCGGGATAACACGAGTATATGTGTCGAGAATACTTCCTGTGGGAAGAGGTATTGCATTATCTTATTTAGATGTAAGTCCTAGGGAACAAAGATCAATTTTACATGATCTTGCGGAATTATTTGTCAGCTATGCAAAGACTGGTAATGGTGTAGCGGTAATGACTAGGGGAATGACTTATTTTGCTCCTCAATGCGCCAAACTCTCAAACTTTGAAATATTTCCCATCAGCGAAATTGTGGTTGGTTTTGAGAAACGACATAAAGATAATCTTGGAGTATCAGCAAAAAAATTATTCAGGCAATTTGCTGAATATGCAGGAGGATGTGCGACAGGTCTCACTTATTGTGGGTTGAGTCCTGAAGGAAATATATTACCTTGCGCACCTGCTACCCACGTTCATTTAGGTAATATATTAAAAAATGGGTTAGAAGATATATGGATTAATAATCCTGTCTTATGCACTGTACGTAATCGTTCCAAAGTAAAGGGCAAATGTGGTGAGTGTACTCATAATCTCATTTGTGGTGGTTGTCGTGTTACAGCTTTTGGTGAGTCTGGAGATTGGCTTGCCTCTGATCCCTCCTGCCCATATTAATTATTCTTCTTTCTTTTTCTGTATTAATAATAAATCACTATATGATAAGGAGATCAAATCTTCTTCAGATATATCAAACAGTTCAAGAAAAAATCTGCATTGCTCTTGAAGGTTCGCGATTCCGATAGAACCATCAATATCTATTGCTTCAACCTCTACAAATGAGCCTAATTCATCAACAGTATCAATATGGATTTTTATATTATCTATAAAATAGATATCCCTCTTTTTCGCAACAATTACAAGAATGTCCAATGAACTTGTCAGAATTTCTTTTAGAAGAATAGATGATTTTAAGTCGACTGGAAAGAGTGTTACATCAGATTGTTTAGGTTCTTTAGTGTCTTTTCGACTATAATAGATTAAAGCTCTTTCAATTTCTCCTTCTCTTAATTTCAATCTCCCTTTCTTGACTTTAAAGTAAGTATCTACCTGATGGTCTAATCCTTTATAGTCAGCATTTCTAGAGGAAAGGATTTTTTTGATTTTTTCGGTATCATTACACTGTGCCTTAAACTCTATATTTACGTGTACCACTGTAATCAATTTTCCTGAATTACCAAGATCAGTGTAGAGAAAGTCTAATTCAAGGAAATTCAATATGCATTTCTGTAAGTGAATTAAATAGACTTCTTCAACAAAGTTAAAAAGAAACAAATCCAGTCACTCTACCAGCTCCCCATAAAAATATAGTTCAGTTAAAAGACAATATATTAGTATTGAATTCAATAAAGGTGGGACTTCTCATAGTTATGCTAATGGTTTATCTTAGAACAACATCATTACGTAGAACCTTTGCTAGATACCTTAACCTCTACCCTGACCTCTTTGCAGGAAAGTTAGTTGAAGGACTTTTCCTTATGAAGAATACAGGAAAGAGTATGGCCTTAATTTTCCCCGAAATGCAAAAACATAAAGGAAACATTGAAGTATCAATTCTCGAACCGCTCCGAATAGAAGATTTTTCAGAAGATCCAGAGCTAGGAAGGATGGCCTCTTGGTTAAAGGACAAAAACCAAGTTCACAAAGTATTACAAAACGAGAAAGAGGAACAGCTTCCAAGAGAAATGATCGAACTTCTAGACCAAGTGAAGAGGAAGCGTTTCTCTGTTCAGTGGAGACTAACCTAATTCTGAGGAGTACATCCCTAGATCTTGGAGGATGGATTATTGGCTGAGAATAATACTGATAATAAGCATTATGTTCTCCATTCTGCTGAAACTGCATTAATCAACCATTTAAAGCAGCTCAGCTCATTACCAACGCAACCCCCAAAGAAAAAAGACCCAATCGTAATTATTCTGCAGAAACACATTAAAGAATGGAGAAGTGTTAAGAAATGACCTTGCATATAGTATTGGAAAACATTGGAGGGATTGATAGAGCAGCGTTGGACTTCAAAGAAGGGAAAAATTTAATCAAAGCGCCAAATGCAACAGGTAAGAGTTCCCTTGTACGAGGTTTCGAGCTTTTGAACCTACCTCAAGAGAAAATCGAAGAAAAAA
>JBHLPG010000021.1:0-28808 GCA_048939725.1 Promethearchaeota archaeon | reverse complement strand
ACTTGAGAAAAATGTTTCTAGCACAACGCTTACAGTACTTGTTGTTCTTATGGAGTTCCCTGATGATTCTCACTATCCTACACATACATTACAATATTTTGAAGATCTTTTCTTCTCTACTAACAGTATGGGCGTACGACAGTATTTTGAGAATACCTCATATGGTGAAGTCATTTTGGAAGGAGAGATTCTGGGGTGGTTTCAAACTAAACATGATTTAGCTTACTATGGAGCTGGAGGAAGACTTGAGAATGTTGATATTCGCCCTGACTATATTGCGAATGAATCTCGTACACACTCTATTGAGGCAGGAAAAGATCCAGCTGAATATGATCTCTTTATTGTTATTCACTCGGGAGATGGTCAAGAGTATTCAGGTAATTCAGATGACATTTGGTCCCACAAATTTGATCTTCGAAGATTTGGGTCTACAATTGAATACTCTATGAATCATGAATTTGTCACTTATGTTACTCCCTCTCATGAACTTGGTCATGAGCTCTACTTCCCTGATCTATACGATCACGCAAATAATTTTGAACACATTTTTGCAGGACCATATTGTCTAATGGCATATGGAGAGGGACATTTTTCTATATGGAATAAATATTATAGTCATGTTTCGAGACCTGATTCAGCTCAGTTTCTTAGTGACACCCATAGACTACAGATCGCTGATTATACGACTGACACCATGGTTACGATTAATCCAATCGCAATATCTGAACCCTCTGGTATTATGTGGCTTGAACTAGGATGGAATTCATCAGGATTCGATAATGACCAACTAGGTCGGGGATGGACAGTTAGTGTTAGAGAAAACCTTGACTATGACAGCTTACTGCCAAAACATGGGATTATAATATCTGAAATACAAGTCGGGCGTCGTACTTCTCAAATCCAGACTCATCAGTTGACCCCTTCGGTCTACCCTCCTTTCAACGTGATTGATGCTCACCCTGAAACTCTTGAAAACAAAGAAGATGCCGCATTTTCTTTGGCTGATGGAGATATTGGAACCTATTGTTCTGGAAAAGGTTGGGCCCTTCAATTGATTGAGCGGTATGATAACCTATCGTACTCACTACGAGTGAGTGATGAAAAAAAAATACCTCAACTTGAGATAATTGAACCAAATCAATCTATTAAAGGAGATTTTGACCTTCTTATTTCTGTTTCAACTGATACATCAATGAAGATTTCCCGCTCAGAAATTTCAATCGATAATGGCCCATGGCTTGAATGTACACCTAATCCAGATTTGGAGGGATCTTATTCCTTCAAGTTGAAAACGAGAGAAATGAGAGAGGGAACACATTTAATTCGAGCACGAGCAATTGATAATGCAAGTGTTCCTTTTATTGGATACTCTCCGTTCATAAGTGTTGAGGTTGATAATACTGCTGGCTCAATACTCATAATAGACGATGATTTAGGACGCTCTTCCGAGAAGAATGTACTATCAGCCTTAGATGAACTGGGGTATATTGGGAAATATGAAATTAAACAGACCACGTCCATAACTAAAGCAGAAATTACCGCAGAGGAAATGATGGACTATGAAACCATTATCTGGGTAGGTAATCCTTCAATTACCCCAATAAGCAATTCTCACATTAATTATAATGAATTCAAAGAACTAAAACAATATTTAGAATCCTCTGATGTAAATCATCCCTCTCGCATAATTTTTATGTCCAGCTACAATATTTTTGATTTTAGCAATCAGGGAACTAATGTCCATGATGAAACTGATGACTTTTTTCGGGCACGAAGCCCAACTAATTTCAGGGCCCCTGTATCATTACTACAAGGTTTAGATTTCCTAGAAGATCTTCCCCACTTTGCATTGGGGCCAACTGATTCCATACGCGCAAACCGAAGTAGTGATGGAGAAGTAGTTGCATTATTATCTGGTGTTGTCCCTATTCTTGAAGATATAAACCCTGAATTCCAAGGATATGCTACCAAAGGATACTATGTTGATAATGGAGAATATAAGTTGGTTAATTTTCTGTTTCAACCAGAGATGGTACCCGATAGCGTTTTACATCAACTCCTCAATCTATCTTTGGATTATCTCTCGAAACCAAACAATTCTACTTTTACAACCATCACTACAACATCATCTAAGACTAATTCTTCTACTAGTGGAATTGAACCAATATTCTACTTGTTAATGTTAACACTGGCTTTTCTTAGCATAATAGTGACTACAAGAAAAATCAATTAAGTATTCGTGAGAATTTCTAATCTTAGTCCTTCTGTGAACTCGGGAGATCGTACTTAATATTGAGAAATATACCTAGGAGAATGAAAAATCCTCCAATTAGTGTAATTGGAGGTAATACTTGAGAGAATATTATCCAAGCTAAAATGGAAGCTCCTACAGTTTCTCCGATTACAGCTAAGGAAATTGTTTGTGCTGAAATATGTTTCATTGCATAAGTAAACATTGCATGTCCTAGAAGACTAGGCCCTATAGCTAATGCGATAAATAATATTAAGTCGTTTAAAGTAAATAAAAAAATGTTTTTTCCTAATATTATTGCGAAAATGAAAAGAAAAAATGAACAGAAAGAGTTCACAAAGAATACATAAGGGATATTAGGAACAGTATATTGTGCTCTCATCTGTTTTCCAATAATGAGGTAACATGCAAGCATAATGGCTCCAATTGATGCTAATAATATACCTTCAGGTAACAAAATCATATTAGATTGTTGAGAATCAGGGGTAAGAGAAATTAATAATAATCCTCCAAATCCAAGAAATAGACCAATAAACTGATAAAAGGTAATTTTCTCTTTTAATAATAGAAAAGAAATAACAACAACCCAAATGGGTGAGGAATTAACAACCAACACTGAAACTGCTACAGAAAGACCGAACACTGGATCCAAACTTGAGATCCAGGAAAGAAAATGAAGAGATAAAAAGAGACCAGATAACGCAAAGATACGTAAATAAGGAATACCAATGAATGGTCTAAATTGATTTCTAAATTCTTCACGGAGAGTAAAAGGAAGAAGAAATAAGACAGACAGAAACAACCTCCAAAATGCAATAACGACTGCGGGAATATTATGTGGAGGATTTAAAAGAATCGTAATAAAGATGGAAGCCCAAGATACTGCTACTGTGGCAATGATCAGACTAATTTGGCACTTTTTCTTCGGTTCTAAATGCTTCATACTATCACAGAAATTATGAATAAGGTAAATTTTTCCAGAAATCTGTGTACCGATATATATAATGCAAAATTATTTTTCTATATTTTTAATCTATCGTACTGTTTAGTAAGTGACTGTTATCATGACAGAAAAAGAGCTTATCAAGCCAAGGATTGGCGCACATAAATCAATTGCTAAATCAATTGACCTCGCTATTGATCGAGGAGTACAAAGTACATGTGAGTGCCTTCAAATATTCACTCGGCCCCCAAGACGTTGGGATGGTGTGAAACTTGATCCTGTCGCTGTTCAAGAATTTTTAAAAAAATCTAAAGCTGCAGATTATTTCGATACAGCTATTCATATGCCCTATTTACCAAATCTTGCTTCTCCCGATGATACTCTATTTAATAAATCTATTACCGTCTTAATTGAAGAGCTTGAAAAAATGCCTATTTTGAATATTCCATATGTGATAACACATCTAGGAAGTCCAAAAGATCGTGACGAAGTATTCGCCGCTAAACGCGTAGCAGATGGGTTAAACACAAGTTTGAACTGTGTTGAGAATAAAAAATCTTCTATGGTTTTGTTAGAAAACTCCACTGCAAAGAAGAAGACATGGGGGACAAAAATTGAACATTTTGCCGATATTTTAAGTCATGTATCAGAAGAAAATTATATTGGGATTTGCTTCGATACAGCTCATGCATTTGCTTCTGGTTATGACATTTCAGCATCAGATGGCCTTCATGACGTTATAGACAGACTTGAGGACATAGTAGGAAAAAATAAGCTCAAAATATTCCACATTAATGATTCTAAAGGGTCACTTGGTTCTGGAATAGATCATCATGAACACATTGGCAAGGGGTATATTGGAATAGAATGTTTTAGGGAATTGATGCAAAACCCTCGGTTTGAAAAATACCCCATGATTCTTGAAACACCTAAAGATGATGAATTTGGGGACATACGAAATTTGAAGCTCTTAAGAGGATTACGATCAGAAAAATACGATCATTAATTAGATGAAGTTTGGAGGAAAATGAATGAAGCAATCAGTTTCAGATTTAAGGACTGCTTATCGGTATCTGTACCCACGATTAACAGTGATAGTTACTTCAGGAACATTACAGACCCCCAACGCTTTGACAATAGCGTGGTCTTGCCCATTATCAGTTGATCCACCCTTAATCGGAGTATTAATAACGAAAAAGCGTTATTCTTATGAGATTATCCAACAACACAAAGAATTTGTTATCAATATTCCAAATTTTTCACAGATAAAAGAAAGCTATTACATTGGAAGTATTAGTGGTCGAGAAGAACCTCAAAAAATTAAGAAAGCTGGATTTACTCTTGAAGCTTCAACTGAAGTTAAAGCTCCTCGTATTAAGGAATGTCAAATAAATCTAGAATGTCAATTAGATAATATTGTTTCTACAGGAGATCATGATTTATTTGTAGGAAAAGTTGTTTTTATTGTAATTAATCATGAAATAATGGATGATTGGGCTTTTAATTTAAGAAAATTCCGACCTATATATTGGAGACAATCAAAATCCATTGAAGATACACATGAATTGGCTTTAAAATAAAATGCAAGGAAATACAGATGAAATTCAAGGAAAAATCTTGCTTAGAAATTGATAATCAGGTCGTCTATTTCAAGTCTTCAGAGAACATGGAGGAAATCCCATCTGAATCAGTTACTTTAGTTGTTACTTCCCCTCCTTATTGGAATGTTCGTAATTATGGTGGTGAACAAATTGGATTTGGCCAAAGCTATAATAGTTATATTAAATCCCTAAACAAGGTTTGGTCTGAGTGCATACGTGTTCTTCAGCCTAATGGAAAAATTGCGATTAATATTCAACCACTGCCAATTGAAGCTAGTCGATCTGGATTCAACCGACGAATAATCCAAAATATCATGTGGGATATTGAAAAATTCATGCGATCAGAGAACTTGTACCTCTCTGGAATGCATTACTGGGATAAGTCAGAATACGTATCTAATGTATCCTGGGGATCTTACCCTAAACCGACTAACATTGCCTCGAATACTGGTTTCGAACAAATTTTTGTTTGGGTCAAAACTGGAAAGACAAGAACAGTTCCAAAGGATATATTAACTCAAAGCATTCTTACGAAATATGAATGGCGTCATTGGGCTGTTCGATGTATCTGGGACGATATCTCTCCAGTTTTTAAAATTGATTCCAAAGGCCAGAACCGCTTCGGTCATTCTGCACCATTTCCTGAGGATATTCCGTATCGCTTGATTAAAATGCATACTGCAATTGGTGAAACGGTGCTAGATCCTTTTCTTGGTTCTGGAACTACTCTTAAAATGTGTCGTTTAACATCAAGAAAAGGGATTGGATATGAGGTAAATTCTGAGTATGAAGATTTAATACGTACACGAATATTAGAAAAATGGGATCCTCCTTTGATTGAAGCACAGTACAAAACCTTTGGTTCAACACAATTTTATAGAATATTGGAATTAATGTATCAAAAATTAAAAGAGGATCCTGATTTGTCTTTAAACTCGCTTTGGGGAGAATTTAGTAGGTTTTTTCCTAGAAAAATGACCAAATCTTGGATCAAACATCTTAAGAAAGTTGAACAGGAAATTCACCGCAGAGAAACCTCCTCTCAGAGGACTGTTCTTGATAAATATCTTCAGTAATTTAAAAAATAGATTTCATTAAATTTTCACCATTTTCTTATATAATTCTTCTAGGAAAATCTTAGAAATAATAGTTAAACGTTTTAAGAATGATTTCACCTAATTAGAACTTGTAGAGGAATGTTTTATGAATTTTCAAAACAATTAGAAAAAACTCGAGGAATAGATCTTTATCGAAAGAACATTTTTCCTCTATGTATTAGGTTGCGAGATTTTCTAATAAATCGATATCATTGAAATTTAAGTTGTCTAGACATAAATCAAAAGGAAAATTTTTAATAGTTTTTCAAAATAAGGAAAATTGCTGTGAAAGCTCAAGCAGCAATTTCTACTCTGTGTATAGCACAGGAGAAAAGGTGAAAGAAAATGTCAGGATTTGCAAGTGCACGGGTTGAAAAACTTATCCGTAATGCCGGTGCTCGACGAGTTTCTGCTGATGCAATTGACAGACTCAACGAAGTTTTGACTGATTATGCTACAAACATCGCCAAATACGCAGTTGAGATTGCTCGTCATTCTGGTAGAAAAACTATCAAGGAATCTGACATTAAATTAGCAGCTACTAAATAATCCAGCTAATATGATGTCAATTATCCTTCCACCCCTTTTTTCTTTTTTCACTATTATATAGTATTCAAATGTCCGTGCGATACTCTTCATCCGCGGGTCATCCCCCAGTTATTCATCAAGGCATTAGTTTTCTTTCTAGAGGATCCTAATGGGAGTAACAGGGCTACTTTGACCTAATTTTCAACGTTTCAGTTTGTAGTTGTTGTATTCGATCTATTTCACTTAATAAAGTACGAATACTTGTTGGTTTTGTGAAAAAACCTATTGCTCCATTTTCAAGTGCTTCTTTTTCAACCCTTTTCTCAGCACTAACAAACAAAACCTTTGCATCTGGAGTGATTTTGAGTATTTCTTTCATAGCAACCAATCCATCAAGGACAGGCATCCTATAATCCATTATAATAATATCTGGTTTTATTGGAAGTTCTGCGAATTTTTTAATCGCTTCCTTACCATTACTTGCTGAATCGATAACATCATGACCTTCCATCATTAAGAGTTTTGTATAGATCATTAATAGATCTCGCTCGTCATCAACGAGAAGGATTCGTGCCATTAATTCATTCGCCTCAAAGGAAGGTAAGGATGGTATATTGTATGAAAATGTTCAATTTCGACCTTTATTTGCAGTATTATTAACTAATAGATTACTTAAATTCCAATTAAATTTGTTAAATCAGATTTCTTAAATTTGATACCTTTAGAGATTTTGATTTGTCACTTCATTTTTCTATCCTTTTCTTTATATTTATAACCAAATTTGTTGGAATGAGAAAGGAGTTTCAGAGTGAATTTAAGAGGTAACAAATGTTAGAATTGATAGGATTAACACAAATACTGGGATATTACTTCCTGTATCATAGATTTTTTATCCTAAAATCAGGATTATCGATCTAAAGTTTAAAAATCAAGATGTTTATACACTGAAGAGAAATTTAGTGAGATTCAATGCTAGTTTTTGCTTGAGTCTACAGTAGATCTAATGCATCTTTTAATTGCTCTTTCTCTTCTTCAGTTAGTCCAGCCTCACTAGGAATCAAAAGATCAGATTCAGCTAACCGCATTGAAATAGCTAAACTCCTCTCTAGATAATATTGGGCTTTTTCTTCCATGTTCTTATGTTTATAAGCCGTGGAAATGATATACATTGATGTGGCAATTCCCTTTTCGTACCCAATATCCTCAGTGACTTCAAGAGCCTCTTCAGTAAAATCAAAGGATCTTATGAAATCTTTTTTCTCCATAGCTAAGACCCAAGCTAGGTTTAACAAGGCCTCAGCAACTCCTTTCTTATAATTATGTGCTCGAGCTAAAGCTAATGATTCTGCGGTGATTTCTAAGAAAATAGGAAAAGAATTATTTTTCCAGTGCAATATTCCAAGTGAATTCCGAATGTTTACCTCAGGTTGCACAAAATCAAGTTTTTCTGCATCATTTAATTTACTTTGAAGAAGTTTGATTGCTTCCCCAAATGCACCATCTTCAGCCAAAGCGGTAGCTTTCTTAATTACATCTTGAAACTCTGATAGAACTTTAGGATCAATCATTGAAGCTTCTTTGGCCATTTTGATCACTATTTTCGCTCTATGACGGTATTCAGGGAAATTAATAACTTGATTTGCCAATGCATAATTATTATTTTCTTTTATTAGCGCGTTGTTTTTATCTTTTTCTTGAAAAAGAAAACTACTTCATAATGAAGCTAATTGATGTTTATTAATCCTGCATTGGTATTTCATAAAACTTACCATTAAGATTAAAATGCTTGTTGTTTATTATAAATGTTGATAGCTCATGCAGTGTGATGGAATTTATTATCTTGGAAAATTTAAAGAGCGCCCTAATAGGTTTCTAGCAAAAGTTGAACTTGATACGTCAAAAAATGTGTCAAAAATTGTTGAAGCTCATGTACCTGATCCTGGAAGATTAAAAGAATTACTTCTGGAAAATGCTCAAATAATTCTCAGAAAGAGCTCCAGTTTTACTCGAAAAACACAATATTCACTTGTTGGTGTAAAAAAAGGGAAGATCTGGGTAAATATTGACTCACACTTAACTAATCGCTTATTTAAGGAAGAATACCTAAAAATCTCCCTTTTTCACCAGTATGAAATAATTCGCCCAGAATTCTCATATAAAAGGAGCCGATTTGATTTTTTAATGGAAAATGTTAATACACACCATAAAGCTTTAATCGAAGTTAAGAGTGTCACACTTGTTGAAAAAGGAATCGCTCTGTTCCCAGATGCACCTACAATTAGAGGGACAAAGCATATTAAAGATCTAACAAATGCAATAAATGAATATCAAGTGTTTATGGTTTTTATTGTAAAAAGAAGTGATGTTACTGCTTTTAAACCGAATGAAGCAATTGATCCTATATTTTCTCGGGAGCTTATTGCGTCTATGAAAAAGGGGCTACAAGTTTGTGCTGTTAAATGTCTATATGATCCGATTGGGATAAAAGAATTGAAAATTCTTGATGAAATCCCGTTAATTCTATTAGAATGAAAAAGAACCTGATCTCATTTATTAATTTTCGAAATTTTGTTTGAATATCACCTTAAATCTATAATGATAATAAAAAAAATAGAATTTTCTTTTTATATTAGTGATTCGTAGATTTTTATTGACTTCAATCCTTAATAGGTTTGGTGGTTCTTTTTGGATTGGCGTTATGTAATAATCCATGTAGATTTGGATGCTTTTTTTGCTGCTGTTCATATTAAGAACCATCCTTTTTTGAAAGGATATCCCGTAATCATTGGTGCTAATCCTCAGAATGGTAATGGACGTGGCGTAGTATCAACATGTTCTTATGAAGCACGAAAATTTGGGCTGCATTCTGCTATGCCTATCTCCCAAGCATATAAATTATGTCCTCATGGTTTATATATCTGTTCTGGAACACCAATATCTTTTTCTCATTATCATGATGAGTCAGACAAGGTTATGACAATCTTACGGAAATATTCAGATATATTTCAATATGCTGGAGTTGATGAAGCCTATTTAGATGTTTCAGAGGTGTGGGAGAATTATGGGTCGTCACCCCGATCGATTGCTGAAGCTATTCAGACAGAAATTCAAAATACATTATCTCTTTCAGTTTCTCTAGGTGTTGCTGAATCAAAATCTATAGCTAAAATTGCCTCTGACTTAGGAAAACCAAATGGCATAACTATTGTCCACAACTCGGAGTTAGAGAGAAAATTATATCATCTACCTGCACGAAAGATAATAGGTATTGGGAAGAAAACAGAAAAACGATTGCACAAGAAGGGGATAATCACAATTGGAGATCTTGCTTCACTCTCTCGTGACAAAGCTTATTTACTTATGGGTGGTCATGGTCTTTATCTAAGAAAGGTGGCTCTTGGAAAAAATTATCGGAAGGTCGGAATTAGCCGAAACGGGCGGAAATCAATAGGTTCCGAAAGAACATTTGGTAGAGATCAAAATGATTGGGAATTTATTGAAAATACTGTAGGCCAAATTGTTACTAAATTATGTGGTAGACTAGAGAAAAATAGCCTTTTGACACGAACTGTCGCCATTAAAATCCGTTTTCAAGGATTTATCACTTATACTCGGAGTTTTAGCTTCCAAAACTTTTTATCAGACGAGAAAACGATCTTAAAAACTGCAATTAAGCTCCTTGAAGAATTTAAAACTTACTCAAAAAAAGTACGGCTCGTAGGAGTACGTATTACTTCTTTGAAGAGTAATGACGGACAACTTCTACTCACACCGTTTCTAGCACATAATTCCTGACTGAGATACTCTTTATGCAAATGAAATGCCTTTTTTTTGTAGGAAATTAGCGAAGTTTAAAAAATCAAGAAAGATACACATATTCTAATTATTTTAGAATAGGTAATTTTCATTTTTGGAGTGATTATCAATGGTTTATCGCTTAACATCTATGAATAATAAAACGAAAATAGGCTTTTTTTGCCTTATTTGGATTTTTTCTGCGTTTTGTGCTGTGATGGGGACTTTATTCATTGCTACCGCGGCAATTTTACCACAGACACCCTATGAAGTGGAACCGAATCCTCTTGTAGGACAAATTCGACAAAACTTGGGACCACTTATTGCACTTGATTATTACGATCCTCATACTGATGAATTTTTTGGGAATGTTACGATTGAACAGAGTTTAGAGGAATATTTGTTAATTGATGAGAATAATGTGCCAATTGGGCCTCTTATGCCTTGGAATTTAAGAGAGTTCCATACTAATGGATCTGTTTTCTATTTAGAAGATCCTGGTATACTCGTTTTTGAGATCAGCCGCGAAACATCTGCTTCGATTTATGAAGTAAAAGCTGATCCAGAATACCTAAAAGTAGATATTCAACGAAAACAACTAACCTTGAGTTATCAACCAGGGAAGGTTTTTGAGATAAATCTTAGAGATGTTGACTTTACTACTACTACTGCAGAAGATGATAAACCAAAAATTGAAAATATAGGTAGGTACTTCATTGTAAAAAATCGGGGTTGGATTGATTGGTTTTTTGTGATCCTTAGATCCTTATGGCTGTATTCATGGGATGCCTTCCTCATGATTGGGCGAATAATCCTCGTAACGGTAGCAATTGGTGGAGGACTTGGGATTTTGTTTGCGTTTTTTCTAATGATTACACGTCTTTCAAAAATTTTTGGTGGAAGACACCTAACATTTCTCATTCTAAGAGCTCTGCATGGTAAACTTGGTAAATTCATGAGTTACGTTCCTATCTTTGACTTCATCGGAGATTTTTTTGTTGATGAACGTTTAATTGACGTAATTGATTTTTCTGGGATAAAACCAACACTTTCTGAGTTATACAGGCAAAGATGGTATGATATTCTAGTTTTTCCAACAGCTCTCGCCTCAATTCTAACAATATTTTTCGTACAATATTATCCTGGAGAAGATAAGACGGAAGCCTTAGTTTTAAGCCCTTTACTAACTCCTATCGTTTTAATTCTTATTTTAATCTACTATCCATTGATATTTGCTTTCAATGAAGGGGGATTTAAACGTATGCAACTAAGTCCTCAAGGAGACATCGTAGCAGTGAAACCTTTGGGAAATATTCTTAGAGATGGACTTGGTATTGTTATTGGATTTTCAGGTATTTTGTCTCTAGGAGCTCTAGCTTATGAGATCAATACTAGTACAGTACGTCAAGCAACAACTACTGGTCAATTACAAGTCGCTGGATTCAGTTTTGATATTTTCAGCATACTTCTATTGATTTTGTGGACTTTAGGATTATTCTTCATCCTCCTAGGGTCTTCTTTTGTTGGAGCGTCTATACTAGCTGTCAATTACTTACAAACATCCCATTTAGATACGATTGAATATCTAAGAACGAAATCTGAAGAGAAAGGGGTAGTAACAAACTGGGGATCCGTTACTTACCAATTTAGTCCAGTGGCGACTAAAGCAATTTTTGAAAAAACATAGTTCTAACTATTTAATCCTATTTTCTCTCCCCTTTCTCATTTTTATGAGATGTCTTAGAGAATATAACCCATCAGACATTTTATTTCAATTTCTATGTTTTTAGCAGAAGAAGTCATTTATTTAAGAAAATTTGATACTTGGTTATAATTCGAGAAACAGTTGCTTTAGAAAAGAAGTGAATTGGAGAAAAATGGTTGATATTTTAACAGTAGGACTACTTATCTTTGCTATAGTATTAGGAATCAAACATTCCTTTGATGCAGATCATTTGGTTGCTGTTTCTGGGATGTTGACAAACTCTCAGACTAAAAGAACCACAACTTTAAGCGTTAGCTGGGCTTTAGGACATATGATCACTGCTTCAATATTAACTATTATTCTCTATACTTTTCGGGAGTCAATTCTGAAGGTTTTCTTAAACAATTTAGAAATTTTAGTTCCAATAATGCTAATTATTATTGCACTTTTTACTTTAGCATGGGAATTTGATTTACTGCACTATCATAGACATAAGCACCAGCAGGAAAATGTAGATCACCAAAAAGAACACTCTCATTTCCACCTTCATGGAACATCGAAAAAAGACCATGGAGCTATGGTGGGTATTGGTATAATTCACGGAATTGCAAGTAACGATGAACTTCTTCTCTTATTTACATTGACGATAGGCATCGAAGAGTTAAGTGGAATTCTTTTGGGAGTCCTTTTCTTCACAGTTGGAGTTATCCTGGGGATGGTGGTCTATGGTTTCTCAATTAACTACCCTATTCAAAAATGGGGACAGAAGAGGGTAACACGAATTGTAAATGTGGCAATTGCCTCTGTAAGCATCCTTTATGCGGTTTGGTTATTACTTGGATTAGAAGGACTTAATGTATTCGAAGTAATAGGTAATTTCATCTGAAAGAGAATATCGGAACCAAAAGCTAGTCATCATATATTCTCACATATCTCTCTACATAGGGAATAATCGTGATCTCCAAAGAAGAAATCCGTGAATTTCAAGAAGAATATGACTCACTTGACACTGAAGACTACTCTGAATTGTTTAAACTTATAATTAGAATTGTCCGACGATTTTTAGATAAATCTCGACCTGGAATCATGTTAGGCTTAGTTGAAATGGGATATGATAGAGGAAATTTTATTGGGGGTTTCCATCGTTTAGGAACAAATGAGGTTTATCTCAATAAGTCAGCTCTCAGAGTCATGCAAGAAGAAACTTCAGAGGATCTCTACAAGGCCTACCTCTTTCACTTGTTACTCCATGAATATATTCACACAAATAATGTGGTAGATGAGGCTGAAACCCGCCTATTAACACGTAATATCTCTATCGCAATTTTCGGGGAACATCATCCCATTGGCCGGATAACCATATTCGGATTGGGATCATTATTTCCATATACTTTTCGACAAGAACGATATCGACCAACAAACAAAGAATTACTAAATCCAGAGATTATCTTGTTACGACACCCTGATAGTGAATTCACTTATACCTAAAGACTAAAAATTTAAATGCTTAAAAAGATGATTTACTTAATAACATCAGAAAAAAGGAGCTGATCATCCATGAAAAAACTCGGTGGATTAGCAAAAGGTGTTGGAAAAGAAGCCATGTCTACAGCATTGAACACAGCAGTAAAAGAAATTATAGAAGAAACTGGTGCTAAAGAAATCGCTAAAGATAAGGCCCTTGAAGTCGGAAAAAAGATCATCGGGGATAAAAATATTCCAACAAAGCAGAAAGTGCAAAAGGAGATCCTAAAAACATTAATCAAGAAGGAATTAGGTCTTTAATTAAGTCTAGATCCTTCTTTCTTATTTATTTTTTAACAGTTCGTACCTAGAAAGAGATCTCGAAAAAAAGAGAAGAGGAAGGGTCAAGTTTGCTGTTAATTTGTTAAAACTGGAATTTCAAGCACACGTTTGAATTTTTTGACTTGGAAACTTAGCAAAATAAACCCTATTACCGCTATGCCTAGTAAACTTCCTACTAAAGTCTGTTCACGAGAGAAACTAAGGACATCAATGATCACAGATACGATAAAGTAGATCAAAGATCCAACAAACGACATTAATGAAACAAATGTCGCTCTTTCATCTGAATGAAGCCGCTGCTGCAAAACTGCCTGTATGATTGGTGTCCGAATACCTCGAGTAATTTGAGCCATTAAAGACATGACTAGAATCCCAAAGAGATGGGGCATCTGAATCAATGCTAAGAAGTAGGCCCCTTCTACGCAGATTATCACTAAGAAGGCCCACTGGTTAGACAGCTTGCTTACTCGAGATTGGATCAATAATGAACTAATAGCAGCACATAGATTAAATCCCGCTAAGACGAAACCCATAATGAAGGATGTAACTAAAAACTCCTCAATTAGTATATGTTGAACAGCCCAAAAACCAATTCGGCTAAACACAATACCAACTAAACTGAATGTTAGAATCACTTTCAACTCTGTTTGATTTTTTAGTGAGCCTAGGGCTTTCATGATAGCAGCCTGAGGAGTTTTAGCTTTTAATCGGGGAGGTTCAGTGTATCCCCAATAGACTAAACCAGCAAAGGCTAAATGACCAATGGTAGCAATAAAAATGGGCATTTGAACCGTGGTTGTTGTACCAAGGAATCCACCAGTAAGAGCACCAAATGCTCCTCCAAGAAACATGATCGTCATTCGTTTTGAAACAATTTTACCGAATTTATCGTCGACATCATTAGTATTAAGAGATAACAGGGAATCGTATATGAGTGCAGTCTCACTTCCAGTTTGAAAAGCAACTGCAATTCCTGCTGTAATTTCTGCAAGAGCAAAGATGAAGAAATTATCCCCAATAGCATAAAAAAACATTGCAATACCGAATAATGCGTGAAAAACACTAGAACTACCTTTTCGACTCCAAAAATCAGCAATAGAGCCAGAGGGAACCTCCAAAATTAGGATTGGAAGGACAAATAAACCCTGAAGTAAAAGCATCTCATGAAATGAGAGGCCTGCTTTTAACCAAACCAATACAATAACAGGTACAATCAAGACCGTAATATCAAATCCTGTGATCTGAAATATTCTCATATTACGCTGACATTGATCCTGACCAAACTGCTTATGGTACGACCTTATTTTCCTATCTAAAGTCATGAAATTCACGTCTTAACTTTTAATAATCCTTTTTAATCACCTTCTATACATTAAAAAACATTGAAACTGAAATACGCTATACTAGTGCATATTATAATGAATTACCAGAAGATCTGAACGAATAATGACGAGAAAAAGCAGGTGGTTGGATTTCAGTCAAATCTTCAACAAAATTTATGCAGACACGGGAACGAGAGTGGCGAGTGCCATAAAAATCGCACAATACATCCTATTAGGACTCGTCATTAAAATCTCCAACCAAATAGAAATCATTTATTTTTACGTTAAAAACTTTTCATTTTAGGCACTTACGAACTGTGACTACTACAAGGAGGGAGATACATCTGATGATTGGATGGAGAGAGAGGCAGATAATCTGTCCAGTCCAATTTGGTTTGGAAGACTGGACTCTCTTCATGATCCTTAATTTTTCTTTCTAATCCATACTATAGCTAAGCATATGGTCCAAATTAGTAGAGGAATTTCAAAACCAGGTGTAATCTCTGGTTGATCCGATATTTCTCCAATTGTAGTAGTTTCATGTTCGGTTATTGTTGATGACCATTCTGGAATTGTTGTTTCTTTTGTTGGATACGTAATTCTTTGAACTCTATCCCAATCAGGTACATCTGGAACCATAATCAAACCATCAAGGATCTTGGTTTTGATGTCTTCAATCCATTCCCAACGGGATTTAGTAATGCCATTAAAAGTGTAATCTCCATCTCTTATCTCTGGAGTATAAGTCATAGGACTAATATCAACTCCATTCTCGGCAACACCTAATGATTGAGTTCCATCAGTGAAATTACCAAAAATTATATCCCTAATAGAGTTGTATACTGCCACCTCAACGTGTTTCATCATTGAACATAAGATTTTCCCAGGATATTGATAGTCCTGATCTTCATCGACACCAATTGCGTAAGCTCCCTCAGCTTTATCTACAGCTTGGAATGTACCCTGTCCAGTTGCTCCTGAAGCTGTATAAATTATATCGTGCCCCTGTTTAAGAAGTGTTTCTCCCGCTATCTTTCCACCAGGAATGTCTCCCCAGCACTCAGGATCAGGAAGACGATTATATATTGCTGTGATCTCAATTCCATCATGAATGTAATGAGCCCCAGCTTGATAGCCAGCTAAGAACTTATTTATCAGGTAGAAATCTAAACCACCTAGAAAGCCAAGCTTTCCCGTCTGAGTGGTCATCGCAGCCATTGCACCTACGAGGAAAGAGCCCTCATGTTCCTTGAATGTAATAGATCTTATATTAGGTTTATTTAACTCAGCATCGATGAGAGTCCATTTCTGGTCTTTATAGGTTTCAGTTGTTGAATCCAGTGCGCCAAGATGAATCCAACCAACGCAGATAATGAGATCATAATCACCGCTACCAGCAGCAGTCATCTGAGTATCATAAAGCAAATCTGGATCGTTTGGTGCAGCATAAGAAAATGTGAAGTCTTCAGGAAAGTCAGTAGCAGCCTGTTCATAACCCTGGTAGGCAGCGTCATTGAAACCTAAATCACCGAGGTCACCTAAATTTAAGATCATATGTATCTTTTTCACCCTCGCTCGTGCACCAAACCAAGTTAGTACATTATCGACTAAGGTTTTTCCTTCATGGTAACCCCCATTCCATATACCATTGCTAGTATATAGATCGTACATGTGCTGGTAGTCCGAAAAGATAGCCTCCCCAGAGACAATGACACTCTTACCATCCCCCATGTCTTGTATCGCCATCATGGGATAACTACCATTGAGATTGTGAGAGGAGTAATAATCAAACTCAGTTCCTGTGAAATCTTGATCAAGAGCGTTTGAATAAATGCTACTTTTCATGATAATTTCCACGCCATCAATGGAGGTTTG
Organism: Promethearchaeota archaeon; assembly: GCA_048939725.1. Taxonomy (GTDB): domain Archaea; phylum Asgardarchaeota; class Heimdallarchaeia; order Hodarchaeales; family Hodarchaeaceae; genus Hodarchaeum. The sequence goes on along the minus strand of JBHLPG010000021.1, from coordinate 11,885 downwards.
GTTTAAATCAACAACGGCGCCGCTTTGATATCCTACAACAGGGGTAGGGGCATGAAAAATTGCACTCGATACATTTCGAGTAAAGATTGAGTTCAAATCCCCATCAGATATTGGGGTTGGAGCAGCTACACGGTATGAAGCACCGTCGTTATTTACTTCATCAGCTACAGCGTCAGCGGCAATACGAAGATTTGTTCCTACTCTTGCTAGAATTTCATTGGAATATGAACTATTAAAGTAACCACCATAATCGGAGTCTCCCGCCACCCATAAAAGACGGGCTCCGTCACCAGTAAACCAATTATTAATAATATTCAGTTCCGAAGCGGAATAAATCAATGTAGAGCATGGAATCAATAAGATGTTTGCGTTTGCAGGTATGGAAAACACTCCATCTATCGTATGGAAATCTGAACCTGCTGCCGTAAGATTTCCTTCTAGATTTGTTACAGTTTGTCCAACAGAAGGAGTATGACTGTTATCAAATGCTACAACAAGGTTTGGTGGGAGATCAGTCTGAGCAGTTGAAGGAAGAATGGGAACCTTATGGAATGATCGGTGCTCATTCGATAATAGAGTGGAAAGTGTTTGTTGATGCCCTAGTGTCATATTCCCCCTAATCAAACCAAACAAAACGCATACTATCATTATCATCAAAAATATTCTTTTCTTTTCCAATATTTCTACCTCTAAAATCTTGATTAACTTTATATGCTGTTTAAGTAAAAGCATAACCGAGTTTAACACTTTTGAACATTCAGAAAATATCAAGACATCCTCAAAATCATATAAACTCATATAGTTTTCTAAACAGAAAAAAATTGTTGATTTTTCTTTCTCACCTACTAAAGATTCCCAATTTTCAGGTTGGTGTAATCTGATCCCTAAGGTACATTAAATCTATAATTATTAATCTGAGAAGATGAAAAAAAAGATGATGGAGTTATATCGAAAGAATCCCAGCTGTTAGGAAGTTTTGGGTGAGTTTATCAGATCAGGTTTTGTCCTTACGTCATCAGAGATAGGGAGTTCATGCTGGATTTCAGGAACTAGCCGTTTTCTTTCAGAACGAACCTTCCATGCTGTGATTTCGCTGAAAAACACAAACCCAAAGGCAATTAAAAGTTGAAGTTGAGTATAAATGACATCATACCACATATGGGCTAATAATCCAATGATAACCACTCCTAAGAGGATCCTTGTCAAATTTCGATATACTCTCAAAATAAATCCTTCATGTTTCTTTGTCGTAAGACTGTACCATTGTACGATTACAATGAAAAATAGTTGAATACCAACGAAAAGAAGTGTATGCCACCTTGTAAGTGCCCAACCCCCCATAGAGACGGATTTCACACCATAGCCAAAAAGAAATTCGACCCAAGATCCTTCAAATTCAAAAATTGGTATTTGATACACTCCTTCATAGTAATAACTGGTTATTATTACCAAAAAAGCAAGAATCATTTCATAAAAAGAGATGAAAAGCATCCAAACAGTCATAAATAAGGCTTTAACAAGAATCCCAGTTCCTCCAAGTACTCTTGAAAATGCTGATGGCTTTTTCTCTCGTTGGAATTCAATTTTTTCTTCTTTTTTCGGAGCAGCTTCAATCTTTTCTTGTTGAATAGATTCCTGAGTCTGAGAAACAATAGCTCCTGTTTTTGTTAATGGAGTTTGGTCTTTAGGAACAGAAGAGATTGATATAACACGACTTTCTTGATTCTCTGATTTTTGGCTACCAAAGGTGATTAATGCTTTGCTAAGCCATAAGCGGAACGACTCGCCACCATATGTATTTAAAATAATCTCAGATGCAATTATTACACCAATAATAATGAAACTACCTAAGAAAAACCCTGTGGGATCAATCTGGATAATGTAACCAAGAATAAGGATTGTTTTGAAAGCTAATAATCTTACCAACCACGATATAAGCTCGGAGTCGCTAGTGGTTGATTTCGGATCCTTAAAATTAGTTTTTGTCCTTGAATGTCTAAAAATTGTTAATGTTCCTATAATTATTGCTAGGGAAAGAAATGTAAAGAGATATGCTCCACCATAAATGACAGCTGCAGTGTACCATGGAAATACAAAAGTGAATACAAGCATACATGCCAAAATCGCTGCAAATCCTTTCTCTTGGTTATTAGCCCTGTCATTAAATTCAATCAAAGATGAAGGGATTAAATCTTTGATTTTCCCTTCCTGTGGATTAGCTAAAAATGATCCAAACGAAATTAGCCATGGACCAAGTTTTTCTATCCATAACTCAGATTTTAACTGACGCTCAACAAAACATGCTAAAAATAACCATACTGGTACAAAAAATAAATAACTTAAGCGTAACAGGACAGAAGATTTGAAAAATAATAAGAGAAAACTTATCCTTGAAATCCAAATTAAAACAGTGTCATCTGTACTTCTATCAATCCCTTTTTCTCTACTCAAGTTGGTTTTCCATTGATTAATTAGAATCCCTTCCCACATAGCTAAAATAACAGCCCAAAATGTTACAATGAAACAAAAATTCATAGATTGAATGTAATATTCATATGAACTAAAATACCAATCAGGGGGGCGAAATCCAGTATAACCAGCAAGGAAGAACGCAATATTAAACCATCCTATGAAGAAAACAAAGAAAATACGATAGAGCGAAAACCATCGAGATGTCTCACTGTAATAAGAAGTTATATCTTTCAAACTATCCTGATCTTTTTGCCTCTCGGTTATACCTGGAGTTTGGGTTACTGTTTCCCCATTCTGCTTTGTTACCGATGATTTGGATGAAGAAGTAACTTTGGGTGTAAATGGTTGTGGCTGATCCTCACGATCTAACTCGAGATATTGTTCACAAATTTCACTTGGAGACCCACATTCCTCAATCGCTTTTAATACATCATTATAGTGAACACGATCTCCAGTGGCTAATTCCCCACTTCTCAGATACACAAAGTCATTAATTTCAGTCAACAACGAGTCAATTTCATTAGGGTGGAGGCGCGTATGTCCCCGAAGATACTCTTCAATTCCATCAATATAGGTTCGAATCAGGTGTCTAGCATCCACATCAACTGATTTCATATTTATCTCCTCTTTTGATTATTTATTTCTTGATACCATTTCTTTATAAAATCATGATAGGAAAAATAGGTGCCGATCATTTCTTCGATCATTTCTTCCCCAATGTCAGTAATTGTATAGATTTTCCTAGCTACCCCAGAGGATTCACTATCAGTAGCAGTAAGGGAAGTTATCAATTTATCTTCTTCCATTCTTTTCAATAAGGGGTAAACTGTTCCGGCTTTCAATTCAATTCCTATTCCAGTTTCTCTAATCAATTTTATTAGTCCATATCCATGTGCGTCTTGTGTTCGGAGACGGATCAGCATGAGGATCATCAATTGCAGTAATCCCCTACGAATATCACGTTCCCAATGTTTAACTATAATTGATTTCTTCCGTGGTTCTGTTGTGTCCCTACGTTTATCTGTACTCAATGATTTTCAATCCTAACGCATTATCCGCTTGATTTGGCTAGCAATAACTGATTAGAGTGAAATGAATTTGGTAGGAACGATATATGTGCACCTATTTATATCGCGTGCCAACATATATAGCGCACCTAACTATGTTTTTATAGCTAACTATTAGTGACACAGGAATTCTATTTAACATTGAGAAAATATTGAAAATGGGAATAATTTAGTGTTGTTAATGACACTGACAAAATTTTCTCCGTATTTGGCTTACTTATCATTGAAAATTCTTAGGAAAGGGAAATAATCCCTAAAATGATAAGCAAATTCACTGAGAAACATGATTTCCCTTTGTTGTCATAGAAGACAACAGTAATTTCTTAAGCTGTTGCGGTCATTTGTCAACCTGTTCTAGTAATTCGATCGCATAGTTGTATTATTTTGCATGGAATACCTTAACTGCTGTTTCGTGCAAGAGTAATAACAGAAACAATTCAACAAGAATTGCGAAATTCAAGAAAAAAGGATTATGTGGAAAAATATGTATGTTCCGATACAAAAGAAGATGCTGCTATTAACAGGAATGATCTTCCTAGGATTATTTTCAACAGCATACTTAGTGAATTCATTTACAGGAAATCTAGCCCTTCCTGCAGCTGAAATTAACTTTGAAGAAAAAGATGCCAAAAAAGAAGCAGAAGAAATCGACATTGATAAAGGATATCAGATCCCAGGATTTTCTGAAGAAGATTATGAGTATAAGGAAGCCACTCTGACAGAGGAGGAAGTTCTTGCTGTCGCAGAAGCCCTGGATGCAGTTCAAGAATTTAGAGCTGATCATGATGATGTTGTAGTTTGGGCTTGGTATGATGGGTTTGATTTTTGGTATGTTGACTATTCGGTTGATTACTGGGATGAGTACTATGTGGAGGATAACGAAGTAAGTACTGAAATCGGTTATGAAGCTAAACCAGTTACCGAGTATTCTTATTACCCTGAATGGAGTTATCTTACAGTAATAATTCAAGATTCAACTGGTGAAGTATCTGAAATTATCCAACCTATTGAACCAAGCCTAACAGAAGAAGAGGTTCACGATATTGCTGTAAATTCAGATGATGGTAAAGCCTTTCTTGAAGAGTATCCAGACGCAGAGATCTACATTTGGTTTGATTCTTTCCAATTTTGGTATGTTGAATTCTACCCTCCTTACGAATATTATGAATATGAGGAAGGTAAGAATACTGACCCTGACGAACCAATTACTGAACCAGGAGCCATAGGGTACATATGGGACTACTTGTCCCTTATCATTGATGATCTTACAGGTGAGATTGTTGAAGTATTTCGGCCTGTTGATCCTGAATTAACGGAGGAAGAGGTTCTTGATATCGCATTCAATATCCCGGAAATTCAAGTCCTAGCAGGAGAATATACAGATCTAGAAGCTTGGGCTTATTTTGATGGTTTTGGTTATTGGTATATTGATATTTATTCAAAAGAACACTGGGAAGTTTGGGCATCTGTGACCATTGACGATGCCACCGCTGAAGTTATTGATTTCTTTGTACCAAAATTACCTGAGATGTCAAAAGACGAAGTCATTGCAATTGCGATGGAAGTATCTGATGTCCAAGTATTTCTCGATAAATATGATAATTCATCTATTGACGCGTATTTCTATAGCAGCTGGTATTTCTTTGAAGAAACTGTAGATGAATCAGGTGAGAAAGGTATGGAATCTGGGTATGAAGGGGAAAGCGCCGCTTATTGGTATGTCTATCTCTATTCGGAAATATATCTTGATGCCTGGGGCTACCTCTTAATCAGTGATGATCCTGGTGAAATTTTTGAATCTGATTTTATTATGCCAGCCCTCCCCACAATAACCTATGATCAAGCAATTGCCATTACACAAGACCATGAATTGACTATTGAGTTTATTAGTAATTATTCAGCTGATTACGGAATGTATGCATATCATTTTGGGAATTATTACTATAATGATTATGAAGTAGTTCGGGATTATAGTTATGGTGAAGGTGGTGTATGGTATATCGTCTACTATACCCCTACTGAATTTGATAACTGGTATTTAGAGGGAGAAGGATACTATGAATCTAAAACTTACGCTGAACTTGGTTTCAGGATTGATAGCGAAACTGGCGATATTTTAGACACATGGTATTTTAATTGGGTAGATGAAATCGTCCCCCTATGAAACTAAAACATCCCCCCCCTTTTTTTCTCTTTTCATCTTTTTTTATAGTATTGTTATAAATAACTATCATTTAAGCTGTTTTCAAGAAATAAAAAACCTTTAGATTTTTCTTTGTACGAGAGAAAACAAAAGCTTATTAAAATGATTACTTCCTATATCCCACAGGTGACGTATCCTGCATGGGAGATTTCCTATATTTTTGCTGTCTTTATTACTTGCTAGTATTTTTTTTCTCCAGCAAGGAATTGCTTCGAAAGTGGACACAGAATTCGACGTGGGAAATGTCATCTTAACCTATACGATATTTGAGAACCAGTCATACTCTTGTACTTTTTATGTTCAAGTCCTTGGAAATTCAGATACGGTTGAAGGGAATGTACCAGGGCTTCTTGTTGCGACAGGCGATATTAATAATGTACAGCTTACCTTTGAAGGGGCGGAAATCAACTCCCAGGTTACCTCTATTAGTGGTAACACCCATATTTCCTTTGCTATTCAATCATCTCTACAACCAGGGAATGAATACGAGTTATCTGGTTCATATACAGCCACTACATCAGAAGATGAAGTTGCTTCTTTAGGATTGGATTGGGGCACACGAGCAAGTCTATTACAAACATATGTCTATTTGGAAAGAGGATTAGTACTATTAGAAGTCAATCCAACACCTCAACGCATCTCAGTAATAGCTGGGGGAAAATTACAGCTATCCTGGACAGAGGTAAGTGTACAAATATTCACTTCAACGATTGATTTCAGTTCTGAATCCACCACTAGGTTAATTGCAGCAAATATCAATACTTGGACGATAACAAGTTCCAAACCCCTAGTCGTAACACTCCGCTCTTATGTGAACTATGATCTCCATTGTTTTGTAATAACTCCTTCATGGATTAGCGCTAATATGACCCAATTTGTGATTAATCCCAAAGATACAAAGGCTATTACATTTATATTATCAGATACACTCCCTCCTCAAGGAACAGTAGGGATTATCCAGATAAACGCTCGTGAAATCCTCGCAAAGATCGAAATACCCGTGGAAATTCCTACAGGCTCTGGTACTGACCCTTTCATAACAAGTCTTATTGCTGCCATTATTGGATCAGCGATTTTTCTCGCATCAGTGTTTCTTTTTCAAAACAGACAACTGATTGTAAAGAAAGTATCTGAAATCAGAACCCCATCTCAGCAAACACCTTCTCACGACCCATCTCAAAACGTGGTTCTGGAACCTCAACATTTTGAGCCAATTTCAGAACAACCGAAAGTTACCTGGAATGAGCTTGAAGAAAAGTGGCAGAATTTCCTCAATCCTAATGAAATAAATGTCTTAAAACTGCTTTATAGTGGATCAAATAATCAGCAAACTATAGCAGATGAGTTAGGACTTTCAAAATCTACCATGTCTCGACTGTTAGCTAGACTTGAACAAAAGAGGTTAATCCTTAGGAAAAAAGAAGGAATGAGTAATATTGTTTCTTTAAACTGGGAGACTATTTAAGTAGAATCACCTGTTGTTTCCTTTGTTTGTTTTACAATTTCTTGTGCGTCGATAATATATTCTTCCAATTCCTTGATTTTCTTGATCTCACTCATTTCATGAGCTAACTCTGGATTAAGTACCAAGATTTTGGCTACATCAATAATACGATCTCTAGCTTTTGCTTTATAGAAATATCTAATGGCATTCGTATATTCATTATACTTTAATGCTTCTTCACCATACCTCAATGCACTTTGACGAGCTCGACGATCGTAAAGTAAATATCCCATACCTATCACCCCAAAGACAATAAATGCACCTAGAAAAATCTCAACAAAAGGGAAAGAAGTAGGATAAGCCCCAGTATTGAGGGAAATCACCTCACTCATAGAAGTGTTATTATTTCTGTCATATACGACTATTTGTACTAAATACGTGACTTCTGGCGCCAAATTATCCATAATAAAACTGTGATTGTATCTGTATGTGTCATTTATTTCTGTAATTTCTTCAACAGTTCTCAATCCATATTTTATGTCCGCTCTCACTAGTTCGTCAGTAGTTACTGTAATGTTGTACTTGTTAGAAGAAAGTTGGGTTGATTTAAGCTCAGAAATGATCGGTGGAGTGAGATCTGATCCCTCTATAACCAAAATCCTCCCATCGAGAGTTCCAATGATCAGATCAATAATCGCGTCATTGTTTAAGTTCGATTTTATGAAGTGTGATATTTCTTCTTGATTTACTTTCTCAGAGAAGAGAGTCTGTCCAGTTGATTTGTTGAGGACGTAAATATGACCAGAAATGGTACTAACGACAATATCTTCCTGTGAATCACCTGTAAACTCAAGAAAGCGAATATCTGTAACGTAACTTAAAATATCATTATTTTCCCAATCAATCAAACCATTTGAGACACGGATTACAACGAGATCTCCATTATTCTTAAATAAAAATGCGCGATCATCTTCCGATTTTGATGTCCGAATTGAATTGTAGGTGAGTACTCCAAAATCTTTTGTCCTTTCAATTGAACCCGAAGTTAAATTCAGAAAAATGACTTCTTCTCCATAGCAATATGCAGTCACAAGATTCATGTGTAAGTTGCTTGCTAAGACTTGATTATTACCAATACTTTTATTCCATAAAAGAGTTGTACTATTGTAAATAGATATACTACCAGATCGGGTACCAACTATCGAATAGCTATCTTTAACCGAAATTAAAGTGATTTCTGAAGAAGTGGGATAACTATCGATAACCGACCCATTAGGCATTAACCACGTGACTTGATTATTGTCTCCTCCTGAAATGATATAAAATGGAACTTCTACGGTTTTGGGGGATTCTACTAGATCTAAACTTGATATTGCAGAGATACCAAGAGACTGCACCCATAATACCTCACCGGTTTGGGAAACTTCAAAGATAGTTCCGTTAGACAATGAAACGTAAACACCAGATACTTCCTCTTGCTGTATAGAATTTGGAATTACATTCCATATAAAAACGACTCCAGGGCTCTCTAATCCAAATGATTTATTCCATAGAATTCCATCATTGTCATAATTAAATGCCACTATATTTGAAAGAAAACCAAACAAAAAAATTGTCTCTCCTTGTGAAGCAGCACTTCCGATTTGAACTATACCAATCACTGGTTCATCTTCTTGAGCTATAAGAGTGGGAGAAAGTGTATTTAACATTGCGTTGCAGTTTGTATGAATTAATTGAGGATCAATATGAAAAATTAGTCCAAAGAGTACAAAAACTACTAAGAGAACTTTCCTGAAGTTCATTTCAATCCTCTCTGAACCATTTTCTTGTTCTGTCTTACGAAAATTGATATTTCCCTTTCTTAGATTTTTTCCAAGCTAATAAAGCTAGTACACCAAGTATAGGGAGAATCCTCTTGAATCCTGGAACACCGTTACTTGGTGTTGCAGGTGCCTCACTAGACTCCTCTCGTGAGCTTGATTCTGGAGGTTCAGCAGCCATCGCAGCAACAGCTGAATATGTGGGATCGTGGATGATTTCTCCACCATACCATTCTGGGAATTCAGTGAATGTAAAGTATAACAAATCTGCTGAAAGGTAAGCTGCAGCGCTAGGTGGCATTTGTATAAATTCTCCTATATCTTTCGCCATGAATTTCGTGAATTCATAAGCTAAACCAAATTCGATGACGAAATATGCTTTTGTTATTCCAAAATCTGCGACACCCCAACCAATTGGATCAAAAGGAATGATTTGAACATCCCAGTCAGTCTCTGGGCTCATTTCTGGCCAGAGTTCTTCTAAACCTCGAAGTCTGTAGGTTCTTTTATCTGTAAATTCGGTATAAAAGTATGTTCTATCACCCATGTTAATAATAATATCATCACCTACTTGTTCGTACACCGGATTTAAAACATCAATCCCGAATGAGGTTGTTGATGTAACCACTGTCAAGCCTAAACCATTCTCCATCCTCAGTCGTTTTTTGGCATCTTCATTAATAAAAAAAGCTAATTCTGGGAATTCAACTATCACCTCGTTTTGAACATTTGGCAGCCCATAATAAGAAAAATCAAAATCAGCTAGTTCATCAGGAATAGGTAAGCTATATGTTAAATTAGCCATAAAAGGGTTGTTTGTCCAAGTTTCCAAATAATCTGATATTATAGAAGAATTATCCCGTGAGGCAAAAGCAATTGTCTCTCCAATATCATAATTAGTTGTCACACGACCTTCAATGTATTCATTAGCTCCACTATATATAGCTGTCTCGTATGAATAATTGAAAGTGATATGTTCCAGAACTGATAGACCGACAACTTCACTCCCAAAAGCGACTCCTCTAGTATCTTCAGTGAGAAAAAAAGAGTGATCATCAGAACTAGTGAAAACATCAATAACTTTCGGAGCGACATCAATATCATACCAAAGTACTAAAATATTTGAATACTTGATACCAAATTTATATCCTCTTTCTGTTTTTTCAAAGCTCGATTCAAAATCATAGTTCTTAATTTGATTCTCGTTGTGCCCATTTTCTATTAATGCTTTATTTATCACATTTGTCAAGTTTTGAATGATAAAAGTGTAACCTAAGAAGAGATCATCATTCCCATCCATAAGATATGGATCGCTTCCAGTTCCTGTAGAATATGCGATTAGAGCCATGAAATTATTGGTGACAAAGACATCTTTGAAACCATCCCCCGCTGGTGTGTTGTAATGTTGAACCAATTGTTGAAAAGGAGCAGTTGCATTAACATGAGAGATTGGAATTGCTAATGCGTTTCGTATACTTGGTGTTAAAGCACCTATATCCCAGATATCCTGGTACATCTCATCTGAAATGAAGTCTTTGAATGCTAGTGTATGTTCAAACTTCTCTAACGCCGAAAACGCTGTTTGAATACCTGACATGTTCATATATGCCAGGTAGAATTGTTCATCTTCTAAAGGATTGGAATCTCCAGTCATTCCTCCTAGATCTAATAAATCGTTAATTAAATCAGGATCTTTAGGATCAGGGTCAAAAACATCACTTCCTGAACCAACTAGATCTATTTCGACCGCAAAATACTCCTCCTCAAAAGTGTGCCCCAAATCTCCTACACCCTGATTTGAATAAGTCACCGTCACCGTAATGTCTTCAGAAACTCTATTATTGGAAAAATCCGATATAGTCAAAGTATAGACTATAGTTCCCGCTGTCTCTAAACTGTAAGTGAAATTCAAAACCCTGGATCTTATCCTACCTGATTTATCGACACCATCGGTGCTTTTAAGGAAGAATTTGTAGGGATCATCATCAATAACAATAAATGTTAATGTAAAGGGTTTATTGATGGTAGTGTTAATAAAAGGATAAGGAACAAAGATGATTGGAACTAATGAAGTTGGATGTGATCCACATCTCGGTTCTGAAAAGAGAAGGGAAAAAAATAGAATAGAAATGAGAATCAATTTGAAAATAGATTTCATTGATCGAAGCTCGATTAATATTTCTAGCTTAATTAGACCTTTATTGACATTTATTAATTATTCGATTTTTGAAACTTCTTCAGAGTATTATTATAAGAAAGAAATTTATAACAAAAATAGGTAGTAATCATGACATTCCACATGGTAGCCAGTCGTAAGGACAGTGCAGGAATGAATATCTCCCGATTCATTGACGGTGACCTACAAGAGATGATTTCATTCACCGAGGAGGTTTCTATCTTTTCAGATCAGTTCATTACAGATACAATTCCTTCAACTCATCCCATAATCTATCTTTCTCGTCATTCCGCTCAAAGTTTACGCCCAAGTCTCACTGTCCATCCTATAGGAAACTTTGGTGCTGCAGAATTTGGTGGTAGAAATGACACACTCGTAGAGTGTCATGCTTTTCTCATGAAAAGACTCTTACTGAATATCAGAGATTTGATGACTTCTGGAGAATACGATCTGCTCTTTGATTATGAGATAAGTCTAGAAGTTACTCATCATGGTCCCTTTGCTAAAACTTCAGTCATTTTTATTGAGGTAGGGTCGGCCGAACCTCAATGGGATGATCTTGAAGCATGCCATTTAATTGCTGATGCAATAAACAAGACTCAGTTTGATAATCTCTCTCAAGGGAGTGAGTGGGTTTCAGTTATTGGATTTGGTGGAAATCATTATGCAACGAAATTCACACGATACACGCTTGAATCTGAAT